>CAZORS010000192.1:0-10868 GCA_964582025.1 uncultured Pirellulaceae bacterium | reverse complement strand
GGTAAGAAGGGTTCATGCTGCATGCCTCATGGCAAATACAAGCCCGAAGCGCAAGCGAGTGGTTTCTCCGCGCACCGATTGTACAGAACCACTCGCTGACGCTTCGGGCTTGTATTGGTTTTCTCGAATCACTGACCTATCCTCCGTATCCGCTGTAGCGTTTCACGCCGCGAATCCACATGATTCGTGAGATGATGATGAAGAACAGAACCCACGAAGCTTCGATCGCCAAACCGCGATACATTTCTGGCCCGTCGACTTTGCCCAGAAAAACAGCTGCCGGAAAATAAGCCAGATACTTAAACGGAAGGAACTCAACGAAGCCACGAACGTTGATCGGTGACTCAGGCAATAGCTCCAACGGAAACATGTGTCCCGAAAGCAGAAAGTTCATCAGCATGTAGATGAAAGTCAGCGAGGTCACTTCTAGGAACCAGAAACTGATCAAACCAATCGCGGATTCCATGAAGAACCCAAGCAAAAACGTCAGAATCAACGATGCGAAAAAGACAATGGTAACTTCGGTCGAAGGCCAGCCATCAATAAAGAAATCACGACACAGGAAAAACACTAACGCGAACGGCAGCGTCGCGATCAGATAGTAAACCAGTTTGTGCGCGATTCGCTGGACCAGTAAACAGCCCTGCATATCGATCGGCTGGATCAGAAACTTTTTGACTTCGCCGTTACGAACCTGATTCGCAATGCCCTTGGTCAATCCGGGCATGCTCGAGAAAGCCCTCGCGATGGTGACCATCAAGTAGTACGCAACCATGTCACCGTATCGATAGCTCGCAATCGAGTCCGATCCCGACTGCGCGACGACATCGTAAATCGCCCACCAGAGAAAAATCTGAGTCAGCGTCGGCAGGAATCGCATCAGCGTGCCGATCATGAAATCTCCACGATAGACCAGCCGCTCGTTAATCGCGACTTGGAAGAAAGTCCACCAAATGCGAGCCCGTTGGCCTAGCGAAAGGGATTGTTCAGTTACAGGAATGGCTTGGCTCATTAGCTATTTGCCTCGATCGCTTCCTGTTGCGACTTCTGTTGCTGGGCCGCGTCGGAGAAAGCACTCGCGATCACATCCTCCAAAGGAGGATCCTCAACCACGATGTCGTCCACGTCGTGCAAGCCAAGAATTTCGCCAAGTGTTTGCCCGACGTCATCTCGATCGACACGGAACTTGATCTTGGGCGCCTCAACGGAGATCACGTTGGGAAGATTTTGTAAGCCTTCCAATGAACGGTCGTTTGCCATTTGTAGCGTTACGATTTTGTGACTGCTGAAACGGTCGACGATTTCTTCCAACGATCCATCATGATAAATTTCGCCACCGGCAATAATGACAACACGCTTACAGAGAGCTGAGATGTCTTTCATGTAATGGCTGGTCAACAGGATCGTGTTGTTTTGCGTTTCCTGGTAGTGCTTGAGGAACTGTTGGATCTTGTGTTGTGCGATCACGTCTAGGCCGATCGTGGGTTCGTCCAGAAACAGAACGTCGGGCTTGTGAAGTAACGCCGCGATCAACTCCATCTTCATTCGTTCGCCGAGTGACAGTTCGCGGACCGGCTGCGAAAGCAATCGCGTTACGTCCAGCATGTCGGTCAGTTCGTCACGGGTCCGGTCAAATTCGTCGGCTGTGATTCCGTAGATGTGTTGGTTGAGCCGAAAGGATTCCGCCGCGGGAAGGTCCCACCAAAGCTGATTCTTCTGACCCATGACGAGTGCAAATCGGCGACGGTATTCGTTTTTTCGCTCCCATGGAACGTGGCCGAGGACCGAGCATGTGCCTGAAGTTGGATTGATGACGCCGGAGAGTAATTTTAATGTCGTCGTTTTGCCGGCTCCGTTGGGTCCTAGGAACGCGACAAATTCTCCTTCTTCGACTTCGAGGCTAATGTCGCTGACGGCGTGGACTTCTTTATACTCGCGGTGGAACAGGCCTTTGATCGACGCCATGACTCCTTCGCTTTTTTGGTACACGCGGTAGGACTTGCTAAGGTTTTTTATCTCGATGACGGGCATGATTGTTCGGCTGACGACGGCGTTTTTGCAAGCCCGTGATTATAGGCTCAGGGCTCACAAGTGACAGGCCTGCAATCGGGGTACGTGGAATCAGTGCATGTGCGTACAATGAGCATGTTGTTTGTAGTAGCTGGCTTTAGCCGGTTTTGCATTGTTGGTGCTTCGGTAGCGCGGACATGTCTAAAGGCATTAACTACGAACATCACGCGGACTGAAGCCACAACCACGAAAGAAAAATGCAGCATCGAATCGGAATTGGACACGACACGCATCGCCTCGAACCGGGCGGACCGCTCAAGGTTGGCGGAGTCTTGATCGAATTCGACTTCCATCTTGCGGGCCACAGCGACGCCGACGTGCTGCTACACGCAATCACCGACGCGATTTTAGGTGCGGCGGCAATCGGTGACATTGGAGAGCTCTTCCCCGACAATGCTGACGAAAACAAAGGGCGCGACTCAGCGGAAATGCTCAGTCTCGCTTGGCAGAAGGCTTCCGATGAAGGTTGGTCGATCGCCAACATCGATTGCATCCTCTTTGCTCAGAAACCAAAACTTTCGCCGTACAAACCAGCGATCGCAATTCGTGTTGCCCAGATTTTAGGATTGTCTCCCGACTGCGTTGGCGTGAAAGCGAAAACGGGCGAAGGCGTGGGCGCCGTTGGGACTGGACAAGTTATGCAGGCGCAATGTGTTGCGTTGCTGACTCGAGACGAGAGTTAAACGGCGAGGCATTTCATGGACGGCAAAACAAGAATTCTCGGCATCGACCCAGGCTTGAACATCACGGGCTACAGTGTTCTCGATACCGATGGCAATCAGTTTCAGATCGTTGAAGGCGGCATCGTTCGCAGCAACCGAAAAGATTCACTCGGCGATCGACTAAAAGAAATCTACGAAGGTCTCACCGAAGTCATCCAGCGACTCAAGCCCGATTCTGCTGGACTGGAAGAGCTGTACAGTCACTATGCAAATCCTACAACTGCGATCATCATGGGCCACGCACGCGGAGTAATCTGCCTTGCATGTGCTGAAAACGATCTTCTCATTCACCCTTACGCCGCGACTCAAGTCAAAAAGGTCATGACCGGAAACGGTCGAGCACCAAAATCCCAAGTCCAATTCGCTGTCGCGGCTCAACTTAATCTCGATTCAGTTCCCGAACCCACTGACGTGGCTGATGCAGCTGCGATCGCAATTTGTCACCACTTTTTGGCTTCGCGGCCATCCTCCATTCTATGATTCGAAAAATAACCGGCGTGTTGGCCGACCTTCCTGATGATTGTGCTGTTTTGGAAGTTCCGCCGTACGAATACGAAGTGCTTGTTCCCGAGTTCACGCGTCGTCAAATTCAAATGAAAGTCGGCGAGCAAGTTACTCTGCACACGATCCAGTACATTGACGGCAACGTGCAAAAAGGCGGCCGCATGACGCCGCGACTGATCGGTTTCAACAGTGTCGCGGAAAAGCAATTCTTCGAGGTGTTCTGTTCGGTTGGCGGTTTGGGAGTCAAGAAAGCCTTAAAGGCGATCGTTCGTCCGGTTCCTGATGTGGCGCGAACGATTGAGCAGCAGGATGTAAAAGGTCTGACGACGCTGCCCGGGATCGGCCCGAAAATGGCCGAGAAGATTGTTGCTGAGTTGCGTCGAAAAATGGCCCGATTTGCGTTGCTGATTCCTGCCGCAGAAGGAGAAGCAGGTGTCGTCTCCACTTCAATCACCGAAGAGGTTTATCAGATTCTCGTCAGCTTCGGGCACCCTGAGATGGAGGCCCGTAAGATGGTCGATGACGTTTTGCTTGAGAAGAAAACATTCAAAGATGTTGACGCGTTTTTGTCCGTCGTTTACGAAAAAAAGAACGCAAGCGAAAGCTGAACACGGGCGAACGACTCTTTTCACCTGAACGCTTATTCGAGGGTTCCGCGTGTTTAATCTTTAATTCGAAAACGCCTAGCAGCTTAAACGCTAGGAACGGTGACCGAATCAATTACTTCATCGATAATTCGGTCCGCACCATTGGAAACTCCTGAAAGCCGCAAACTCAAAATTGGCTTTGCGACCAACTGAATGTCATCTGGGGTGACAAACGCCCGGCCCTGCAGCCACGCCCAAGCCTGAGCCATGCTTTGCCAAATGATCAACCCTCGCGGACTTAGTCCTGTATCCACTTCGGTGTGTTCACGTGTGGCGGTTCCCAAGTCAACAAGGTAGCTACGCACGCTTTCGTTAACTTCGACTGCGTTAACTTTATCTTGGGTCCGCGCCAATTCGTCGAGCGTGATGACGGGTTGTTGCGGTTCAGCTTGTGCTGCGATGCCAATGTTGTCAGCAAGCATTTGGATTTCGTCCTGTCGCGCCGGATAGCCGATGCTTACCTTGATGGCAAATCGATCCAACTGCGCTTCAGGCAGCGGGAACGCACCATGGCTCTCGATTGGATTTTGCGTCGCGAGAACCAGAAACGTTTTCGCCAGCGGCATTGTCTGGTTGTCCAGCGTCACTTGTCGTTCAGCCATTGCTTCAAAAAGAGCACTCTGCGTTCGCGGCGTCGCCCGGTTGATTTCGTCTGCCAATAGCAAATCAGAAAAAACCGGGCCCGGTCGGAATTCGAATTCTTGCGTTTTCTGATTGAAGACGTTGAATCCGGAAATGTCCGTGGGCAGCAAGTCCGGCGTACATTGAACACGGGCGAAGTCACCGCCGATGGCTGACGCAAGTGCTTTGGCAAGCGTTGTCTTTCCCAGCCCGGGGAGATCGTCGAAAAGCAGATGCCCACGTGAGAGCACGCAAGCAATCACCAGTTCAACAACATCTGCCTTGCCGACCAGAGCCGAGTTAAGACGATCACGAAGCGCTCCAATTTTTTCGTTGGATAGTTTTGGTTCAAGGTCCTGAATCATAGGGTTTCCTGTTCGGAATTCTCAGAGACGAAAGTTTGAATCTTTTTGAGTGTTAGTAAGTTGATCTGGTCTCGACACGGTTTGATCAGGTCGCCGCTGCCAATTTTGTGTTGGCTGTTGTAATTCCGTGCATTCCAAAGGTCATAAAACCCGTTCGAAAGATTGGGTTCGACTCTTGTATACCACGCCTTGATCGTTTTGGATAAAGGTCTGCTGTTCCCTGCGGCCCAAAATCTCAAATCAATCAATTGTCGTGTTGCTCGAAGTAATTTTGACGGCCACACGAATCGAATGACATGCCACCAGAGCAGCATCAGGAACGTAATTACATTGGCGCGATACAAATGGGTCAAGACAACTGCCGTCGCGACCAGCAAAGAAGAAATTGGGTGATTCCAAATCCAGCCGATGGCGGCGTGAGCTTTTGCAACTAACCATTGCCACGGCGTTTCGTGACTGAAAGGGATAGGGTATCCGGGCGTTGGCTCAAGCGGGATCCAGAACTTTCCGTCGAGGCAAACTTCTGGCCACATGTGCAAGTTTTTGGATGTCACGATCGATTGGCGTGATGTCCGATCATAGTCTTCTTCCTGAACGAGAAATCCGCTTGCCAATCGCGTTCGATAACCAGCGCTTCGCAGAACCATCGCACAGCTGGTTGCGAACATCCAAGAAGGTCCGCCGTTGAGCGAAAGAAATTGACTCACCGAATCGTCGGCGGATTCATCGACTTCCCACTCGGGATTGAGTTCGAAGTCTGTTCGCATCCGATTGACGATCGCTTCGACTTGATTCCACCCCGGACGAACGCCCGCAGTACATTCAGCTGCCAATGCATCAACGCGATCTCGCGAGCTGCTTTCGGGCAATTGAAGGAATGCCGATTCCGATTCATTGGACTTCGACAGCTTGTTCTTTTGGAAGACAGGATCTCCTGCGGCACCACCGGATCGCATCACATGGTAATTCGGGACAAATCCATTGATGTCGATGAGCGTTTGCTCTGGGATGGCTTCGCCGTCATATCGCACAAAGCCTGATTCACTCCATTTGAAAATTCCTTCGCTGTTCAAACGGCTGATATGCCAACAGTCAAGAAACGCTGGTGCTGGCAAGCTGGAAGTTTCCAGCCGCATTATCTTGACTCGATGAGTGCGATTGGAGGTCAGGTAGTCGGGTTTGACTTGGGTTAATTTTAGAATCGGTTTGCCGAATTGCGTTTGCAATTTTATTCGCGGTGGCAAGGGTGTTTCACCTTTGATCGATGTTTTTGACCAGTCCCAGCCATCGAAAGACTGGAACGTGTCGACCATAAACCTTGCAGGTACGGACCCTTCCACATAGAGCAACGCTTTTGAAATCCGATCTTCCAATTCAATGTCCGCTACCCGATCGGTGTCTCGCATGGTGCGAAAAGTTCGCCCTGACTGTTCAGACTGTTTAACGTCATGAATATGTTTGGCAATTTCATTAAGTGCAATAGCTCGATTGCGTTTCTTTGGTTTGAATACGGGGCCCTTGTACGTGTCCATCATCACGTCGTACAACGAAGGCTTGTTGTCTTCGATGAACTCGTTAGAGTCGACCGCTCCGGTTGTGGTTGCATTCGTTCCAGCCGTCAGCATGTTACCGTCACCGATGCCCGACGTCGCAAACGGATCTTGGTAGCCCCCTTCCCCACCGGAGAATGGCATGAACCCGGCGATTGAAATCTGACGAGGCGAAAAAGGAGAAAGCATCGCTAGGCCGATTGCGATCGCGATCGCGACGGCTCCGATCGCAGTAGAGACTCCATGAATCTGCAAAATTTTTGCGTTGCCATCAATGGCTTTCGAGTCAAGCCGCGACCAGTAGATTCCCGCCAGCCACCAAAGCGACATGACGGCAAAGACGGCTCCAAGGCCAAGGATATCGTATCGTTTTGTCATGCAGCAAACAAAAAAGACGATCGATCCGCAGAGCAAAAGGCTGGCTCTTTCGAAACCCTTCACCGAAGCGAAAACGGCGAGGTGCCAACCGACGTACTGAATCGCCAAAAGTGCGACGATCTCATTTGGATCACCCAACCCGATTCGACGCGAAACCAGTTGCCACAAGATCACGTGTACCAACGAAACAACCGCGCCAGCTTGCGCGAGGTAAGCGATCGTTTTCGGAGTTGCGAAATTTTCGTTCCGCTGCAGCCAAAATCTGACAGCGAAGAACATCACGATGGACAGAGCCGATATCGCGGTAAACTCCATCCAAATCATCGGCACCCAACGATGCTGATCGACGCGGAACAATTGGAGCACAAGCACTGAAACTAACGCCGGTAACATGGCACCGGGCATCAACGTAAGGGCGGCTACACGTGATCTTGAATTTGATTGTCTTGCTCTATCCTGCGGCATGTCCGAACCTCCCTAGCCACGCCAATTCAAGCTGGCTTGATGCCAGCCTCGGAGAAGTTACCAAAAAGGATCCGCTTCGAGCCGGCACAGTATGCTTCGGTCGGGATGATGAAGCTTCGAGACCGAGTGTCAGTTCATGTTCGGCGAAACCATCAAGCTGGATGACAATGGGTTCAATATTGGAAGCCGCAAAACTTTCCATGGCCGAACTGGTCGTGCAAACGAAAAACGTTTGGCTGGAACGCACCCAGTTTTTACAGACGGTCATTATTCCGTCAGGTTCAACCTCTTGTTGCATTTTCAAAGTCGGCAATCCTGCCAAAAAATTCATCACAGATTCGATGCCACGCGTGTTTTCATTCCAATTCAGCTCCTTTTTTGGAAGCCCAACGCAGACGACTCGAAATGAAGAATTTGTTCGATGTAGTTGCAGGCAAATGCTCGCTGCGATTCGGATCGCCCATTCGAAACTACTGTCGATGCCCGTGCCGCAATGGTGCTCCGGTGACAGATCCAGCAAAACAGTGGAGACGGTCGAAGAAAGAGTTTGTCGTTCTCGTACCATTAATTTTTGCGATCGAACCGTTTGTGCCCAATGAATGTTTCGTATCCGGTCTCCCTCGCGATAACATCGGATACCGATGGTTTCGCCATCGTTTCCAGAACGGTCTGCCAGCGCTCCGGCGAGGTTTAGCAGGTTGCCTTCAGCGGGAGGGCTACCTTGGAGTCGGGAACATTGCGGCCAAACCAAGGTTTGTTCAATATCCAAAACGGGTTTGGAGACGTCAGCCAGACCGAAAGGGAATCCGTTTCGAACCAGAACTTCTCCAGCCGGCAAGGTGCCTCGTCGGCGAGGCGTGACTTCGACGGGGAATTCTGTCTTCGAAAGTGCTGGAACTCGCTTTAGTGAAAATGCAATGGGTTCTTCATCTGCATCGAAGCCCTGAAGAAAGTCTCCTTCAATGATCAGGCCAAATACAGGAATCGGCCAATAGTTGCGAACCGAAAGAACTAATTCTCCGGCTTCGTTTTCTTTTAATGGGCCACCCGGGATAGTCAGACCACAGCGAATCCCTTTCATCGACAACCAAGGCCACACGAGTCCCAGAATCAACAACGCAAAAAAAGCAAACGCCAAAACGAAACCTTGCGGTCCGACAAACAAACCAATCAACAAAGAAAAGAAAGTCGCAGCGACGACCCAGCCAATCGGTTGCTTCAGCCAGTAAACGTAGACGTTCAGGTTCGGGCAAAAGTCATGGTTTGCCGCCCGGAGAACCGAAGTCAATAAACGTACCAATGAGGAAAACTTCATTTTGAAATCCAAGCACCAGAACTGTGGCCAACATATTAAAAATGCCTAACAGTCGGGCATCGCTGTCACGAATCGGTGCAACAAGTTGAGTGGAGTGAGACCTTTGCTCGAGTCCTCGTCCGGATGTTTTTGATGAGCCAGCCGGAAAGGAAGTAGCAGAAAAAAGAGCTACGCAAGCGTTTCGGGTGGTCCCCTAGTTAGACAACCAAACTCATTGCTCTGGATATGAGCAGTCAACAGGATGGCGACGACATCGCAAGAAGGCTCGTTCGATTCTACGACATCGAACTCAATTGTTTGAACCGCATGCTCAAACACCATGCGGCAAATCGAACAAGAATCTTCGTCGTGTTGGTGTGGATTGTTAGATGGTTCTTCGCAATCGGTGCATTCGCAATCAGCCGCAGGCAAGCTTGCCAAACCAGAGACCGAGGGCACCGAATTCTGGTGCGAGCCACAGGCACAATCGTCTCCGTCGTGATGGTGCGTCAACGTCAGCGCACTGCTGAAAATCAGCGAAAATATCGCTAACCAAGAGCAGGCTTTTGAAGAACGAAACAGCACAAACATCCCTTGGGAATTAAAACACACTCCGATTGAGTATCTTATTCGAACTACGAAAATAGTCAATTTTGGTTGGCCAAAATCAGGCTAATGAGCTCGAATTCGCGATAGATTGTTTTGGTTAATCGAGTTGACGACAGCGGATTGCCACAGGTGTCACGCTGACCGTTTAGTTGAGTAGTTTCAGATACAGCTGTCTGAATTCTGGATCGAGTACCGGAGTGGTGTCTTCTCGAAGCTTCAGCAAAAATCGTTTCCAGTTCGGCCCCGAGAGGAACCCATTGGAAAGATCATCCTTGGTCCGATCCGGACGCAGGTCTTTGAGCAGCCAAAATCGTCCCGCGTTAAGTTCCAGCTTCGCGTTGTCGAGCGTATTGACTGGTGCATCTGGCCAGATTCCTTCCTTGAGAACTCCATTGATCATCAAGTGAGCATTGCGGACCAGTTTGTCGGTGACGTCCTTCTGTTTTCGAATATCAGTGATCTTTTGCAAAAGATCATCAGCCTCCCAGACTCTTCCGTCTTTCCACGCGCACAATCCAATCGTCGGAGTCCGCGTCAGCGAGCCACCATTGACAACCAGCGTGTTTGGGAAGACTTTCATAAACGTAGCTGCAATCATCCGGAATTGATATTCGTTCAATTGATGAGCGGGTAACCAGTGACAGAACATTCCGTCGTCAGTCAGCGATCGTTTGACATTGCGATAGTGCTCGATTGAGAAGAGTCTGCCTTCCCCGACTCCGTGCGGTCGAAACAGATCAGCCACGATCAGGTCATATTCGCTTTCGGTTGCCGCAACGAATGTTCGCCCGTCTTCGCAAACGATTCTGTTTCCGGGTCGCTCGAAGAACGAAAGGTTCTCTTCCGCAAAGGATTCGCGAGCGAGATCAGCCACCATGTCAGACAATTCAACCGCAGTCACCCGAGGCGGATTTTCAAGAACCTCCAAGCCGCTGGCCGAGATTCCAGTAGCCAACCCCAGAGAGCAGACGTTCCGTGCTTCGGAATGCAAAACCCAAGGCAGCAGTAACTGCCTACGCTCGACCGTCGCTTGACCACCGGAGCTTCCCAAAATGTACTGGCCGTTCAATAGTAAGCTACGCGCATCGGTTTGGTCCTGATTCCTCTTCGGTTCTTTTACAACTAGCAGAACACCTTCCGGGCCAAAGCTAGTTTGCTCAACGACGTACTTCTTTTTGGAGTTTGGGCTAACGTATTGCAGTTGGTCAAACTGTTGAAAAGTCAGCGTTACAAAACCCAGCACAGCCACCAACAGGCCCATAATCGCGAGCGTAAATCTTGCCAAGCAACAAACAACAACAGCTGCCGCACAGACGATGATTGCCAATACGATGAATCCGCCGTAAATGCCGAACTGCGAAATCAAGACTGAGTTCGCCAATTCACATCCGATGAGCCCGCCAAGACCGTTGATTGCCAACAGCCTTCCAACCGATTTTCCGGCGGGGTCTGTTTGGGAATTGATCGAGAGGATCGAAGGAAAAACTAGGCCGCTACAGAGCAAAGTTGCCCCTGCGGTAACGGCAATGATACAAAAAAGCAAAAGCCAGTACTGCGTCAATGAGCCAGTTGTTTGACCCTCTAACGCGACTAGGTAGCGCACCGAAACAAGCTTGTTGGTGTATTGATACAAAATCAATGGG
>CAZORS010000191.1:0-10898 GCA_964582025.1 uncultured Pirellulaceae bacterium | reverse complement strand
TCGCGAGACGAACATGCTTATTGGCCTTACGAAACGAATGCTATTGGAAACGGACAAACGTCTTCTTTGGAAGCTTGTTTGGAATATGGGCATCAAGGGCATTCGCTCTGTTCAGCGACACAAGAAACGGTTGAAGAAAGGTCAGTTCTTCCCGCCGTATCTGTATATCTCGATCATCAACAGCTGCAATCTTCGCTGTCAGGGCTGTTGGGTCGACGTCGATCACAAGCAGCAGAAGATCGATGTGCCAGCGATGAACCGGATGATCGACACCGCTAAAAAGATGGGCAATTCGTTCTTTGGTTTGCTCGGCGGCGAGCCGTTTATGCACAAGGAACTGTTTGACGTTTTGGAAGCTCATCCGGACGCGTATTTCCAAGTTTTCACCAACGGCCACTTTATCACCGACGAAGTCGCCAAGCGTCTGCGCAAGTGCGGCAACGTGACGGCGTTGATCAGTGTTGAAGGTAGCGAGATCGTCAGCGACACTCGCCGCGGAAAAGAAGGCGTTTATTCCGCAACGATGAAGGGAATTGAAAACTGCCTGAACAACAAAGTCATGACAGGAGTTTGCACGAGCCTCTGCCAAACGAACTTTGATGAACTTCTAACGGAGAAGTGGGTTGATCGATTGATCGAAATGGGCGTGCTCTACACGTGGTTCCACATTTACCGTCCTGTTGGCCCTGACTCCAATCCCGATCTTGCCCTCACGCCGCAGCAACAACGAACGGCTCGCCAATTCGTGGTCGATATGCGTTGCACGAAACCGATCATTTTTATTGACGCGTACTACGACGCGGACGGGCACGCTCTGTGTCCCGCGGCGACTGGGTTCACGCATCATATCAATCCGTGGGGCGATGTTGAGCCGTGTCCGATTATTCAATTCGCCAAAGAATCGATTCACGACGAGCGCCCATTGGATCAGGTGTTCAACGAGTCCGATTACTTGCGTGATTTCCGCAAGACAGCAGCGGAACATACTCGTGGTTGCATCGTGCTTGAGCGACCTGACTTGATCGAGGCACTGGCCGATCGTCATGGCGCGAAAGATTCGACGGCTCGGAAGAAAGCACTCGAGGAATTGCGTGCCGCATCGGCGCATTCGTCTCAGTATGCTCCTGCGTCAGAGCCAATTCCAGAAAAGAGTTGGGTTTATCGTTTGGCGAAGAAGTTTGCTTACCACGACTACGGCGTGTACGACGAACATTTCAACGCAGAGAATTGGATTGACCCTGATGACAATCCTCGCGAGCCGCAGGATTCTGAGTTGGTGCAGTTGGGTTAGGGGTATTGCGTGCGTGTATTCGTTTAACGTCTAGCCGGAGGCGTCGGCGTTTCGCACTTCAAAACGCCGACGCCTTCGGCTAGACGTTAAACAAAGATTAGCATCCCGATCGTCTATTGAACGGCATTGACGTCAAACGAGTCTACTGACCTAGCACAGCTACCGCTTCTTCTGGCATGCCTTGCAATAAAACGTGCTCCGCTGCGCCTGCACGATTCGAACCACCTTTCCATTGCCGCACGATGGGCACTTCTCCCCTGCCCGATCGTACACGCGATGCTCGTTTTGGTAGCTGCCTTCGTCGTTGAGGGCGTTACGATAAGTCCCGTCCGAAAGCGTCGAACCCTCGTGCTCGATCGCGGTTTCCAAAACTTCAACGGTATGATGGAAAATGCGATCCCATTGCTTGATTGAAATTCGATCGCAACGAGCTTGCGGATGCACGTGGGCCAAATGCAATATCTCAGAAGCATAAATGTTTCCAACGCCGGCAATGCGAGACTGATCCAATAAGGCGACTTTGATCTCACGGCGAGACTTATTGAACCGGCCCGGAAAATCTTCACGAGAAATCTCCAATGCGTCAGGACCAAGTGACCCATCGTTGAGCTTGGCTTGATATTGCTTTTCCGACAGCAACGCGATTTGGCCCAAGCCCCTTCGATCCCAGAAAAGAAGTTCCTTGTGTTTGCATTTTCGCAAACGCAAACGAAATCTCAGATGTTCCATCGTCGGCGGGTCCGTCACCAGAACCAGTCCCGTCATTCGAGGTTCCATGATGATCCGGTCTCCGGACTCCATCCGAATGACCACGCGTTTTCCCAAACGATCAACCGAGGCAATTCGCACGCCGGCAACCCGTCTATTGAGATGGTCGATTCGCGGTTTAATAATAATCGGCCGTTTCGCACAGGGAGTTCGTTCGGCGGCAACAATCGTTGCTCCGGCGATTCCTGCGACACCACGTCGCATGGTTTCAACTTCAGGAAGCTCTGGCATGATGAAATTGTAGATTGCAGAAATGCGGGCGATTAATGACAATAGTCTTTTAACTCGAACTTGTTGCGGTTGCTATGCCCACCTCTTTTCTTGATGTTCCCAGTCCCGACGCCAGCCTGCCCGATGAACACGGTAGATTCGGCGAATTCGGCGGTCGATACGTTCCTGAAACGCTCGTTCAAGCGCTCGATCAGCTGGAAGAAGAATACAATAAAGCCAAAAATGACCCCGCGTTTATGGAAGAACTGAAAGTTCTTTGGCGAGACTTCGTTGGCCGGCCTTCCCCGATGTATTTTGCCAAGCGGTTAACAAAAGAAACCGGTGGAGCACAAATTTGGTTCAAACGTGAAGACGTCAACCATACCGGTGCTCATAAGATCAACAGTACGCTTGGCCATGCGTTGCTGACAAAGCGAATGGGGAAAACGCGAGTCATCGCAGAAACCGGTGCCGGACAACACGGCGTTGCAACGGCGACGGCTTGCGCTCACTTCGGTTTGCCTTGCATTGTTTATATGGGCGAAGAAGACGTGCGTCGTCAGTCTCCCAACGTACAGAGCATGCGAATGATGGGCGCGGAAATTCGTCCCGTGACGACAGGTTCTCGTACACTACGTGATGCCGTCAACGAGGCGATGCGTGACTGGATGGGAAGCGTCGCCGACACACATTACATTTTGGGTAGCGTTGTAGGTCCGCATCCGTTTCCGGTCATCGTGCGAGATTTTCAGGCGATCATTGGTGAAGAGACGATCGATCAGTCAATGGATCGCTTCGGTCGACTTCCTGATGCCGTTGTGGCTTGCGTAGGAGGTGGAAGTAACGCGGCGGGAATGTTCTTTCCCTTCGTGGCACGTACTGATGTTCCGCTGATCGGTGTCGAGGCCGGTGGACGCAACGATCAATCGGGAGAACACGCATCGAGTTTGACTTTCGGAAAGCCTGGCGTGCTGCACGGAAGTTTCAGCTACGTTCTGCAGGATGAAGACGGCCAAACGGATGACGTTCATTCGGCTTCGGCAGGATTGGACTATCCCGGTGTGGGTCCCGAGCACAGTCATTGGAAGAAAACGGGCCGTGTCGAATATCGCAGCTGTCGAGACGATGAGGCGTTGGCGACTTTCGATTTGATGGCCAAAACCGAAGGCATTTTGCCGGCTTTGGAATCTTCACACGCCATCGCAAAAGGCATCGAAGTCGCAAAAGAACGTGGCAAAGACGAGATCGTTGTCATATGCTTGTCTGGACGGGGCGACAAAGATGCGGCTGAGATTCAAAGGCTGCGAGGGAATTAGAAATTGATTCTCGCCCACAAAACAGATATCCAACTAATCTTTTTGATCATTCACTTGCGAGACTTACGATGATACGAGTTCCACAGTTCCTGTTTTCAATGCTGATTCTGGTTTCCGCGTTTTCGTCAGTCGTGTCCGCGCAGGATGCCTTGATCGGAAACTGGAACGTTACGGCGGAAACTCCAGAAGGAGAAAACGATTCCGTTTGGACCTTCAAAGGATCCGACGGCGAGATTTCTGGCAGTTCTGTCAACAGTGCGACGGGCAGTGTAACGGAGTTTGATGATCTCAAAGTCGAAGGTGACGAAGTTTCATTTGGTTTTGATATGGAAGCACAGGGAACTGAACTGCGAATCGATATCGATGCGAAAATATCAGATGGCAAGTTGGAAGGAGATTGGGTTGCATCCGATCTCGACGGCAATGAGCTCGCTGGCGGAACTCTCTCAGGCAGCAAAGACACAACGGAAATTCTCTTTGATGGAAAGTCGCTCGATAATTTTCGCGGCTACAAGCAAGAGAAGATCGGCGAAGGCTGGAAAATCGTCGATGGCATTTTGGTTTTCGAAGGATCTGGCGGCGACATTATCACCAAGAAAGAGTATGAAAACTTTGAGTTGAATTTTGAGTGGATGATCTCCGAAGGCGGAAACAGCGGCGTCATGTATCGCGTGAAGCTCGGTGACAATGCTCCGTACATGACGGGAGTCGAGTATCAAATTCTCGACAACGACAAACATGCCGACGGTAAGAAGCGAACCACCAGCGCCGGTGCACTTTACGCGTTGTATGCTCCTGGCGATGAAAAACCGAAAGCAGTTGGGCAGTGGAATACTTCAAAGATTGTTGCCAACGGCGATAAAGTTGAGCATTGGCTCAACGGCGTCAAAGTCGTTGAGGCAGAGTTTGGTAGCGACGATTGGAATAAGAAAGTTGCCGCCAGCAAATTCGCCACTTGGAAGAAGTTTGCCAAAAGCAAAAAAGGTCACATTGCGTTTCAGGACCACCACGACAAGGTCTCGTATCGCAATATCACGATCAAGTCGATGAACTAGGGTTGTTCGGAATCGTAGCCGGACTGGCAACAGTCCGGGCGCCGATTTGCTAGGCTCCCGAAGTCTTGCGAATTCTTGCGACTCCGGCTACGACAATTGGCATCCGATCATCGACTGCGTCGCATCAACACCAAACCGCCGATGATCAGCACTCCGCCCCAGATTTGAAACATCAGTGGCGTCTCACCGATCATCCACCAGGCACTGACGACGGCAACCAGTGGAATGACGTTTTGATAAATCGCTGCATGCGGTGCACCCAACTTCTGCACTCCGTAGTTCCACATCGCGTATGCGACACCAGTCGAAAAGATGCCTGAAAACAGAATCGCGGCGATCGTCCAAGGTTCAAAGGCAGGTGCGAAGTCATTCTGCAGATTTGGGGTCGCCAACAGCCAATGCAGTGGTAACGTCACGATGATCGAAAAGAATGCCAGCCGAATCGCAGATATATGATTCAGCAGCGGCTTGCTAACGACAGATGCAACCGACCAAGCCAAAGCTGCGGCCAACACGATCAGGTTCCCCGCTAGGTTGACTCCCGAAGTGCTGAACTCGCCCTTCTGCGCGATGACCAGCATTGTTCCGATCAACGTCACCGTCAGCCCCAACCACGCTGTTCGCGATAGTCGCTCGTTCGTCGTCAGCACCGCCAGTCCAGCCGTCCACATCGGGCACGATGACATAATCAACGCCGCGTTGCCGGCCGTCGTGCGAAAGATACCAGTCAAGAATGTGATCTGGTAAACGGCTCCGGAGAGGAATCCAAATCCGATCACCCACCAAACGAGATGTCGATGGCTCTTTGTTTTGGGTTTGTCGCGATGCCTTCGGTTCTCAAGCAACAAACATCCGTACAGAGCAATCGCCGAAACGGACAATCGAAACGCATTGAAGACGAACGGATCGATCTGCGTGATGCCGTATTTCATAACCGGCGCGTTGATTCCCCAGAGCACTGCAACGGAGAACAGGTTGAAGTCCGCCCAGAATCGGGACGAGGAATTTTGAGCGATTTCGGTCACGTGAGTCCGTAGGATGTTTTGGGATCGCAGATGCTAACACGATCTGGCGAAACGGGAGGATGTTTTTACCGGGAGGTTCTGCGATTTGATTGTTAAACGAAAAAGAGGCTTGGTTGAACCGTATTACTCCTAAATGAAAACGAGGCTTGCAGCGACGACTTGCGATTCGTTGCTTTTGAAATTACAAATTCGTTCATGAAACAGTACCACGACTTACTCCAGCACATTCTTGACAACGGTGTCGACAAATCTGACCGGACAGGAACCGGAACGCGCAGCGTGTTCGGGTACCAAATGCGATTCAATCTTGCGGATGGTTTTCCGCTGGTCACGACGAAGAAGCTGCACCTTCGCAGTATCATTCATGAACTGCTCTGGTTCCTCAAAGGCGAAACCAATATCGCCTACTTAAAAGAGAACAAGGTTCGCATCTGGGACGAGTGGGCTGACGAAAACGGAGACCTTGGTCCGGTCTACGGTTCACAGTGGCGTTCGTGGAAAGGTGCTGACGGCGAAACGATCGATCAGATCTCCCAAGTCGTCCAGCAGATCAAAACGAATCCTGATTCGCGCCGCCTGATCGTCAGTGCGTGGAACGTTGCTGAAATTCCGAAGATGAAGCTTCCTCCCTGCCATGCGTTTTTTCAGTTTTACGTCGCCGATGGAAAGCTCAGCTGCCAACTTTATCAGCGAAGTGCCGACGTGTTCCTCGGAGTGCCGTTCAACATCGCCTCCTATGCTCTGTTGCTCGAGATGGTTGCGCAGGTGACGGGGCTTGGTGTGGGTGACTTTGTGCACACGATGGGCGATGCGCATCTTTACAGCAACCACATGGAGCAGGTTGACTTGCAGTTGACTCGCGATGTACGCCCGTTACCGAAGTTGAAACTCAATCCTGAAATCGATTCGATCTTTGATTTCAAATTTGAAGACATTGAAATCGTTGACTACGATCCGCATCCGGCGATCAAAGGTCAGGTGGCGGTTTAGTTGATTGCTGTGAGTTGTTTGTAGTGACCGGCTTTAGCTGGTCTTGCATTGAGGAAGTTGCCATCTAGCGAGACATCCCTAAAGGGATTGACTACGAACTTCATACAATTGATTGCTGCATGTTGTTTGTAGGGACCGGCTTTAGCTGGTCTTGCATTGAACGAACTTCCGTCAGCGAGACATCCCTAAAGGGATTGACTACGAACTTCATACAATTGATTGCTGCATGTTGTTTGTAGGGACCGGCTTTAGCTGGTCTTGCATTGAACGAACTTCCGTCAGCGGGACACACCCTAAAGGCGTTAACTACGAACATCATGCAATCGCGTAAGAAAAACCATGATTGATAAAACAGTATCCATGATCGTCGCGGCATCCGAGAACGGCGTCATTGGTAAAGACGGCGACATGCCGTGGCGGCTATCGGCGGATTTGAAAAATTTCAAAGCCATTACGCTTGGTCACACGATCATTATGGGCCGCAAGACTTGGGATTCGATCCAGCGTTTGCTGCCGGGGCGCCAAACGGTGATCGTAACTCGGCAGAGTGAATTCAAAGTCGACGGGGCGATCGTGGTTGGCAGTCTTGAGGATGCCCTTGTTGCCACCGAGGACGAATCTCCGTTCATTGTCGGAGGAGCAGAGATCTACCGCCTTGCGTTACCGTTTGTCACGAAGATCTACCTCACGCGTGTCCACGCCGAAATCGAAGGCGATACTTGGATGCCGGAGGTAGAATTCTCTCAATGGAACAAACTCGAATCGGTCTCTCATCCGTCTGATGAAAAGAATTCCCACGGTTATTCGTTCGAAATTTACGAAAAAACATGAGTCGAAAGTTCTCCTGCGGGACGTACGTCTTACAGCGTTGGGCTGGAAATCTTTAATTTGCTCCTTGCCACGTGGCACACTTCCGCATTTCCACCGATTCTGGGATGGTTTTAGGGAAATGCTGCTCCCTTTAAAGCGCTCAAACGTCGATTTGCGTTTGTCTGGTAAAAATCAAAAGGCTACAATCTTGAAGTGGCCCTGCAGGGTCACTGAAGCGATGGCGTGCCCATGGCTTCGAGCATGACACTTGAGCAAATCAGGGTGAGTTGTGGAAGTAAAAATCAACACCAAGAGCGGTGAACTGACCGACGCAGTCAAAGAGACGATCGAATCAAAAGTCTCCAAACTGCCGCGTTTTTTTGAACGCACAACTGCCATCCAAGTTATTGCTGACTTAGAGCACGAACCGAAAGTCGAAATCATTCTTTCGGCCGAAGGTGCCAGCGATTTCTTTGCTTCCGACGTGGGAGCCAACGTCATTGCGGCGCTCGACACAACCATCGCCAAGATGGAACAACAGCTAAGAAAACACAAAGAAAAAATAACAGAACATCGCGATCGTCACTGATCGTCCACCAGTCCGGATAGCGTCATACTCTGACCATCGTGTCATCCATGACGTTGCCAACCCATATGTTGGTGCCGGCTGCCCTGAAGAGACACAGCAATCCCATCGCTGAATCTCGCAAGTAAGGGCGGGTAGATGGATGTGCGCCCTGCGATACAAACCAAGGACACAACACAATGAAATTTGCCGACTTTATTAATAACAAAGCAATCAACGCGAACGTGGAGGCGACCGACAAGGAAGCCGTCATTCGTGAACTTGTTGGAGGACTTGTGTCTTCCGGCGGCCTGAAAGCAGCGGACAAAGACGCGATCATTGAGGCCATTTTGAAACGTGAAGAACTGGGCACCACTGGCATTGGCCGTGGAATTGCGGTTCCTCATACCAAACACGCCAGTGTCAAAAGCCCCGTTGGAACGGTCGGGGTCAGTGCAGAAGGCGTTGACTTTAAGAGCCTTGACGGAGAGCCAGTTCAGCTTTTTTTCATGCTGATCTCACCTCCGGATCAACAGAGTGAGCACCTCAAGGCGCTCGAGAACATTACCAAAAAGCTTCACGACGAAACTTTCTGCCGGTTCTTGAAGCAGTCCAAGACTGCCGATGACGTTCAGCAGATTCTCACCGAAGCTGACGACAATCAGTTCGTTTCCTAGTTTCCCGGTCTACCGATCCAATATCAAATGTCCAGCACTTCGGCTACCGCTAAGGTCATCATTCAGAATCCTCAGGGTTTGCACATGCGCCCTGCGTATCTGTTTGCTGAAACGGCGTCGAAGTATGAAAGCGAAGTTGAACTCATTAAAGAAGATGTTCGAGTCAACGGAAAAAGCGTGCTGGATATACTGACACTCGGTGCCGCACAGGGAACTGAAATTATCGTCGAAGCAGTGGGTGACGATGCCCATGCTGCTGTCGAAGTACTGGAGCAATTAGTCGCTTCAGGATTTCCAACTCCTGAGAAACCGGACCAAGCGTCCGAAACTCAGGCCTGATAGGCCTCGCTGTAGATGTTGTCTCGGTTGCCGACCCCAAGGGTCCGCCGATGTACCTGCTAATTGAAGTTTTCGAAATTTTCGAAAGCCATTCTGGTTCGCGGATGATGCTGCGCATGTTGCCAGCGGCCCTCAATCATTCACACTTGGCTTGCGCAACAGTTGCCTTGCCGCAAGGAAAGCACAACTACTATGAAAAAAGAAATGCTAATCAATGCACTTCAATCTGAAGAATGCCGCATTGCAATCGTTGAAAATCAAACTCTAGAAGAGCTCAACGTTGAAAGAGCCAGCCAGGATAACTACGTCGGAAACGTTTACAAAGGCAAAATCGTCAATCTTGAGCCCAGCATTCAAGCGGTTTTCGTTGACTTTGGCGTTGGCCGCAACGGGTTTTTGCACATCAGTGATGTCGAGCCCAGTTACTTTCGTCAGGGCGGCTACGATCCCGATGAAATGATGCGGAAAGAGAAAGCCGATCGAGCCGCTCAACAGCGAAACGGTCGCAGTCGTCCGCCAACTCACGGTGGATTTCGTCCACGCGTGAAGCCTCCGATTCAGGAACTGTTTCAGCGTGGCGACGAAGTTCTCGTTCAAGTCATCAAAGAAGGCATCGGCAACAAAGGCCCAACGCTTTCGACGTACATCAGTATCCCCGGCCGCTATCTGGTTTTAATGCCAGCCTTGGGGCGCGTTGGTGTTTCACGAAAAATTGAAGACGAAGACGAACGGCGTCGACTGAAGGACTGCCTCTACGATCTCGATCCACCGAAGGGTCTGGGTTTCATCGTTCGAACTGCCGGAATGGGCCGATCGACTAAAGAGCTTTCTCGTGACCTCGAGTATTTGTTGCGGTTGTGGAAATCGATCGTAAAACGAATTCAAAACGTGCCCGCGCCGACCGACATCTACGAAGAGAGCGACATGATGATTCGCACGATTCGAGATACGCTCAATGATGACATCGATCGGGTCATCATTGACTGTCCGGATGCGTATCAGCGAGCCAAAGATTTTCTGAAGTTGGTGATGCCAATCATGTCGGACAAGCTGGAGTTGTACAAAGGCAACGATCCGATGTTTTACCATTACAAGGTCGAGAAAGAGATCGCGAAGATCCACTCACGAGAAGTTCCATTGCCTGACGGTGGCTCGATCGTGATCGATCAAACGGAAGCCCTTGTCGCGATCGACGTGAACAGCGGAAGTTTCCGAACCGATGACTCGGCAGAAGAATCTGCCTATCGCCTCAACATGTCGGCGGCGCGCGAGATTGCTCGTCAGTTACGGCTGCGTGACCTTGGCGGCGTGATCGTGAATGACTTCATCGATATGCGTCGCGAGAAAAATCGCCGCGGTGTCGAGCGAGCGTTGCGTGATGCGATGAAACGCGATCGTGCCCGCACGAAGATTCTCCGAACTTCGCCGTTCGGACTCGTCGAGATGACTCGGCAGCGGATCAAGCCTGGATTCAAGCGATCGCTCTATCAAGAGTGCCCGTGTTGCAACGGTCGCGGAAACGTGAAGACAGCCGAAAGCATGGCGTTGGATGTGATTCGCATGATGCTGGTTGCTTCGGAGCAAAAAAATTGCTCGACCGTAGACATCAAAGTTCACTCAGATGTGTCTTCGTACTTGAACAATCAGAAACGTCGCGAGCTTTCGGATATCGAAAAACGTGGCTCGATGGAAGTTCGCATCAACGGAAGCGAAGGGGTTTTTCCAGAGTTCTTTGAAATCGAGTGTCGCGACGACAATGAGCGAGTCGTGCACTTGCCGGAGCGACTTGGTGCCGGGAAATAGTGAGTGACCTGCTGGGGTCGGCCATCGTTCTGCAGGATTGTTTACCGGC
>CAZORS010000190.1:0-11000 GCA_964582025.1 uncultured Pirellulaceae bacterium | reverse complement strand
GCTAGAAGCCTATGCCACCTTTTGCTGCTCCTGCCACCACTGGTCGACCTCTTCCAGCAACGGATCGATCGTCTTTTTCTGAATCGAATGCGGCGGGTTCCAGTCAAACCATTCGTAGCCTTCGTGTTCCGTCGGGACGATCTCGACATCTTCGATTAGCTCAGCAAGATAGATGATCAGCTTCTTCTTTTTCTTGCTCTTTTTTGTTTCAACGATGTAGCGATCTTTAAATTTGAATCCATCGTCGATCCGAAGATGGTGTTTCTCGATGCCGGTTTCTTCCTGCAACTCACGAAGCGCACACTCGAAATTCGTCTCGCCATCGTCGACGTGCCCCTTAGGCAGGTCCCATCTCTTGGGATGCTTCATTAGCAGAATTGATCGTTGCGGTTGCGTCCGGTAGATTAGGAAACCACAAGATTTAACTTTTTCCACAGCGTTAATCCTTTTCTCGCCAAAGACTCCATGAAGATTTATACCCGCAATGGTGATAAAGGGGAAACCGGCTTACTCGGAGCCGTTCGAGTTTCCAAATCACATTTGATCGTCGAAGTCTGCGGAAGTGTCGACGAAACCAATTGCCACCTCGGATGTGCGATCGCTCATTGGCGCGACCAAACTGAATCGAAAACTGATTTCGATCCGATCGCAGTGTTAACCCGCATTCAAATGGAGCTGTTTGATCTTGGAAGTCGTGTCGCGGCAGCACTTGCGACGGATCCAAAAACGAATCCAGCTGAATTGAATGAGTAAAATATCCTTCAGCTGGAACAATGGATTGATCAATTTGAAGCGACTCTACCTCCATTGCAGACATTCATCCTGCCCAGTGGTTCGCACGTCGGATGCCAACTTCATCTTGCAAGGACGGTTTGCCGCCGGTCAGAAAGGAGGCTCGTTGAGCTTCTTGACGCAGGTGTCGATCGCGATCTGTCGATCGATTTGGTTTATCTGAACCGACTCAGCGACCTACTGTTTGTGATGGCTCGTTTCGCCAATCACGAGGATGGCTGCTCTGAAACGCCGTGGTCCGCGAGTCGATAAGCACGAACAAACAGCGAATAATCGAGACTTGGTCCCATTGGCTGGCTCGGCCAGATTCCGCGGCAATTTGAATTTTCCGATCGTCAAGCAACTATTTGGCTAGGATCGGTGATGAAATTCCCCAATTCCCCCGATGAGTCAAAATGCCTTGGACGTTACAATGGTAAAGCCCGATCATCGAGAAAATGCTCGGACAACCACACCATTGAACCATCGATTACGCTTCGGCGATCACCAATAAACAAGAACAATCAGCTACTTCAGGAGTTGCAATGAAAAAAATTGAAGCGATTATTCGTCACTTCAAGCTCGACGAGATCAAAACTTCACTTAGTGAGGCAGGCGTCGAAGGCATGACGATCACAGAGGTCAAAGGATATGGTCGCCAGAAAGGTCATACGGAAATGTACCGCGGCAACGAGTATGCGATCGACTTTGTTCCGAAAGTCAAAGTCGAAGTCGTCGTTGCAGAAGCAAACCTCAAAAGTGTCGTCGACACAATTATGTCGAAGGCTCAAACAGGTCAAATGGGCGACGGAAAAATCTTTGTTTCTGATATGTCAGAAGTCATCCGTATTCGAACGGGCGAAACAGGCGAAGACGCCATCTAGTCCGTCTTCGCGATTACTCGCAGAAAGACCAACCACCATTGACCTTTTTACAACTATGGAATCTTTGATCCGGGCTGACCACTTTGGGCAAAGATCATCTTTTTTGATGCGCGAACCATGTCGTCGATAACTGACGGATTTCGAAACAGTGTTGTCCAGGCGAAACAAAACTGGGGCGATGGTCGCGCACAAATTCAGGAACAGCATCAAGCCGGTGCAACAGGTAAAGTCGTCACTCGACAGATGTCCGACCTGTTGGACTCGGTTTTGATTGCGCTCTATCAGTCGATCATCGCGGACCTTTCTCCGGATTTGGAATCGCGGGTCGCACTGGTATTGCTTGGGGGCTGTGGGCGTCAAGACATCGCGCCTTACTCGGATGTCGACCTGATGGTTCTCTATCAGGGCACGCTGAATGATGACCTGCGGGAATTCTCCAAACGTGTTTCACAAGATGTTACCGATTCAGGGTTGCCTCTAGGCTATAGCTTGCGAACGCCTCGTGAAGCGTGCTCGATGTCGTTGAAAGATGCGGTTATTTTTTCGTCGATTACCGAAGCAAGATTTCTAATCGGAAGTCGACCATTGTTCGACAACTTCGTCAGTCGCTTTCAAAGGCTAACGAACAAGAACGCAGCGAATCTGACCAAAGCGATCGTGGAGGCTCGCAAGAAAGAGCGACGTGAGTTCGGGGAGACGGTTTATTTGCTGCGGCCAAACATCAAACGGTCTCGCGGCGGTCTGAGAGACATCCACCTAATTCGTTGGCTGGGATTCGTCCGTTTCGGCGTGACGGACATTCAGGAGCTGCTAAAACGCGGTGGCATCTCGACGACCGATACGAAGCAATTGATGGCGTCGCAAGAGTTCCTGCTGCAAATTCGAAACGAAATGCACTTTCATGCCGGCCGCGCGCACGATGGACTGGGACGTAACGAACAGGTTCGGTTGGCGGAACTGCTGGGCTACAGCGGCGACGATGCGTTGCTATCAGTTGAAACTTTCATGCGAGACTATTTTCGCTATACCAGCCGGATCACTTACATTTCAGATCACCTCGTCGCAAAAATGCTGAATCGAAATGTTCGTGGCACGTCGATGGTGCTTAGTCCGTTGCTCAGTCGGCAAATCGACGAACACTACATCATCAGCGGAAACGAAATAGGCATCAGCAAAAATTCGCTCAACGCTGCCAAACATGATCTGGAACTGGTGCTCCGCTTGATGCAGTTGGCATGCCTTCATGACAAGAAGCTACAGCATGATACGTGGATCGCAATTCGACACGCGATGCTGAAGTTCCCCGACATCAAGTTTACCCGCGAAGCTGCCCGAATGTTCATGGCACTGCTATCGAACACTCAGCGGCTTGGCGGATTGCTGCGTCGATTACACGAGACGCAAGTATTGCAACAGATCATCCCGGGATTTAAACATGTCCGTGGATTGCTTCAGTTCAACGAATACCACATGTACACCGTTGACGAACATTCATTGCGGGCAGTGGAAAACGCAATTGCTTTCGAACGTGAATCGTCCGTGGTTGGCCGAACATATCGCAACATCAAAGATAAGAATCTGCTCCATCTCGCGTTACTGCTTCACGATCTAGGAAAGGGTTTTCCTGAAGATCACAGCATCGTGGGGGAACGCATTGCTGAGAAAACGGGAATTCGACTGGACTTGCCAGATGAAGATATCGCAACGATCAAATTCTTGGTACGACACCATTTGCTGATGTCTCACATCGCGATGCATCGCGACATCAACGATTTGGAGATGGTCGCTGAGTTCGCGTCGAAACTCGGCTCGGTCAACATTTTGAACATGCTGTTTGTTTTGACTTGTGCTGACGTTTCAGCGGTCGGCCCTGAAGTCCTGACTCCGTGGAAGATGCAATTGCTGACCGACCTGTTTCATCGTTGTACGGAGGTTCTTGCTGGGGATGGCGATGCTGGCGCTGCGGCATCCAACCAGCACGTGAAGGACATCTGCCAGCGAGTTGCCGTTCACGGCAAGAGCGAAGTGGCGAAACAATGGTTGCTCGAAACGACTCAAAACTTACCAAACAACTATCTACAATCTCATTCAGCGGAAGATATCGCGAGTCGTTTTCTGCCGATACGTACCCTGAAGGAAGGTGAACCGAAGTGTTGGATTGAATTTGATGAAAAGCGTTTGCTGTACCGGATTTGCCTCGCCAATCTTGATCGCCGTCGATCAGGGAACTTCTATCGTCTGACCGGATTGCTTTCGAGTCTAGGACTGAAAATTCGTTCGGCTGACATCAAACCGCTTTCTGGTCCGATTATGTTTTTCGCATTTCAGTTTCAGGACACTGAACATGGCGAGGGCGAGCTGCCAACATGGCGGACGGATGAAATCAAAAAGAAAGCCGTGGAAGTTCTGACTGGACAGCAGACTGGGCCACCGAAATTTCGCAAGAAGTGGGGCGAAGAAGAGACTCGCGCCTTGCAGTTGTCACGACCAGAAATCAACGTCAAGACAAACAACCGAGCCGTCAACCATGCGACGATCATCGATGTGTTCGCGTTTGACAAACCGGGGCTGCTTTATCAGATCTCAAAAAAGATCTACCGCCTCGGACTCGATGTAACCTACGCAAGAATTTCAACGTACGCTCATCAAATTATTGATGTCTTTTACGTTACCGATGAAGATGGCAACAAAATTCGCAATCAAAACCAGCTGCAAATCATACGCAACGAAATCAAACGAGCAGTGACCGATTTTCTCGATATTGAATCCAGCACGGATAACATCACCAGCGGAAGTTCATCATGAAAACCATTGGTGAAACAGTCGCAATAAGGTTATTGATCATCGCGGTCGTCGCTTCCATGGCGTTGATTCCGCTGATGCTTTACGGCTGCGGTCCGGAATGGGCACGCTGGGATGCGACTCAAGCAGTCTTGTTTTTTCGCGATGGTGAAGTCGATGAAGCGTTGTACCAACTTCGCGATGCAGTTCGAAAGAGCCCTCGTGACCCCGTGCTCAAATTGACACTGGCCGAGCGCCTGATTGAAATCGGTCAATCTGGAGAAGCCTTGGAACTGGCAAACGAAGTTCTGGGAGTCTATCCTGAAAACGCAAACGCCATCGCAATTAAATCGTCTGCTCAGCAACACCAAGGAAATTTCAGCGCCGCACTAGAAACACAACTGGAGTATGACGAAAGTTTGAACGCCTCCAGTCGAGGTTCGATTCGACTGAATGAACTCGCCTACTATCGAGCACTGGCAAGTGAAGAAGTCCACCTTGCCAAACGCGACATTGAAACTGCCGTTGCGACAACGAATCGATACACCAACTGGACGGAAAGCGGTGCGCTAACCTATCCGGCCAAGGCCACCATCTTGGCATCGCTTGTCGCTAGATGTTGCGGCATGGAGCAGGATGCTCTGTGGACTGTTTCCCAACAGATTGAAACGTTGCGAAAGCAAATTGTCGAAGCTCGAAACGAACTGGCTGCTGAAGTTTACAAGGATACCCTCGATGCGTTTCCCGTACGCCGTGACGGTGGCTTGCTTAATTTTCGTCAACAGCTGCGATTCTACGAAACCAATGCCGCCGCGTTACTGAGTTGCCGTGCCCTCATTTATCAGGACCTTGGTGATCAGGTTAGATGCATCGAAGACCGTCAGGAAGTTACCCACCTAGGTTTTGACAGTTCAAAGATTGTCGCTAATTTTCCCAGCGAAAAATCTGCACTGATGTCGCTGGGTACCGCTGGTGCTTACTTAGACACACGTGGTTTTATCAGCGGCATGCTTCCTTGGGTTGATACGGAAACGTTTATGGAGCTTACTCAGGAGCAACATAATTTCGTATCGAGCTACGCGAACGCCATTCGCGACCTGAACATCGCGATCCTTTGTGTGGAGACCGATCGAAAATCATTCGATTTTTCACTGCGAAACTCGATTGACTTCATGGCCGAGAAAAAGGAATCGCAACAGCGATTGAACCGGCAAGCAGCTGTGCTGCTTTATCATCGCCAAATCATCCACGAACGAGCCGGCAAACTTGCGAAAGCAAAAGCGGACGCCGAGCGAATTGATGAACTTGGTTTTGAGTCTGGCGTTAACTTGTTTTGAGCCTTGAGCAGAAAGGCAAACTCCCCGCTTAATCGTTATTATTGAAACGATCGTTCGGGAAGTGTCCGGTCAACGATTTTCTTCTGTGTATTTCCCGAGCGTTTTCAATCGGGGTTGGAACGTATCCTAGGCTTTCCTAGAGGCCAGTGGGTCTCACAGCACTAGGCTCAATTTTTGGATGTTACTATGACTCCGATTTCACGACTATTTTCAAATCTGCTCGACTTAGTTACGGGTACTTTCTATACGTTCCTTGGAATGTTTGAAAAGATGGACGGTGTTCAAATGGCTACCTTTTCGATTTGTGTACTGGTCATTGGCGCAATGTGCCTGCGTGGAAATCCAGTCCGCGGTGCCTAAGGCATACTCGCATAAATCAATCGCACACAGCCCGAATGAATTGCAGGCTGATGTTGCAAAAAAATAGCTCGCAGCCAATCTTGGCAGCGAGCTTTTTTCGTAGCCTAATTTTCAGACCGTTTACCGCTTGGCCAATGCGTCACGAATCTCCGTCAGAAGAACAACTTCATCTGATGGAGGAGTATCTTCTTCGGCCTTCTTCATCCAAGTGCTGGCGACTTTTAGAGCGATGAAAATGACGAATGCGAGAATGACAAAGTCGATCGTGTTCATGATGAACGTACCATAGTTAATGGCAGCTTGCTCTGTTACCGCGACACCATCGACGACAACTGGATTTCCAGCTTCGTCCAGCTTCGCGATCTTCTCTCCAATCGGATACTTCATCTGAGTCATATCAGGAACTCCGCCGACCATCGCGATCACTGGCGTGATGATATTCTCAAGGAATGACTTCACGATCGCCGCAACCGCACCGCCCATGACAATTCCGACTGCCATATCGATCAAGTTTCCTTTGAACGCAAACTCTTTAAAATCACTTATGAAACTCATCAACTCTCTCCGTTGGAAGGTGGTAAATTGGTAGGAGCGAGATTATAGGTTCTGAAGGTTCAAAACTCCAAGAAAGTAGATTCCTAACCTCTCAAGTTGACCCAAAAACGACCTAACACCGCGAAATTCGTCAATTCAGGTCGGTTAGGCAAGAGCAACGAGAAGACTAACCAAAAGGACACTTTGAACGGACACGAATTTCGTCGCTTACAATTTCTCCACCAAGCGAACGAGAGAACGCACCATACAGCCACTCGCGCCACCATCGATCCACTTCTTTGGCTTGTCAGCGAAGCTCGGTCCGGCGATATCCAAATGCACCCAAGGCACGCCCTGAACGAATTCTTCGAGAAACTTTCCGGCAGTGATTGCGCCACCCCAACGACCGTCGCCGACATTTTTGATGTCCGCAATCGGACTTTTGATTTGTTCTGAGAATTCAGGAAACATCGGCAGTGGCCAAACTGCTTCGCCGCATTCGTTCGCCGCCGAAACGACTTGATCTGCCCAGTCGTCGTCATTGGTCATCACGGCAGCGATGTCCATTCCAAGAGCTACAACACATGCTCCAGTGAGCGTTGCCAAATCGACAATTCGATCAACCCCGTTTTCGATCGCAACGTCCAACGTATCGGCCAAAACCAAACGGCCTTCTGCGTCGGTGTTGTGGACTTCGATCGTTTTGCCACTTCGGGCGGTCAACACATCGCCTAAACGAAAACTATCGCCAGCGATCATGTTTTCCGCTAGGCCCACAAAACCAAACACGTTCTGTTTGATCCCAAGTTCCGCGATGGCTTTCATCGCGCCGACCACCGTGGCGGCTCCTGCCATATCGCATTTCATGTCCAACATGCCGGACGATGGTTTCAGTGAAAGGCCACCCGAATCAAACGTGACGCCTTTGCCGACCAAACCAATTGGAGCCTCCCCTTCTTCGCCGCCGTTGTATCGCATGATGACCAATCGCGACTCGCGAGTTGAAGCCCGCCCAACGGCAAGCAACGCTCCGCAACGTTCTCGCTCAAGTCGATC
This sequence comes from uncultured Pirellulaceae bacterium, assembly GCA_964582025.1. GTDB lineage: Bacteria > Planctomycetota > Planctomycetia > Pirellulales > Pirellulaceae > Mariniblastus. The sequence continues at coordinate 3,277 of CAZORS010000190.1, read as the reverse complement.
TTCATCCCAAACTTCGACTTCGAAGCCGGATTCGTCTCCGGTCGCAACGATTTGATGAGCGAAGGATTCAGGATAAAGATCACTCGCCGGCAAATTCACCAAATGACGAGTCAGCCTGACGCTTTCGCCCAGCACTGTGCCTTGTTGAATCGCATCATCCGAAACGGAATCGGATTGCCAAATCGAAATGCTCTCAAAGGGGTGCAGTTTCTTCTTTTCGAGATACAGATCTTGACCGACGCAACCGTTGAGTAATCCACTGACCAGTTCGTCAACTTTCGGCACGGCAACATAGACTGCGACGTGCGACCTTGCTTTTCCAGCAAGCGATTTCCCGATCACGCCGCCAATTCGAATTGAAAATGACGGGTCAAGATTTCCCTTCTCGCCGAGTCCCACGACCAGAGTGATCGGAGCTTTCACACCAGCGGGCGCCAAAAACGTGGTGGTTTGATAGCGATCAGCAGACACTTCGTCCAACTCAATCATTTTCGAAAGGGCACCTCCGGTCGCGTCGTCAAGCTGCTTGGCCGGACCTTCGAGTGGCTCGTCTTTCCAGACTCCAACGGCGACTGCATCGGCTTCGATCGTTTCGACTGGCGCGTCGGTCGTCTCAATTTTCATAGTTCTTCCTGTTTGCTTTCACGGTCGAACGACAAATGTAACACGATTCACTTTTAACGCTATATTACAGTTTGCTCGTTTGAATCGCGTCAAGAAAGAGGACCGCTAAATGATTTCAGTACCGCGTTCGTCGCCGATGAACAACGATCGTCTAGGCTCGCTAATTGCAAGTATCGGAAGTGAAGTCGAAGGCCAGGCTGGTTTCTGGCAGTTTAACTTTGGGGAAGTTCGCCTGATCTGTGTGACGGATGAGACGCATGACCGAATGCGAGTCATGTCTCCGATTGCGTCGGTTGATGAACTAAATTCGGAGCACATTCTCGCGTGCATGAATGCTAATTTTGACAGAGCACTTGATGCTCGCTATTGCATCAGCAATGAAACGCTATGGGGCGCCTTCATCCATCCGCTCGGCTGTTTGACGGATGGCCTGTTCCACAGCGCTTGCAGCCAAGTCAGTGAAGTTGCCGTTAACTTTGGCGGAAGCTACACAAGTGGTGGACTAAGTTTCAATTCCGATATCTTCGAGTGAATGAGCCGAGATTGAAAAGACTCCGCGATCTCGAGCCCCGAGTTTTCTTCGAAGGGGAAATGATAAAAGCTCACGCTTGACGGTTTCGCTGCTCTTTTGCTTTTTGTGAAGCACTCGTCCGCCGGCGCTTTCGCCTACCTTAGCGTCGCACATTGACGGTAGCGATAGCAGCTAACCAGGTGATCGTTCACCATGCCGGTCGCCTGCATGTAAGCGTAGATGATCGTGCTGCCGACGAATTTGAAGCCACGCTTTTTCAGATCCTTGCTGAGCGCGTCGGACTCTTTGCTAGTCGCTGGAACCTGTTTGTGCGATTTCCATTTGTTTTGTTTTGGCTTGCCGTCGACGAATTGCCAGATGTACTCGTCGAAAGTGCCAAACTCTTTTTGGACTTTCAGGAACTGTTTTGCGTTAGTTATGGCGGCGTTGACCTTCAGGCGGTTGCGAATGATCGCTGGATTTTCGAGCAGTTTGGCGATTTTTTTATCGGTGAAACGAGCAACTTTCACCGGATCGAAGTTCGCGAACGCTTTGCGATAACCTTCGCGCTTATTCAAAACTGTGGACCAGCTTAATCCGGCTTGGGCGCCTTCTAGGATCAGAAACTCAAACTGTTGATGGTCGTCGTGAACTGGCACGCCCCATTCGGTATCGTGGTAATCGATGTAAAGTTCGTTGCCCGAAAGGCACCAATCGCAACGTGTCTTTCGGTCTTTAGGCTTGTTTGAATTCATCGCTTGTCTTGGGCTTCCTAGTTCTTTGAGCCTATAATTCTACGCAGTCTCTTGAGATTGGACTACAATCCGGCATGCAATCAAATTCCTTGTTCACGATCGCCGGCATAACGATGGTGGCTTGCTCAATCTTGCCATCGACTTTCGGTTGTCATCGAAACACCGACCCAGCTCAATCGGCTTCCGCCAATATTCAGCCGACTGTCAACATCTACGGAGCGCGGAAGCTTGATTCCGTCGTCGTTCGCGCGGAAATCGAAAGGGCGTGGAACAACTATTTGGATTCGTTGGGCACCGAAGCACCAGACAAACCGCTTGGTCTATCTGACGCAGAAATCGAATTCATCGAGTCCGAAACGCGTCAGCGACTGCCCGAAGACGTAAAGGCGTTTTTGCGACTTTGTCCTAACGATGGTTCATTCTTTAATGATGGCTTCCGGGTCTTTGATGCTGATGAGATTGTTGATTGGTGGAAGTTCCTTGTCGACTTGAACTATGTTCACACCTCAAATGATCCGTCGTTCCACGCGATTCCAGTTAAGGCATCGCCGACTTGGTTTGGACCGGTCATGATTCCACTGATGAGCGAAGATGTCTACGAGATTCACGTTGACATTCGAACTGGAAAAGTAATTGAGGCACTTGATGGCCCTTGCGGAGTGTTGGCAGACTCGTTGGTTGAAATGTTGGACGAGTTAGCAAGACATAATAGGGCTGGCAGACGTGTCGTCAGATTTTCAATCGAAGGCAAGAAAGTTGGCCCATTCCTGAATTCACAGATGTGGCATGTCTATGAATAAAATGCCACGTCGATTGAAAATTGGATTGCGAAAGCTTCTTCTAATCTTGACGGTCATTTGCCTTGGGTTCGGATGGTACTATCAGTTCGCATGTCAAAACAGTCGAGCGACACAGTTTTTACGCAGTGAAGGTGTTGACTATTATTACTTCGAAGGCGATTTCAACCGGCAAACGCAAAACCCAGAGTTTGACGCTCCTGACTGGCAACGAAAATTGCTCGGCGATGATTACTTTCTCGAAATCAATGCTTTAACCGTTGGCTCTCAAAATGCAGCCGATCCAATGTTCTGGAAAAAACTGCAACGGCATCGGCACGCACTTCAGCACGTGCAGTCGATCTTGATCTGGTGTGGTGAAGGCCCACTTCCTGAGAAGTCAATGGAGACGCTTTCTTCGCTTTCAGAATTGAATTCTATCGATGTGCGGGAAGGACAAGTAACCTCCAAATGGCTCAACCAGTGTTCGGAAGCAAAGAACCTGAGCAGCATCAGGATCCATTCACCTTCCAGTTTTCAAATCGACATTCAAGCCCTAGCTGGCTTGCGTCAAGTGACTTCCATCATTCTTTCTGGTTGTGGTGTCAGTC
>CAZORS010000189.1:3559-11177 GCA_964582025.1 uncultured Pirellulaceae bacterium | reverse complement strand
ATTGATTTCACTCGCGTTCCAATTTACTGCCATTCACTTCCCAGCGAAGGCATTGAGCCAGTAATTAATGAGGTTAACAGATTGAACGGCACGAGTAAAGCAAACTCAAAGAAATAATCGCTAGCCGAATCTGAAGTAAATCAAAATTTGGCCATCAGTTGGAACGCTTGATTTCTTCAATCGTTGTGTTGATGTCTTCTCGAATCTTCCTAAGATCGTCAGTGTATCCCTTGTCACGGCAAGCATTGAAAACGAGTGCGTAGTCGACTCCGTCCTTGCGTTGTTCAACGAGCGAATTCGTAGATCTCGCATGCGATCCAAAATGATAAACGTTGCGTTTCTCTTTTTTCTTCCGACGCTTCCCGTTTGTCCAATGCTTTTTTAGAAACTTGCACAACGATTCGGAAGATGCCGTCAAGCCGCCAAGTGAATCCCGCAAGGGCATCGCCAAGCCACTTTCACGCGGGTAGTGAACTTCATTTTCGTGACGATCACTAACTTTCGTCGCTGAAATTCGAATCTCCGCTTTGAGTTTACTGGCAAATTCAACAACGTTTTCGGCGTAAGACTTTTCGGTAACTTTCTCAATCACTAGTCCAAGAAGCATATAACCAAAGTTTGCGTACGCGAACTTCTCACCAGGGTCGGTTTGCAATGGGTGAGACAGCATATAGGAGACGATATGTTCCTTGGTTAACTCACCCACCTCAATTCCGTGCGCCTTAGAAATCGTCTTTGGGCGATACGTTGGATCAAATGTCTTGGACTTGTCCCAACCCCCTTTGTGAGCGATCAAGTGTTCGATCGTGATATCATTCAGTCTGATGTCGCCGAGTTTGCCACCTTTTGGTTTGATGTCAAGGAACGGAATGACTTTTGTACTCAGCTTCAAGTCTCGCTTTTTTGCAATTAATTGTCGAATAATTGCCGCAGTAATCGGTTTCGTGTTGCTGGCAATACGAAACGTTGTCTCCGGAGTCGCAGGAATCTTCATCTCACTGTCCGACCAGCCATAAGCCCGTGAGTAGACAATCTTGCCATTGAGAGAAACAGCGAACGACGCAGCGGTCGCGCCGATGTGATCCATGTGAGCGTTAATGACTGGGTCAAACGCGGCAAACTTTTCAACTGCTTTACCAGTGATCGGACGGGCAACATCCTGCTGTGCATCCGCGACAAGCGATAAACAAAACCCAATGAGAAGACAAAGTACGGTACTGCGAAATTTCATTTGAAAGACTCTAAAAAAAATGATGCAACCGTTATGCAGGCCCAAAGGATCGAAAGCAAGAAAACAAATTTAGCGAAGGTGAGAGAGGCGTTCAAGGCGCGGACCGTAGAGATACTCACCTGAACGCTGAACGTACATCCCGTCAGAACACCTAAGCCCTTAGTTCGATTCGCCATGAATGGCTGTAGACGTTGAATCGCTTGGCCGATGCAAACCCAACCAGTGTCACACCAAATTCGTCGGCCAATTCCGCTGCCAGCGAAGACGGAGCACCAACCGCGACCAACATCGGTACTCCAGCGGAGATGACTTTCTGAACCAACTCAAAACTGGCGCGGCCACTGACGACGACAATACGATTCGATAGCGGCACGGATTTCGAAAGTAATTGACTGCCGATCAATTTATCGAGTGCGTTGTGTCTGCCAACATCTTCATAAGAATCGATCAGATTTCCTGACACATCAAAAAGTCCTGCTGCATGCAGTCCGCCAGTTGCCTCGAACGTTGATTGATGCTTTCGCAATGCGTCAGGAAGTGAACAAATGACCGTCGGAGAAATCAGCATTTCATTCGAAGTCACCGATTCCTTCAATTGCGAACGGACTGCTTCCATTGAAGCCCTGCCACAAATTCCACAACTGGAAGTCGTATAGAAATTCCGCTGCAAAGAACCGAAGTCAAACGAAACATCCTCCGCAAGATGCACGCAAAGTTGATTCGTTTCCTGCGAGCCATCGGCCTTGGAACCTGTGACTTCAAACAATGCGATATCGTCAGATGAATTGACGATGCCTTCGCCAAGCAAGAATCCAGCAGCCAATTCTTGATCATGTCCGGGAGTACGCATGGTGATCGACAGCGAACGATCTTTCCGCTTGTCGGGCTTTCCGAACACGACGCGAATTTCAAACGGCTCTTCGGTCGCGAGCGAATCGTTCACCTTGACGAATTGGCCATCGGAAAACCGGACGATCTCGCGAATACGCCGACGTTGTTCGAGACTATCGCTTGAGTCACTCACGGTTGTTCCGCCTTTGGAGGTTGTTTCTTTACCCGCCAACTTTCGAACATTTTGTCCCATGAAATCTCAACCGACCAGTTCATCACCGGAGCAAGGCTGGCGAAATCGTCAGTCCACTGTGGGGCATTGGCTGGCATTTGGTAGTCAATCGCCGCTGTTATGATTCGAGCATGATTGGCTACTTTCTCATTGGTCACCAAAATCCAATCGCTACCTGAGATCGATTCGTCTTCACCGCTTTTGTGCACGATGTAGGTTGCCGTCAGACCACGCTTTTGAGTTGTCGCAAAAATCACAGGCTTCAAATTGATAAAGCGGTTCGAAATATGGAACAAAAGAATCCCATCTTCCTTTAGGTGTTTCTGATAAACATCAAAGCACTCGTCGGTCAACAAATGAACCGGGATCGAGTCACTTGAAAACGCGTCGATGGCCAACAGGTCAAACTGACGATCCATTCCTTTCTTCGTTTCCATTTCCAGCATAATCCGTCCATCACCGATGATGACTTCCGACTGCGGTTGCGAATCCAGAAACGTAAACCACTCCCGGGCAATTTCTTCGACCTTTGGATTGATCTCATAGAACACAAAATTATCTTCAGGCGTCGCCCATGAAAGCATCGAACCAATACCCAGCCCCAACACGCCAACCTTCAGACCCTTTCGCGGTGGCTGTTCTTTGGATGCAATATCCCGCTGGGTTTTGATGCAGATTGAAAATCCACTTCCGTCTGCGTAATAACTGTGCGGCTCAAGGCTCGGTTTTGGCAGCATGATTTGACTGCCGTGATCGATGTTGCCGCTAATGAAGACTCGTCTATTTCCATCCTCTTCGACGGAGAAGATTCCGTATTCATTGCGTCCGTCGAGCAATACTCCTTCGATCTGATTTCGTGTCAACGTGGCGATCAAAGTCGCTAAAACCAAACCGCCAATGATCAAAGAAGCGAACCCGAGCACGATCTTTCGTACGCCGGGGATTGTTTTTTGGAAACAAGGGATTCCGACGCCGACAACAAGCGATCCAATCAACGCCAATTGATACTCCGGGAATCCAGTGAAGATTCGAGGAGCGATCAACACGACGAAAATTCCGCCAAGCGATCCGCCAAGGGACACGAAAAGATAAAACAGGGTCAACTTGCTGACGTGAGGTTTGAGCCGCTCAAGTTCGCCATGGCAAGTCATCCCGCAGGCAAACAGGCTGAGCGAAAGCAATGCGACTTGCAACATGGCCGACGCATGTACGTTCAGCAACGCAACCGTCACGCCCGCCGTAACGCCCAGCAGCAACAGTGGCACGAAAATCCCGCGATGATACCAAGTCGGTTTCTCAAAACAGATAATGAACGAGATCAAGTAAAGCGTCAGCGGCAAAATCCATAAAAAGGGCACCGACGCGATCTCTTGGCACATCAAATTGGTCGTCGCCAGCAACATGATCGATGGCAAAATCGCTAACACTAGCCACAATAGCTGGATCAATGGACTGATTTTCGAAGGACTTTCATGTTTCGGTTCGCCAACATCTTGATGCCACGAATCCAGCTTCCGAACCTGCGTTCCGCTGCTGATACACATCACGACAAACAAAACGAACATGCCGGACCACAACAACGATTGACTTTGCAACCGCAAGTTTGGCTCGAACAAAAACGGATAGCTAATCAACGCCAATAGCGATCCAACATTGGAAAGCGCATACAATCGATAAGGAGAATTGGACTTTTCAGATTCAGAATCGCCACCGTGCGAAACGCTCTGCCACGCCTGAATGAGCGGCCCGGTCGTTGCCAGAACGAAGAACGGAACTCCGACCGACAACGCCAACACTTTGACGATCTCGAACGAAAACGAATCGTAGCTTTCCGGCTTAAGCGACTCCGACGGAAGAACTGGCAGCGTCAATAAAGCTAACAGCAGAACAACGCTGTGTACGATCCACGACGTCCGCGGTTTGAGCAACATCCGCAATCCATGCGAATACAAATAGCCCAGCAGCAACGCGATCTGAAAGAACATCATGCAGGTGTTCCAAACCGAAGCCGTTCCACCAAACCATGGCAGGATGACTTTTGCGATCAGTGGCTGGACCTGAAAAAGTAGGAACGCCCCAAGAAAGACTACGATGCTATATCGATGCATGGTTGCTTAAAAGAAAGTTGAATCTGCCCAAAAGAGGACTCCGCACAAGAGTACCCCGCTTATGGCTGCTCCGGTTAAGGCCTGACCAGGTTCACGGCTCCCCCTCGCGGAGCCCACTTTTGGGCAGCAGTTCAACATTGTATCGCTAAGATCGACAAGTTGTACGCCATCGCATAGTTTTCGTCAACCAAAATCGCAGCTTCCGTCGCATTCGGCAGGTTTGGAACTGTGTTTTCTCAATCATCCAAAGTTCGCCTGAGTTCCGCGCCCATCGAGTCCACGATCAGGCTGCTTGAATTGTCCACGATGACGACGAAAAAGTCCTCGTCCTGATACGTGTAGGAACGTGCACCCAACCAGGCTCCATTGTGCCAGTGACCATCGCCTTCGATTAACCAACCGAAACCATAATCGGACAAAGAACCGTCTGCCAAAGTAGGTCGATCAAAAGCCTGCTTCATCAGCTCTGGCGAAACGAGATCGTTTCCGCGCCAGAATTGGTCCCAAATCACGAAGTCATCAAGACTACAGAAAACGGCACCGTCTCCCGCAACACCGTCCAGAAAACTAGGCACCTCAACTTGAGACCCAAAAAAGGATTTGGCTTGTCCTTCAAACGAACTATCTTCGGAAACGAGATTCCAAATTCGAGCATTTTTCATTCCGAGCGGTCCAAACATTTCTCTCGCCATGAAATCTTCCATCGAAGAATTCGAAGCAGATTCGACAATTGCCGCAAGCAACACGTAACTGGTGTTGCAGTAACTGTGAAATTCGTTGACGCTTCCTTCGCGAGCCGGCGGATACTTGGTAATCAAATTTGCGACATCCGAGATCGTCAAGCATTCGCCAACCTCGCCCTTATGACTTTCGGCGAGCTCCATGTAGCAGTCCGGAATGCCAGAAGTCATGTTCAGTAGATGCCGAACGGTCACGTCGTCGAATGGAAAGTCTTTGAGGTGGCTGGACACCAAGTCGTCGAGTCCGACTCGCCCCTGCTGTACCAGCACGAGAATTGCCGCTGCTGTAAATTGCTTGGAAACTGAAGCCAGTCGCATAGAAGTTTGCGGCGTAAGCTTCACGTCTCTCGTCGGGTCCGTATAGCCGCTACATTTCGAGATCAAAACTTCGCCGTCTTTGATGACAAGAATTGCTCCATTGAAACTTTGGCTGCTAAAAAGGCGTTCCTGCCAAGCCTCCGCTTTTTCGATCCGGGTTGCTTGCGAATCGTTCAATGAAAACTCAATGGGTGGTGCGGCACTGACATAAGCTATCGCAGCCAGAACCAAAATCGCCAACAAAATTATGGCGGCGACAATCATGACCCCCACAACAACGGCTGCTAACAGGAGATACCGCTTTCGAACAGCCATGTTGGTTAATACTCTATGCTCGTTGGATGCGACTCTTTGGTCAAACCTTAGCGATCATCTTCTGACGGGTCGTCGTCTTCGCTAAAAATATCGCTGATCGATTTATGCTGGTGAATCCTGCGGATTGCCTCGCCCATCATCGGAGCGATCGACAGGACTTTCAGGTTCGGCAACTGCGCAGCTTTCTCGGCCGAAACCGGAATACTGTCCGTGACGACGATCGAATCAACCGGAGCATTTTTCAAACGCTCGACTGCTTTCCCCGCCAGCACGCCATGGGTTGCGGCGACGTGAATCTCTTTCGCACCTTTTTTCTTGACCAGTTCGGCCGCGCCACAAATCGAACCAGCAGTGCTGATCATGTCATCGAAAAGCAGTGCCACTTTCCCTTCGACGGGTCCGCCAATGATGTTTTCCTGAACGATCTTTTCTGCCGAAAGACGTCGTTTATCAAGAATTGCCAACTCGCCGCCGATCCGTTTCGCATGTCCAACGGCTCGTTTGATCGAACCTTCGTCGGGAGCAACAATCACGATATCTTCTGTTGGAATGTTTTTTGACAGGAAGTGCTCGTTCAGCACGCTGCCGGCATAAAGATGGTCGACGGGAACGTCAAAGAATCCCTGAATCTGAGCCGCATGCAGATCCATTGTCAGAACTCGATCCGCTCCGGCACGTGTGATCATGTTCGCGACCAGCTTCGCAGTGATCGGAACGCGACCTTCGTCCTTACGATCCTGACGAGCATACCCGTAGTACGGGATGACCGCTGTGATTCGTTCGGCACTGGCCCGAAGGCACGTGTCGATCATGATCAACAGCTCCATCAAGTTGTCGTTCACTGGTGGGCAAGTAGGTTGCACAATGAAAACGTCGCGTCCGCGAACGTCTTGGATTTTGCAGTGAAATTCTCCGTCGGGAAACGTCGAGAAACGGCATTCGGCCAAATCGATATTCATCGACGAACAAATATCGTTCGCCAATTTTGGATTGGCTCGACCGCTAAAGACCTGTAGCTGACTCATGTTTTACTCGGATGCGTGGCAACAATAATGGACGGCGACTTGAGCTATGAGTTTTGTAAAGCTTCTTCAACGGCTTTGAGGTGCTCAACGGTATTCACGCTGAGTGCCTCAATCGGCTTGAGCACTGGCAGGGCTCGTACGTCTTCTTTGTCGGACAGCAAAATGCCCGGCACGTCAGTGATATAGTACTCTTTCTGTCGGTTGTTGTCGGTCAATCGATCCAACGCATTTAGCATTTTCTGACAATCGAAAACGTAGGTGCTCATGTTGACTTCGGCGATCGCTTTTTGTTCGTCCGTCGCGTCTTTCTCTTCGACGATGCCGGTAAAGTTATCGTCAGCGTCACGAACAATTCGTCCGAGCCCTGTTGGATTGTCGTGGATCAGCGTGCCGAGGATACAAGCTGGACTGGTCGCAGCGAAGTCTTTCAACAACGCCGCGATTGAGTCAGCCTGAAGCATAGGCGAGTCACCAGCAACGACAACGACCGCACCATTGTGATCTGCGACGGCTTCACGGCACATCATCACCGCGTGCCCAGTCCCAAGCTGTTCCTCCTGCAACGCAAACTCCATGTCCGGATCGGATCCGAGAGCTTCCTTCACGAGGTCAGCTCGATATCCAACAACTGAAACGATTTTACCTACACCCGCCGCACGCAGCGAATCGATGACGTAGCTGACCAGTGGTCGACCGGCCGCTTCACAGAGGACTTTCGGCAACTCCGACTTCATCCGAGTGCCTTTTCCGGCAGCTAAAACGATGGCGATGGGAGCGTCTTGATTACTCATGGGCGGTCAATGGAAAGGGCAGGGCAA
>CAZORS010000189.1:0-3459 GCA_964582025.1 uncultured Pirellulaceae bacterium | reverse complement strand
ATATGACAAGCCTCGATAAACCGAACCAGTCAGTTTCGAATCAATTCGAGGACCGTCGAATCGTCCAGCCTCTCGCAGATTGCGTAAACCGATCCAAACTGGGCAGAATCAACACGGCGGGAAGGAATAGCAATCGTCGTGGCTCCAGCTGCAATCGCCGCGGAACTGCCGTGAATGCTGTCCTCGAGCACCAGCATGTTCTCAGGTTGCACGCCAAGGCGACTTGCCGCCAGCAGGTAAACATCCGGATTCGGCTTACCCTTTTCAACACTCTCGGCCGTCAGCACGAACTCAAAACGGGGCTGTAAATCGAAAACCCCCAACGCCCGCTGGGCAAATCGCAGATGAGAGCTGGTGGCAATGGCTTTAGGAACGTTTGCGGATTCGAGCAACTGCAACAGCGCTTCCAATCCCGGCATCATTTCGATTCGAGCCGGAAGCAAGTCATCGAACATCTCTTCGCATTCAGATGCTAGTGCCTCGATGGAATCATCGAGCCCACAACGCTCCTTCATGACCGCAAATGCATCCGGTCCAGGCAGACCCATCATCGCCATCTTCAGTTCCGACGTGAAACTCTGACCACGACGATTGAGCAGCTGCTCGCCGACGATGTCATAAAGGTCTTCGGTGTTGAACATCAGGCCGTCCATGTCAAACGTGACGGCTTGGATTATTGGTCGATTCAATGGATTCTCAAAACAGCAACGGTTCGTTCGGAGTTACCGGGTTAGGAGCAGCCGGTCGTAGATGCCAACTTTTCTACACAAACGGAAGTGATTCTCCGAAGTTTCTTCTAAACTCGAGTAAGTCGAACACGTTGACCGTTCCGTCGCCGCCAAAGTCCAAACCTGCATTGAAGTTCGAATCACCCGTCGACGCGAAATAAGTTTGCCGGAAAGCCAACAGATCGAAAACATTCACATTGCGATCGCCGTTGTTGTCTCCGTAGAGAGAATAGAACGGTTCGTCGACACTGTCTCCATAGATGAACTCTCCGCCAAGTGTCAAACCTGTACCCGATCGTCTTATCTTCGAACCGTCGACCGTTAACTCATAGTTGCCGTCGGCCAGAAAGCCTGACGCGTTGCGAGTCAAACTTTCAAAAGTAAGCGTCACGATCGTGTCCCCATTTTTGGCACAGGTGAAGCTGGACGACAGTACAGTTCCCGTTGGCGTTCCATCTCCGTCACTACGCTGAACAACACGGAATGCATCTGGGTCGATATCCACCAAACCGCTGAACGTTAACACAAGCCTGTCGACCGAAGACCGTTGGACCTCGCCTCCGTTGATCGTCAAGCCAGCAAGCGTTGGAGCCGTCGAAGAGCCAAAGTAATCACCCGGCGAAGGCACATCACCTGTCCAGTTTGAGGCTGGAGTCCCCTCGGTTCCTGATTCAAGCCGGTTAATCGAAGGTCCTGTGCCATCGGCTGCAGTTGGCCACGGAAAAAGATCATCGTAAACAACTTCGTCAGCCAATACCCAAGGAGTTGTGGCTGGATCCCCTACCGGTGGTTCATCCGCCTGTTGCAAGGTGATGCGCCCGAAGTTGTTTGCAAGGTTGTCACCTGTCTCACCACCAACGAGAGTCACCGTATTGTCGATGCCATAGTGAGTCCGAAAGGCGGAAAGCAAACTCGCGTTCTCCGGAAGCGCTGGATCAAAGGTCACGACAACGATCGTTTCGCCCGGAGTCATCGTGCCAGACTCAAAGTCAAAATCAAGCTCTCCGCGCAGACGCCAATCTGAAAGGTCAATCGACTGCTCCGTTGGGTTCTTGATTTCGATGAACTCGAGATCCCCGGCCGAAATTGTCGGCTCAATCGTCAACGCAGCTGAAGAAGGATCCTCCGGATGATAGTTAACTTCACTGATAATCAGCGGACCTACGCGTGCCGCCGAATTCTCTGCTCCAAGAGTGGTCGTTGCACTCGGCAACAATCGACCGGTTCCGTTTGGCACGCGTGCAAGCGAAACTCCATTGAGCGTCGCACCAAAATCAGCTTGAGCAAAAACGATGCTCGGCAAACCGTCCGCCGCCGCTGTCAACCAAACTTGATCGCCATTGGATGAACTGAAAGAGAAATCATCTGGTCCCGGATTACTCGGATTCGGATTGAAGTGAGTCTCATCGAAAACGATGTACTGACCAGCACCCAAAGTCGTCCCTGCCGGAATCTGATACTTCAAAAGATTGTTGGCTGAGTCGCTCAAGTAGAGCCCGCCGATCAAAATCGATTGGCCAGTCGGATTGAACAATTCAACACTGTCCAACAAGGGAGCAGCCGTATGAGCAAGAATTTCATTGATGACGACGTTTGCAGGGCTTAATGGAGCTTCACCAGGCGTGCCATTGAATGCGAAACTCGGCTTCCAAGCATAGTTCTTGCCAACCTCCAACAACGACGTGTTGAACTCGTCAACCAGCTGCAAAGTCTGACCATCCCCATCGGTACCAAAATGCCACGGATCAGAATCGCCGTAGTTGACTTCGAGAATTTTTTCGCCACCAGGCTCTTCGACTCGAATGTTCTCGCCAGAGTTACTCAGCTTCCCCGTATAGGTTCCAACGATTTGGTTCAAAGGAACATCGTCATAGGCCGCAGAGAAAGCAGCTTCGTCCTGTACGATCAAAATCCGTTCGCCCGCCGCCAAAGTTGTCCCCGCAGGAAATACAAATGGAACGCTCGGTCCTTCTGTCACCGTGACGCCTGCAAGATCCAGCGTCGAATTCCCAGTATTGAGAAACTCGATGTATTCAGCGTTAGCCACTGAATCTGACGGGTTGTAGTTGACTTCCGAGATTCGCAAAAAGTTTTGGTTCGCAGTAAGTCCAGAGTTCGGAGTCGTCAAATCATCAACGAAGACTCCAGCATCCGAATGAAGCTCAATCGTTTCACCAAGATTCGAAATATTTCCGTTGTAGTTTCCTTGGATGAACAGCTGCTGCCCTGAACTCGGTCCAACATTCCGATTCTGGAACGCAACCACATCGGCAACAATGTACAAACTCCCACCAGCTGGAATGACCGTGCCTGCCTTGAGCGTGTGGGAAATTCCACCGCTGATCGTCCAGCCAGAAAGGTCAACAGCAACCGACCCCGGATTGTTGAGGCGAATGTACTCCTCGGATTGCAAACCAGAAGCAGGACTCGAATCAAAATCAACGTTGTCGAACAGAATCGTTGGCGTTCCAGTCTGAGCCGAAGGCACGCCGCTACGGTTGTTCACATTTATCCGACGCGTGTTGATGAAAACGTCTTGAAGCTGATCAATGGCCTGAGAAGGATTAAATGGATAGGCCGCCGCGAAGTTGGCCTGAATGCCCCACTCAGCAATGTCCAACGCGACTTCGTCTTCGATCAAAGCCTCAATTTCAGCCATGCGTTGATAGAGATAACTGGCTTCAACAGAAGTCCCTGGTTCACCATAGAATTGATCCGAAAGCGTTTTCAC
>CAZORS010000188.1:9876-11201 GCA_964582025.1 uncultured Pirellulaceae bacterium | reverse complement strand
GAAAAACCACTCGCTCGCGCTTCGGGCTCGTATTTGTGCAACTTCAAAACTTGCGTTTCGAGCTTGTGTTGTTGTGTCATTCATCGAACGGATTGAACATCCGGTATTTGCTAGCAAGAATTTTCGAGTTTGGCGGTTGGAAGGATCGAAGGAACTGCCTTCGTTTTTCCGATATAGCACTGAGGGCGAGCACTTGATATCGTCCGGCGTCCAACTTCCTGACTGTGCTTTGATCGCTTGAGCTACTTTCTTCTTTCTTCAAATCGTTGCCTCTGGTCGAATTCGCGTCGATCAGGCTTGGTGCTGTTTTCAATGTTGTCGTTGGTGATTTGTAGCTGTTTTTGCGGCTGTCAAGCGCTCAAGCCGTTCAACCAAACAATGCAAACGCGTGTCGCCGCGGCACGACAGTGGTCCGGAAATGGGATCGCAGCCATTAAACGTGGGGCCGTTAGTGAGGCTCGCACCTGTTTCGCAAAAGCATCTTCGCAGTTACCTGACGATCATCGCATCGTCGCTAACGTTGCACGAACTCACTTTCAGCAGGGGCAAACCCGACAGGCGATTGAAGTAATGCGGCGTGCGATCGATATCCGTGACGATGATCCGGAACTTCATGCTGAATTGGGCGAGTACTATCTTGCTGATGGTCAACTGGAAGCGGCTCTGCACGAGGTGGACCGATGCCTCGAGAAGAACCATCGAATCGCTTCGGCATGGTTGCTCAAAGGAAAAACACGAGCGGCCAATGGAGAATTTAAGGCGGCACTTGGAGACTACCAAAGGGCACTTGGGATCGATGGATCGCGTGAAGATATTCAACTTCAGATCGTGAAGACCTACCAGCACCTTGGCGAACCACTTCGGGCACTTTCGGCTGTTGAACAATTGCTCGAAAAGTATCCAACTGAACGGCAACCTGAATCGGCAATTTTGGCAAAGAGTTCAGCCCTGTTTCAGTTGAATCAGCACAGCCCTGCAATCGAAGTTCTTGAAGTTGCGTCAAGTCGAGCCGATGTTTCAAGCGACGTATTTGTGGCTTTGGCTCAAACTCAGATTTTGGCCGGGAGCCCAGCAAGGGCACTCCAAACACTGACCTCGGCTCAACAAAGGTTTCCAAATCGGCCGCAGATTTCTCAGCTTGCAAATCAGCTCAGATCGGACGAAAAGCTGCGTATTGCCTCTCTTGACTAAAAATAACACTCCGAAGCATTCCACTAATTTGGGGGGAATTAATTTGCGTGTTAACTAATTGCCAGTAAAATTAGATGTAACGGAAGATCGGGATAAGCAGAAATTATGGTTTTGGCTCGTGCAAATGCAAATGC
>CAZORS010000188.1:3297-9776 GCA_964582025.1 uncultured Pirellulaceae bacterium | reverse complement strand
TGCAAATGCAAATGCCAGTCACACGTTCTTTTAGCTTGATCTTTCCGCGAAAATCCAACCATTAATGTTCGCTGCATTGGTTGGTATGTGAATCGGAGGAACCGGTTTTTTAAATATCACGACCAGTTAGCTACAGGAGTGGCGTTGGTGTCTCTAGGTGGTTCCACTTCCGCGATCGCCTTCATCGGAGATTATCTTGATCACAGCAGCCTCACTACAGTCTCAGAAACTAAAAGAACTGGCCCAACTTGCCCGCAAGCAAGGAATTCCCGGTTGGCATTCAATGCGAAAAGCGCAGCTAATCGGAGCCCTGTTAGAGCAACCTAAAGCG
The DNA here is from genome assembly GCA_964582025.1 of uncultured Pirellulaceae bacterium. Taxonomy (GTDB): domain Bacteria; phylum Planctomycetota; class Planctomycetia; order Pirellulales; family Pirellulaceae; genus Mariniblastus. The sequence goes on along the minus strand of CAZORS010000188.1, from coordinate 9,445 downwards.
GCAGGCCAGTCAAAGAAAAAAACTGCCAAACTCAAAGTTTCGGCAAACGGAAAATCTTTGAAGCCGGTGCGAGCATCGACGAAAACAAAGAAGGCACCAGAGCGCTCCAATACAGCCATTGCCAAAAAAATTCGCGCACAGCGTGAGCAGGAAGAACAACTAAAAGATCTCGCTCGGATCATGGAGTCGCGTCGGAGTCATTCGACTCCAGAAAAGGATCGCATCATTTTGGTGGTCCGTGATCCATATTGGGTGCAGGCTTATTGGGAAATCACTCGTTCATCCGTCAGTCGGGCTCGAGCAGCATTCGCTGGTGGTTGGCACGCGGCTCAACCGGTGATCCGATTGCTAGAGATTTCTAACGACGGCAATACAAACGCGGTTGAGGAAATTGTTGAGGAGATTCCGATTCATGGCGGAGTCAACAACTGGTTCCTCAATGTCAAAGCTCAATCGAAGAACTATCGAGTGGTCATCGGCTACGTCTGCAAAGAGTCAGGCCGGTTCCATTTGATCTCGAAAAGTAACGAAGTCTCGATGCCCAAAGCCAGTGAAGCAGCGGACTGCACTTGGAATGACATCACCAATGATGCTCAGCGATACTATTCGCTCAGTGGCGGCAACGATCCGAATTTAGCTTCTGCTGATTTGCGTGCGGTGTTCGAAGAGAAGTCACGGCAGCCGATGCACATTCCAGCTTTCCAGCGATTGGGATCTGCGATTCATCCAACAGCCAGACGATTTCAGTTCCAAGTCGATGCACACATGATTGTTCATGGGTCGACCGATCCTCAAGCAAACGTTTCTGTTGGCGGTGAGCCTGTTCATGTCGAAAACGACGGAACGTTTGTGCTGAAGATGGATCTTCCGGATCGTCGTCAGGTGTTGCCTGTAATTGCCTCCAGTCGTGATGGTACAGAACAACGCACGACGGTATTGGCGATTGAGCGAAACACGAAAGTTATGGAACCGCTGACTCGCGAGATCGACGAAGTCGAATAGGGCGATAGAGTTCAAAACTGAAAGCCTCACCATTATTGGTGAGGCTTTTTTCTTGGAGTTGGCCGAATCGCTCAGGCCGGAGGCCGACACAGCCATTGCCGGGTCCGTCAGGGCCCGGAACGACACCAGATGAATAGAGCCCGGAGGGTGGCACAGCTGCAGCTGTGTCGCCCTCTGGGCTAATGTCATGATGATCACCCGTTGGCTCACGCCAACGGCAGTGGCTGTGTCGGCCTCCGGCCTGAACTCATCGACTACTGGTGCTCGTGCAGCGGATAGACTTTATCTTCCTGTCGATCGTAAGCAACTTTGCCGGCAACGATGGCTTGTTCGACATAGGTGCGATAGTCCAACGGCGAACCGTTGAGGATCAGGATGTCGGCGTCTTTGCCTTCTTCCAATGATCCGATGCGATCATCGAGGCCCAACATTCGGGCTGGAGTAATCGTAATTGCCTTGAGCGCTGTTCTTTCGTCGGCGCCGCCGCGGACGGCGAATGCGGCTTCCAATGGAAGACTGGTCAAATCACGACCGGCCAAACCATTCATGCTGATTGAACTGCTGAGTGTGGCGAGCGAGAAAGGGATGCCTTTTTCCTGGAAGATGCGAGGTGATTCAACAAAGCTGCCGGTTTCATCTTCACGACCTTTGCGAGCACGACGACGTGATCGTGGTGTGTAGATGACTCCGACACCGGCAGCACCAAGCTTGTCAGCCAAAACCCAAGCTTCGATTCCTCCTTGAATGACGAGGTCGTAACCCTGTTCCATGGAAAGGTCGACCATGTCATTGATCTCGTTGACCGTGTTGGCTCGAACCAGCATCGCGACTTCGCCTTTGAGAAGCTTGATCAGATTCGGGTCGGGTTTTGGCTTCTTCTTTGCATCCTTGAGCTTCTTGGCACGATCCTTCGCTTGTTTTGCTTTTTCTTCTTTGCTGAGCTTCTTCTCGGCGGCAGCTTTCGCAGCAGCGGCAGCTTTGGATTTCGCAGAAGAAGTCGTCTTCTTTTCGGATCCAGCTTTCTTTTCGGCTTCGATTGCTTCGCGAGCGAGTTGCAGGTTCTTGCGGAAGTTGTGTTTCGCCAATGCTCCGTTGAGTGCTCCAGGAGATACGCTGTAGAAAACGTTTTCGCCCATCAACATGGAATCCAAGTTTCCGAAGCTCATTTTTAGCGCCGCCATCTTTCGCGGTTTCGGTGCTGCTGGTGGCTGTGACGTGATGGGTTCGGTTGGCAAAACCGGAAGTCCACAGCATGGACAAAGCGATGTGTTCAAGTCGCCGTAGTCCATCATGGCTTCGGTTACGAATTCTTCGACTGGTTCTTCGAGCCCCGGATACATTTCGACGGGAGCACCTTCGGCTCGTCGCCCGCGACGTCGCCCGCCCGCAGAAAGTTCGATGCAACCGGAAGTGATCCCAACACCTAGTGCATATTTGAGGTTTCGATCAAACGGATTGAGCCCATCACCAAGTTTCTCTTTACCTGATGGATTGGTTCCAATTCCAACACGGCTCATGTTGATCGCAACGAATCCGGGAGTGACGGTCATGCCATCCGCTTTGATCACGGTCGCTTCTTCAGGGACTTTGACCGACTGGCCGATTTCCTTGATCTTGCCGTCTTCAACCAGGATGGTGCCTTTGCGAACGACGGGTCCAGTGACCGTGTGAATGTCACCGCCGACGATCGCTACGATCTCTGGCTTTTTCTTTTCTTCCTTCTCATCTGACTTCTCTTCTTGAGCGTGAACTGGCAGGCTGGTTAGCGTTAGCAAAGCCAACATTCCAGCAATACAAGCACGCCGTTTAGGCGAGTGAGTCCCGAAACAGATTCGCGAAATGTCAGCCAGCCCATTGCTGTCAAACGGATTCACTCGCTCGCGCTTCGGGCTTGTATTTGTTGATTGAAGATTGGCACTAGTTTTCATGGATCTTGTTTCCATTCAAAAATACTTGCTGTAGAAGGCTGCCTGTTTTCAAAGGGTCACCATCGAAGACAAGGAAGTTGGCGTGTTTCTCTTTTTCCAGTGAACCGTGAGTCTTCTCGAGTCCCAGCAGTTGAGCAGGCTTTATTGTAATGCTCTTGAGGGCTAGGTCACGATCAAGTCCCGTTTTAACCAGCATCGCCACGGGGAACATCGGGTCATCCTGACTGGCGGACAGTTGAGATTTACTCAACGACATCGAAATGCAAAACGGGATTTCTTGCTGGGCCAGCAGTTGCGAAACGTTCATTAAGTCAGCTGAAAATGGAACGCGATCGATTCCCGGCTGCAAAACTACCGTGACGTTTTCGTTCTTTTTGATTTGGTCCAGAGACTGGTACAGGTTCGGCCCTGTCGCCACGAGAACAAGTTTGATCTCCTCTTTCTCTTCGACGAACTGAAGAAGATAGGCGACCGCGGCTTCGTTGTTGACGTTGACGAAAAGTCGAGATTCACCTTTTTGAACATCTTCCCAAAGTTTCTTGATTTCCTCTGCCGGAGTCAGTTTCTTCTCTTTGTCGTCAGTGGTGGTCGTTTTCTTTTTCGCGGTTTTTTTCTTCGGCGGCTCCAAAGGTTTTCTAACCACGTCCAGAGCAGAAGTTTGATTCGTGACTTTCGCGAACATCAATCCGTTCTTCGTGAATAGCATTTCAGCGGTTGCTTCCTCTGTCAAATTTGCAAACGCAGAAAGGCCTCGTCCATCAGTTACTAAGTTGGCGGTTGTGATACCTGTCCGTTTGGCTGGATTGAAATTCAGATTGAATGGATCGAAGTACTCTCCGACTCGAATAAAGGGACCCGCCGAGAAAGGTCCACCGCCGGGAATCGTAAACGTTCGTCCGCGAAAGACAACGGTTCGGACGTTGTTCGGAGCCGTGCTCTTGTAAACGTGATAAGGATCCACGATGCCGGGCATGATTGTTTTCCCAGCCATGCTGACAAGTCTCGCGTCGTCCGGGATCTCGATGTCCGTTCCAACTTCGGTGATCTTGCCGTCGGTAACCACCATGGTTGCGTTTTCGATGCGACCGTCCTCGCCCATCGTTTCGATCGTCGCGCCGGTGTACGCCACAGTTTGAGCTTGCGTCGAACTGCAGACAAGCGACACGATCACAATGGCGATCAGCGTGGTGAGATTGTTGATTGTTGAATTCATGTTTGAACCAAAATGTCTTGCAAAGTGATTGAGACTGGATGCCACAACCACGACTAAAAACGCCTTCGATCTTTCGCAGTGTCGTAAACGCTTTTTCCGTCAATGAATACTTCTTTGACGTAGTTTCGAGGATCAAGGATTGAACCTGTACTGATGACGATGTCGGCATCTTTGCCGGGTTCAAGTGAGCCAACACGATCGTCGATCATTAGTGCTTTGGCTGCTTCGATCGTCACACCGCGAATGGCTCGTTCTTCGCTCCAACCAAAACGGACGGCCATCGTCGCTTGGAAGAAAAGTTCCTCTTGCGGAATCACAGGAGCATCCGTGTTCACGCCGAGCACTTTGACGCCACGTTTTTCATACTCGTTCACGATTCCAACGATCTGGCCGCGTTCGCGATCGAGTTGAAACGCACGAGGACCCGCCATGACGGGAATGTCACGCTTTGCAAGTTCACGTCCGATCTTGTAAGCGTCAAACGTTCCATGGTCGATGACGACTTTCAGATTCATTTCGTCATGCAACATGCGTACGGTTGATTGAATGACTTGATACTGTTGCGTGTGAACGACAACCGGAATTTCGCGATGGAAAAGCGGTTTGAAGTTCTCCAATCGCAAATTGAATTCGGGTTCTTTGGCTTTGCCTTTAAGAAACGCATCGTACTGACGAACGTAATACTTGCCTTCCATCAGTTGCTGGCGGATCACGTAGTTCATTCCCATCCGGCCTGAACCTGTTTCGCCGCCACGTCGCTCGGGGTTTCCGGCTTGAGCAATTTTCAGAACGCCAGGAGCACGAATGATGACGTCTTCTGGCTTTCCGGGTCCGCTCTTCATCAGCACTCCGAAGCCACCCATGTTGGTTCCGCTGCCTGGGATGTAGCAGATCGTTGTCACGCCGCCAGCGATGGCGACTTTTAGTTGGTCGTTGTGCGGGATGATTTGATCCCAGTTTCGCAGCTCTGGGTTGGTTTGATAAACCATTTCGTTCAGGTCACCCGAACCGCCAACATGACTGTGAGCTTCCACCAAGCCAGGCATTGCGAATTGGTCCGAATGGTCGACGACATCGTAGCCTTCGGGGACTTCGATTTCTTTCCGCGTGCCGACTGCTTCGATTTTACCGTCCTTGATCAGGATGGTTCCATCGGCGATTGGATCGCCAGCACAGGTGAAGATCTTTCCAATGTGAACGGCAATGCCTGATGGTTCGGCGTCCGTTTTCTTGATGTCCAAGTCTTCAGCCGAAGCGAGCGTTACCGTCACAAGGCACAGCAGCGTTGCGGTCAGAATTTTCTTGAGATGGTTTGGAATCACTTTTCTTCCTTAAGTTCGTATACCCAGACGCCATCGATCATCACGGCGAGGATTTTGGTCGAAAATTCGAATGGTGGTCCACTGAGAACAACCAAGTCCGCGTCGTTGCCGGCTGCGATGGAGCCAAAAGTCATTTTGTCGGAAAGCATTTTTGCTGGAGCCGACGTCAAACCACTCAGCGCATCGTTGGTCGATAGCCCACGGCTGATGGAATATTGAATTGCTCCCGGGAGTTGACCAGCGCCTGTCGTGCCAGACGACTGGAAAGCAAATGGAAGTCGCTGGTTGGCCAATAGCTGCGGGAGGTTGGTTGCTTCGAGTTGTTTTGGAACTGCGACCGAAAGTTTCGGTCCGGCGATCACCGAAACACTGTAGTCCGCCAACGCATCAGGCTCTCGGGCGAGTGCATCGGCGCCAACCATGATGGTTCGCACGTTGTACTTTTGGGAGAACAGTTTTGCAGCTTCTTTGATCGTGAAAAGTTCACGAGTTTCAACGAACGCCGGAATCTCTTTCGCGAAAAGAGCCTTGTAAGGTTCGAGTGTATCGACCTTCTTTGGCCTTTTGGGTTCCTTCAGGGTTGGTTTCTTCGTCTCTTTTTTCTCAGCTGGTTTTTCGTCCTTCTTGTCAGCGTCTTTGGCTTCAGCTTTCTTCTTTTCAGCTTCCTCTTTGTCTTTGTCTTT
>CAZORS010000188.1:0-3197 GCA_964582025.1 uncultured Pirellulaceae bacterium | reverse complement strand
TCTTTGTCTTTGTCTTTATCGCCCTCGGCAGGTTTTTCTTTCTTTTCGTCTTTGTCCTTTTCTTCGTCCTTGTCCGGATCCTTCTTTTCCGGTTTGTCTTCCTTTTCTTCTTCCTCGTCCTTTTCGTCTTCTTCTGGTTCAGGCTTTTTGCTTTTGTCGACCGTTCGTGATGCGGTAACCGTCACTTCACCCATCGGACCAAATTCGACAGAGCCCTCGTACTCGCCATCGGTGTCTAGTTCGCCAGAAAACGAAAGTTCGCGGCCGCCGCGCTCAAGCGTCACAGTAAGCTCACGAGACTCGCGATCGTAACTGGCAGTTGATATTTCTGCGTCTCGCCCCATCAGCGTCATTGTGCCTGTTACGGTTCCATCGTCAGCAAGTTCCAGCTCCCATTGAAAGGCGCGAAATCGAGGCGGAATGCGTTCGGCATCAATTTCACCGTCCCACGTTCCGGTGATCGGATCTGGAAGCGGCTTCTTTTTCTTCTTGTCCTTGTCTTTGTCGACTTCTTTTTTATCCGGATCTTTCTCTTCCGGTTTTGGTTTGTCTTTATCTTTTTCCTTTTCAGGATCTTTCTTGTCTTCTTCTTTTTTAGGATCCGCCTTCTTTGAGTCGTCCTTTTTTTCGTCTTTCGTGGCTTCCGTTTTTGGCTTCGGCTTTGCGGCTTCGGCTTTTAGTTTCTCTTTGTACTCGGCCAAGTCCTTTTCATACTTCTTCCAAGAGTCAACGTATTTTTTGCCGGCGGCAAGTTGCTTTTCCGCTGAAGCAATCGCTGCTGAAGTCGAACCAGATAATCGAAATTTGATCGCTACTGGATCACCGATAACGCGAGCGTCTTCTCCAAGCTTGAATGCAACCACAGGTGTTGCACTCGATCCGCTGCCGGAAAGTAACGCTGTCGTGATTCCTTTTTTCCGGGCGTACTCGATTGCAGGATCGTCAGCGTAAAGTTGCTCGCCAAGCTTGCTCGCCAAAGTCGTGCTTCCAGAAAGCGGACCACCAAGCCCCAAGCCGGTGCCCATATCAACGAAGCCTGGAACGATCACGGCATCTTTGAATTGGCGAATGTTCGCTTCTGCAGGGGCCGATACGTTGGCCCCAACGCCGCGTACCGTATGGCCTTTGACAACGACCTGACCGTCGTCGAGATACTTGCCGTCGCCGACGTAAATTCGTCCAGCTGAGACAACGGTTGTTGCGGTTGAAATAGTTCGCTCAAAAAGCGGCTCGCCAGCAACAAAGGTTGCTCGAACTCGTGAGTGCATTCCGAACGGTTTACCGGAAAGGACCACGAAGTCAGCGTGCTTTCCGGTTGAAAGTGAGCCAACATGGTCGTCGATTCCCATCATGGACGCCGAAGCATGAGTCAACGCAGACAGTAGTTCCGTGTGGTTCAGCCCGTCACGCATGAATTGACCAGCGACAAACATTGACGACGTAAGCGAAGTTGCCTGTCGAGGAGCGATCGCCACCGGAATGCCAGCGTCTAAAAGTTCACGAGCGAAAGTCCACGGTTCTTTTTGTGTTTCGATTTGTTCGAGTGAAGGATTTGAAATCGAACCGGGAACGTTTGCGGTCAACACGACGCCTGCGACGGCTTTTTTCCAGTCGGCAAAAACGCCTTTGAATGTTTCGAGGCCTTCGCAATCAGTCAAAATGATTTTAGCGTCAAACTCTTTTGCCAATGAAATCGCGCCGCGAATCTCGGGTGCAGTGGAAGCGGCGATTCGAACTGGCTTTTTGGATTCAATGATGCTCGCAACGGCTTCGAGTATCTCGTCGCCTTCGGTTTCTCCAGCAGTGGCAGCTCTGAAGATTTGACGAAGGGTTGCCATCGAGGCTGAAAGCGTCGCGACCTGAGGGCGAGTTGTGCTAATTGGGCGATCTTCAGACACGGGGCCAACGGCCGGTTCGTAGATCCGAGGTGGTTGTCTTGAAGCAGATGTTAAAACGATCTGTAGACTTTCTTCTTCCTGAAGAATGCGGTCGGTTAGGTCATCGCCGGCAAGTTTGACGACTCCTCCAACGCCAGGCATCAATCGCACACGGGCAGGGGAGACTTGAACGGTCGTGATGCCGCTTTCTATCAACGTGTCACGGTCGGCAAAGAAGTCGAATCCATCGAGGGCTCGAATTTGTGGCGTGATGGTTCGTTCTTCTGTCTGGTTTCCACCAAGACTAGTCTGTGGCAGAACAAGTCCAGGAATCAGGACCTGGGATCCAAAGTCGTGTCGTGTAGCAACGCTAGGGATCGAGATTTCATCGCGAGAGCCGATGGCGGTGATGATTCCATCAACGACAACCATGGCTCCATTTTCAATTGGCTCACCGTTGCCTGGCCAAATTTGGTCCGCAAAGTAGACATCCGACTTAGTTTGCGGGGGCTTCGATTGCTGTGCAATGGATTCCGAAAAGGTCGAACCGATCGCGATAGCAAACAACAGGCCGAAAACCAAACTGTTTGGAACAAGTTTCATGATGTCAAAGTTTTCCAATCTCGGGTGTGTGCCGTGGTTGTGGCTTCCAGCCGCAATCGTTGTTGGTCTGAAATGCTTGCGGCTGGAAGCCACAACCACGAATTGCTATTCCGTTTCACCGTTAAGCAACAGTTTCAACTGCTCATCTTTTTCTTTTTCGTAAACGATCTCTCCATTGACGACCGTCATGTCGACCCATGTGTCGACGCTAAGTGGTTCACCAGAGAGCACGATGATGTCAGCGTCTTTGCCTTTTTCGATCGACCCAACGAACTCGTCGACGCCAAGGAATTTCGCAGGTAAAGTTGTTAGTGCTTCGAGAGCTTCTTCAACCGGCATGCCGTATTTGACGGCTGTTGCAGCCTGATACCAGAAGTAAGAGCTTCCCAGAGTCGTTCCGCCGCCGCGTCCGACTTGAAACGCGAACTTTACTTCGTGGTCACGGAACACTTTTGGAAGGACAACTTTCGTTTCTTCCTTTGTGCGTGGATCTTCTTCGAAGAACACCAATTGCGAATCGATCACAACGGGTAGCTTTGCGTCAGCGACCTGTTTCGCAGCTTTGTAACATTCGCGACCAAGAACCAGTGAAGCTTCGAAGTTGTATTGCTTGATCAAACGCATGGCCTGACCGACGTCCATTGCTTTGTCGCAGTAGATCATGACGGGCAGTTCGCCTGAGAGGATGGCAAACATCGCCTTGTCCAATTCGGACTC
>CAZORS010000187.1:7910-11210 GCA_964582025.1 uncultured Pirellulaceae bacterium | reverse complement strand
AGACAACTTTCATCAAAGTTCTGCTCGGCATCATCAACAAGTCTGGCGGAAGCGCTTCGATGATGGGCTATGCGGCGGGCAGCAAGAAATGTCGCGAGATGGTTGGCTATCTGCCGGAGCGACTACGAATTCCTCCTCACCTGACCGCCTACAACGCCCTGGAGTATTTCGGCAACCTCAGCAACGTTCCCGCCAGCGTCGTCAAAGCGAAACGCGACGAGTACCTTGAACTCGTAGGGCTCAAGGGACGCGAGAAAGATCTGGTCAAGAAATTCAGCAAAGGCATGGTGCAGCGATTGGGGCTCGCTCAGGCTCTGTTGCACGATCCGAAGATGGTGATTCTCGATGAGCCGACCGACGGACTTGATCCCAGAGCCCGTGCTGAAATGCGAGCCATCATTCGCAGTTTGGCCGATCGCGGCGTGACGATTTTCCTCAACAGTCACTTGTTGCAGGAAGTCGAAATGATTTGTGATCGCGTTGCAATTTTGGATAAGGGCAACTTGAGATATTGCGGGTCGGTTGCGAACATCGGTGAGTTCCTTACTGGATCCGACAAGCCGATTCGGAAACAACGATTTCAAGTCACGGGTGATCCCGATTTGCTGCAACGCGGATTTTCGAACTTTCAGTTTGAAGTTAAGTCAATCGAAGAAGGCGCGACCACCGTTGAGGTCGTCGTAAAAGATCAAGCTGATGTCGATCGCGTCATCGATCAGCTTCGCCAACATGGAATCTCCATTCTTGGCATGGAAGCTTTGCGAGTGTCACTCGAAGACGCATTCTTGCAATTGATTGATTGACCACTGGCGTTTTCCGACTTCGACACCAAAACACAACATCTAACCCACGAAAAAACATGCGTCCCTATTTGGCAATCATTAAAGACTCATTCCGTGCAGCACTGGCTTCGAAAGTGCTGTACGTGTTGTTGGGATTGATCTTTCTGTTTCTGTTGGCGATTGCTCCGCTTCATGTGCGCGAGTCGCTTGATACGCGAGTCAATCTTGATCGCGACGTGAAGCCGGCAGACCAAATGTTGTTGCTCGACCGAATGAAGGAAGAGCTGAGTAGCGACAAGCAAAAGGGCATGCAGCGAATTTGGGAATTGCTCTCACAGGAAACGAAGGACAAAGTTGACAACGTTATCGCGGGTAACAAAGAAGACGCTGAGAAAAAGGTAACCGACGTCGACCGCATCTTTACGGCCCAGTCAGTCGTCGAAGAGCTAAATGAAATGATCGAGGATCCGGAGTTCTTCCGCGAAGAAGACTGGAATCGTAAAAGCTTGGGCTCGGAGGCAAGAGGCTATTTGAAAAAAGGAGTTGATACGCTTTCCGAAAAAGAGCAACGGCGTTTGAATCGAGTCCTGATCAGTCAATCGTTCGGCGGCCTCATCCGTGCCGGAGCGAAGTCCTCGCTTGACTTCTACTATGGACCGTTCAATTGGTCGGACTTCATGTCCAATATTTTCATGACTAACATGTCGCGAGACCAGTTCGCGTCACAGATTTCCGGCACGATCACTCAGTTTCTGGATAAAGTTGTTCTGTCGATCGGATTGCTGATTGCGATTCTTGTCACGGCGAATGTCGTACCGCAAACGTTCGAGCCCGGAACGCTGAACTTGCTGTTGAGTAAGCCACTTTCTCGAACGGGTTTGTTCCTGGCGAAATTCGTCGGCGGCTGCATGTTCATCGCCTTGTGTGCAGCGCTGTTATTCGTTGGGCTCTGGCTTTGGATGGGCTTTGGATTAGGGATCTGGGAACGCGCCGTTCTGATAAGTATTCCGCTTTATATCGTCGTCTTCGCCATTTACTATTCTGTTTCTGCATTCACAGGGCTTGTTACGCGAAGCACGATTTTGGCAATTGTTGCGACGGGACTGTTTTGGGCCGTGTGTTGGTCCGTTGGAACGCTCTACCTGTTTTGTTCGGCGCAAATGAAAGCCTTCGAGATCACAAAGATTGTGGAAACGGACCAGGGCTTGCTGGTGACCGATCCTGCATTCGAACCGAAAAAATGGGACGACGCGGAAAACGACTGGGTTGAATCCGATGCACCAGAACTAGATGAAGAAGAAAAGATCCAGCGAATGGTGTTCCGATACATGGGTGACAACGTCCCGTTCCCAGATCCGTTGGGGCCGGTTTATCTCGAATCGACCAAGCAGACTGCGTTTAGTCGAGTCCTTGTTGGAGATCCGAAGACTCACAGGAAACAACAGTTCTACATTACCGGGGAAGGTGGAGCTTTCGAACGGAAGGGCAGTTTGCCAAGCGGAATCACGGCTATGTTTGCGACCAAAGAAAATCTGCTCTGCTTCAACCGTCGCGGCAAATTCTATCGTTACGATTCTGAACTGACTTTCGAAAAGGAAAACACCAACGCGGAGACTTGGTTTGTTGCCGTCGGACCCGAAGAGAAAGTCGCAGCACGGGAAGAAAAGCACGTTGCTGTCAACTTCTCCAACGAGGAAGTCGCGATTTATCGGGATGGTGAAGTCAGCGTCTTTGCAGTCGATGAGTCCGACGAAGACCGCAACTACAAGCTCCGCACGTCTGCGAAAATCGACACCGGAGCACGAGTGGAAATGACGTGCCACATTGCCTATCAAGGCGACACAATTGTCCTTGCACTTGGCAATGGCCAAGTGATTCTGCTTGATTCAGCGACCTTGGAAAAGTCGAAAGAATATTTGCCGGAATCTCGAGTTGCCGTTCAAGCGATCTCCGGTTCGTTGGACGGTCGTTGGTTCTCGCTGCTCTACCGAGACGGATCACTGAGGTTGGTCGACATCAAGAACGAGAAGGTTAGTAAGCCTTCGGTTCGAGGCCAGGGCAACATTTCAGCGATTCAATTTAGCGCCTCCTATTTGCTGATCGCAGACCGTACGGATCGAGTGACCAAGTACGACATTGAGAATCTTTCGCGGTCGGAATCAAATGCTCCGTCGGGCACGTGGATGCAAAAGGCTTGGCGTTATGCCATCAAGCCGCTTTACTTTGCGTTCCCCAAACCAGGGGAGTTTTACAAAGTGGTTTCACATCTCTCAAGTTCAGCCGACGCGGAGCAGAACACGGACGTCGATTTGACCTTTCAAAAATTGCGTCCCAATCCTTGGTCGCCACTGATTAGTGGTTTGGTTTTTATGGCCGTGATGTTGTGTCTTTCATGTCTGGTGTTCTCTCGAACGGACTATTAGGGTCTAGGTTGAAAAGAGGTCCGGTTGAACATCAACCTCCCTCTGGGAGTGTCAGACGCGAGGAACGAGACGCTGGAGAGGGCGCAGTTGTTCGC
>CAZORS010000187.1:0-7810 GCA_964582025.1 uncultured Pirellulaceae bacterium | reverse complement strand
CTCTGGGAGTGTCAGACGCGAGGAACGAGACGCTGGAGAGGGCGCAGTTGTTCGCGTTCTCACTGGTCTGCTTCGACATCTACCCCTCCCCGTCGCGCCCGTCGCGTAGGCTATGACTCTCCCAAAGCTACTAAAGGGAGGGTGATCTGGATTCGTGACAGCAGGTAATGTGAATTGTTTTACGCTGGACACCATTGCAGTTTTTACCGCGGAACTTGTCAGAAGCGATGTTGTTAAATCGCCACTACCATAGCGATTGCTAGTGGTTTACGATTCAGCTTCACGATTAAAAATTTGTCGGAGGACATTGAGATGATTTGTCGAGTCTTACTAGTTTCGTTGCTTGCTCTATTTTTTGGGCCGATGGCTGTCAATGGTCAACAGGCGTCGGGCCCCGAAGTCGGTTCAACGATCGATGAGTTTTCTTTGCAGGATCAGCATGGGACGAGTCACAAATTCAGTGACTTGCTCGCAGAAGGTCCAGTCGCTTTGGTTGTTTATCGTTCAGCCGACTGGTGACCGTTCTGCAAAAAGCAACTGGTGCAGTTGCAGAGCGAATTGGAATCGATCAAGAAGTCTGGTATTCAGGTCGTTGGCTTGAGCTATGACAATGTCGATGCGTTGCAAAAGTTTGCCTCCAAGGCCAATATTCAGTTTCCGCTTTTAGCGGATCCCGAAAGTAAAGTCATCCGACAGCTTGGGATTCTTAACACCGATTCGAGAAAAGCGATTGCTCATCCGATGACGATCATCGTCAATCAGGACAGCACGGTCGCGAGTATCCTTCCCGGGACCGTTCGAAAACGACACTCCGCTGAGCAACTTACAGAAGCGTGGAGCAAAATGAGCGTTGCCGAATCAACCGAAACTGCTGCCTTAAAAACACCACTTGGCTTCACTGTTAAAAACATTGCGGGCGAAGAAGTGCAGCTTTCAAAGTACGAAGGCAAAGTCGTCGTGATGGTCAACGTGGCCAGCAAGTGTGGCCTAACGCCACAGTACGAGACATTACAAAAGTTGTACGCTGAACACAAAGATGATGGCTTGGTGATTCTTGGTTTTCCGTGCAATCAATTTGGTGGACAGGAGCCGGGGAGCGAAGAAGAAATCGAATCGTTCTGCCAAGAGAATTACGGTGTTGAGTTCGATATGTTTTCCAAGGTCAATGTCAACGGTGACGATGCCGATCCGCTGTACAAACATCTGACGGCTCAGGAAACCAAGCCCAAGGGCGCGGGAGCGATTGGGTGGAACTTCGAGAAATTTGTGCTTGGTCGCGACGGTAAGCTTGCGGGTCGTTTCGGTCCACGAGTCAAACCAGACAGCGAAGAGTTCAAGTCGTTCGTTGCGGGTTTGCTGAAAGCTGAATAGGTTGCGCCATCACCCTCCCAAGGGGAGGGTGATGTCCTGTGATGTGATGGCGTTCCAAAATTCTACTCAAGCCGCGAAAGTGCTCGCTGGAAGTACTCTTTTTGATCTTCCAGCTTGTGCTTCTCGAAGAACGCAATCAACTTCTTGTAGCGATGGATCGGCTGACAGCCGGAAGCGAAAAGAATCTTTGCATGACACTCGGGGCAAAGGTAAAGCGGCTGTCCGTCTGATTCTTCCAATGAGTTACTGCCCTGCATGTTGCAGCGATATTTGATGCAGTGCTCGATTGAAAACATGTGACCTGTTTCGTGCGTTGCCACCTTGATCGTGCGAAGCAGACATTGTTTTCGAGCCTCTTCGTTTTCTTCCGGATCGCCAAACCGTGACAAAGACCAAACGCCGACTCGATCGCGAAACGAAGCATAGCCGAACACGAAATTCCATCCTTCGCCGGGCCATAGATCTGACTTTGTAAACGCGATTGTGGCAAACGCATCGCGAGGGAGTTCCGGAGCCAGCACTTCTTCCAAAATGTGACCCGTCAACAATTGATGCACCCCCCAAGATGGATGAGTTCGTTGTGCCGATTCAGGAATGATTGTTTCGGGCAACGTGTCGTTGGTGACAACTTCGCAGTTGAAGTAGATCGAAAGAAACTCGGCGCTGGTCGCGATCAACTGATTGTCGGTTTCTGTAAAGTCTCCGATCGGCTGAACGTAAAGTTTGCGACGTCGCCCGGAAAGCACATTCGGTTCGGACTTATGGTATTGAGAGAACGTCTGTCCTTTTTCCCGATGAGTTTTCAACCATTGGCCAGCGGTGGGTTTGCCAAGCTTGGTATGCAACGATCGCAGTTTTGGAATCGTACGCTTGATCTTCGTAACGCTCAGCCCACTTTGGTTTTGAGCCGCACAACTTTGGTTGGAGAAAAGGTTGCATCCTAAAGAGAGGATTGCCAACATTAGGATGTGGATCGTATTCTGTTTCAACATGGCCATTTGGAACATTTGGATCAATGGAACCTGAAAAAGGGAACCCTTGTATTGTAGCGCCAGTTTTTACCAAGCGAATCGAATAACTCTTCGAGATAGATCTTTAAAACAGATTCTGATGGCTACAATAAGATGATGGGAAACAGCGAGGATGAGAAAACACAAGGCGAACTTTCTGGCATTGAATCAGAATCAAAACCTGATTCACTCGACTTTGACGTCGCGTCAACCATGTTTTCTGGTGAAGAATCAGAAGATTCGGGTCGGAAGATAGGTCGATATCGCCTGTTGCATCCCATCGGCGAAGGCGGGATGGGAGTGGTGTGGAAAGCCATACAGGAACATCCAGTAAAACGCGATGTCGCGCTTAAGTTGGTGCGCGACAACCTCGGCCAGGACGCGCTTACAAGATTCGAAGCAGAGCGCCAAGCCATCGCGATGATGGACCATCCCAACATCGCAAAAATCTTGGACGCAGACACGACCGAAGCGGGCACCCCCTATTTCGTGATGGAACTGGTCAAGGGGATTCCTCTCGACCAATACTGCAACAATCGCAAGCTTGATATTGAACAACGATTGCGGTTGATGCTCCCGGTTTGCCGCGCCGTTCAGCACGCCCACCAGAAGGCGATCATTCATCGCGACTTGAAGCACTCAAACATATTGGTGACTGAGAATGACGATGAGGCCATACCTAAAGTCATCGATTTTGGTTTGGCGAAGGCGCTCGGTAGTCAGAAAGTCTTGACCGACAAGACGGTCTTCACTGAATTTGGCAAAGTCGTCGGAACGATTTACTACATGAGCCCCGAACAGGCGGCTTCCGATGGAATGGACATCGATACCCGCAGCGACATCTATTCGCTTGGTGTGGTGCTCTACAAATTGCTCACTGGCAGGACTCCCGTGCAGATGGAGGGAGACGAAATGTCTGTTATCGGAGCAATCAAAGTCATTATTGAAAAAGATCCAATTGCTCCCAGCGTCGCTGTTCGAAACTCTTCCGACAGTGCCAAATGGATAACCGAGAACACTCCGTCAGTTTTGGATCCTTTTGCCGAACAGCTCAATGGCGATATCGATTCGATCATTTTGAAAGCATTGGAAAAGGATCGGCGCAGTCGCTATGAAACTGCCAACGGAATGGCACAGGATATCGAAAGATACCTCAACAACGAACCAGTTCTCGCGCAGCCGCGCAGCACGGTCTATTCAATCAAAAAATTTGTCCAACGTAATCGAGGTCTCGTCATCTCATTGGCGACCATCATGGCATTGTTGGTCGGAGGTATCGTTGCGACGACGTTGGCATTGATGCTCGCCAATAAGGAGACGGCGCGGGCAAATGTTAGTGCCAAGCATGCCAAAAATGAGACTGCTCGTGCCAACGTCAGCGCTGATCTAGCCAAGAAGGAAGCAGCCCGCGCTAAGACGGCCGAGATTCGCGCCAAAGACGCTGAAAAACTAAAGGGTATGCAGCTATACGCGCAGCGGCACAAATCGGCATGGAGCGATTGGGAAAACAACAATACCCAATCCGCGTGGCAAACGTTGAGGCAAATCGAGGCTCCGACTCGCAGTTGGACCAGTCGCTATTTGGCAAACGAAATGTATACCTGCAAGCCTGAAGATTCACTGCACGGGCACGCTCATTACGTACTTTCAGTTGATGTGTCCTCGCAAGGAGACTTTTTCCTCAGCGGTGGCGCTGATGACACGGTCTATCTGTGGAACGCAAAAACTAAAGAAAAAATCTACCGGCGTGTCTTCAATGACATGGTCGTTTGTGTTCGGTTCTCCAGAGACCAACAGTATTTTGCTGTCGCTGACTATTCCAATGTGGTTTCTATTTTCAACACTCAAAGCGGCGAGCGGACCAGAATTTTAGGGCCATTCGAACAGGATGTTCTGTCGCTCAGTTTTCATCCGCAAAAACCTGTGCTGGCCATGGGTTTTTTAGGCAATGATAGCATTCGCGAAGTTACCAATCGCAAGCGTCAATTTACTGAAGCTCAGCCAGCGGATGTGCTGTTGGTGGATGTAATAACCGGCAACACGTTGCAGAAAATCGAAGGGCACATGGACGAAGTTACTTCTTTGGAATTTAGTGGCGATGGAGATTTGCTGGCCTCCGGCTGCATGGATGGAAAACTGCGAATTTGGGAGCTCGGTGAAGCAAAAGGTGACGATGATCAGGAACTCAAATACGAACTGCGGAGCAATATCAACGCGCATCCGATGGGCGTTCGCAGAATCGATCTGTCAGAAGATGGTGCCATCGCTGCCAGCTGCGGTGATGACAAAGTCGCCTGCATTTGGGATGTAAAATCTGAAACGCTGAAAGCGCTACTCGCCGCGCATACGTCCAAAGTCATCGGCATTGATCTTTCACCTTCAGGCAAATTGGTTGCAACATCGTCCGACGATCACACCGCGATCGTTTGGGATTTCGAAGGCAATTCGGTCGCCACTTGGCAAGGGCACACGGGCCCAATCAATGAAGTCAACTTTACCGTTGATGAAAAGCAAATTATCACTGCGTCTGACGATCAGACGCTGCGGCTTTGGAGTACGGAGCCGGCTGGGACTTCGGTGTCGTATGACTTTGGCGATACCAATGAGGTTTGGAAAGCTGTATTTTCGCCAGACCAAACGATGGTCGCGACAGCAGGCGAGAACGGCATTGTCGCTCTGATTGATGCGTCAACGGGTGAGCTGAAAAGGCGGCTGCCACATGGCGTCGCCGTTTTAAGTGTCGCTTGGTTGAGTGACGGAAGGTTGATTACAGGTGGTGATCGCTTTGGACTTTGGGTTTGGGATCGGCTGGATCGAGCCGATGAACTTCTGGAACCTCAAAAGAAAGTCTATCTTTCTGATTCAGAGGTCTGGGACATCAGCCCGTCACCTAACGGAGAGCGTCTTGTTGTGGCGTGCAGCGATGGGCTCGCAAAGATTCTCGATTCGAAAACGTTCGAGGAACAGGGTGTCTTGCGCGGCCACAAAGACGTCGTTGCTTCGGCAAGGTATTCTCCCGATGGAAAAAAGCTGGTGACTGCCAGCGATGATGGAACGGTACAAGTCTGGGATGCGGATACGTTTGAGCACTTGACGACTCTTGAAGGGCATCAACAACCCGTTTGGCGAGCCCTTTTTTCTCCAACGGACAGTAACTTGATTGCCAGCAGCGCCGCCAATGGAGAAATCATTCTTTGGGATCTGGCGAAATCGACTCCGCTTCCAGTTTCGATCGAGGGACATACAACCCATGTCGCGGGCCTAACATTTTCGGCCGACGGTCGCAATTTGGTAAGTGCCAGTGACGACGGAACCGTGCGAATATGGGACGTTGAAACTGGTGTTGAATTGTTCGTTTTTCAAAGCCAGCCAGCCAGCTTGATGCTTCACGCATCGTTTTCCAAAGACGGGCAGTCACTGGCAACGGCAGGAGTTGGAATGGTGCAGATTCGTCACGCCAGCTCAGAATTTGCAACGCCGTATCTCAATCGAGATGCGATCGCTGAGACGTTCGATTCTGTGGAACGCGTTCGCGTCGAAGAGGCCACTGAAGCCGAACTCGAAGAAATCGTCAAAGCCGCGGAAAAGATCTGTCGGTTCTATCCTACAATCGCATCCTTTGGCGGTCTCGGTGCCGCCCAGTATCGGCTCGGACGCTATGCCGAGGCGGTTGACTCGCTAGAGGAAGCGATAAGACTGGAGAAAATTCTCTATGGCGAGTCCGACATCCGACCAGAACTCGAGGCATATCTGGGTTTGTCGCTTGTCAAAATCGGCAATGTTGACAGAGCTCGTGAACTCCAAGATTTGCTCGACCGAAAAGCAGAGCACTGGATTGGGGATGCCACGACAGAGCAGTTGCAGGATCAACTTCGAGCTGCGATTGGGGAATAAATCTCAAAAAGGGGAGCGAAGACGGAACTCCAGAGCGCGAGATCCGTCTCTCTTTAAGAATTTTCTTGACACGGCATTCTCAAATCGCTAATGTATCGTCGTGCGATATATCGATATCCGATGTATTGCTTACCGATAGTAAGCTTCTGCGTGCCTTGAAAGCCTTTGATGGCCA
Organism: uncultured Pirellulaceae bacterium; assembly: GCA_964582025.1. GTDB lineage: Bacteria > Planctomycetota > Planctomycetia > Pirellulales > Pirellulaceae > Mariniblastus. The sequence goes on along the minus strand of CAZORS010000187.1, from coordinate 1,360 downwards.
AAAAAGTAGACAAATTCGAAAGCGATCTTCTTCGAGGCAGCCTCGACTTGATGGTTTTGGCGGTCCTCGATCAAGAAGACCAATACGGCTACATCATTCAAAAGAAAATACGTGAAGCTTCTGGCGAGAAAGTCTCCATGTCAGCGGGCACGATGTATCCGCTGTTGCATCGACTCGAGGGCGAGAAGCTTATTCGCAGTCGATGGGATGATTCGACAGGCCGGCGGCGAAAGTGGTATGCGATCACGGCTGTCGGTCGCAAGCGTCTGACGAAGCAGGCCAATCAATGGAATCAATACGTGCAGTGCATGGCAGGATTGATGCAGGGTTACTGCAAACCGATTCCAAAACTCGGATAGGAATGAAGAACAGCAATGAAACACGGCGATAATTTTGAGCAAATTTAACATCACTCTCCCTTGGGAGCTTTGGGAGAGTCGGAGGCTAAGCGACCAAGAGGGCGCGGATGCCAAGCCAAACATCAAAAAATAAATGGGAGGCATATTTTGTCCAATGACGAATTTGATACGTGGCTGTCACTTGTCGGCCGACTACTTGGTCTTAGCGAACGGCAACGAAAGCAAATCGGCGCTGAACTTCGGGATCATCTTGAATCGCGAGTCACGGATCTGCTTGAAAGCGGGATGGATAAAAAATTAGCGGTGATGCAAGCCGTTGAGGAGTTCGGAGATGCCGCCGTTTTGGCGAAAAACCTTCAATCAGTTTCTTTGGCAAATCGAAAGAGGTGGGTGATGAGATTTATGACTTTGGCAACTGCCGCAATGTTTTTGGTCGCTGTGTTGACGATGGCCATGTGGCCTGAAAACGCTCGCTTTGGTTCGCCGGCGAATTCGGTAGCGCAAGATGAAGATCCCTTCGGCAGCGATGACTCAGATGCAAATCCGTTTGGCGACGGTGGCCCTGCGAAAGCAGTAGTCAAAGCAAAACCATCGGCCAGATCAATGTTGAATGACGAGATTCGATACAAACTCAGTCAGCCATTTGATCTCATTTATGATGCCGAACCTTTCGGCGACATAATGGCGGATCTGGTCAAGAAATTGAAAGTCAATATTGTTGTAGACAGAAATCTCGATGGTGTACTCGATGGCAACACAGAAGTTTCAGCGAACTTGGCTGGGTTGCCGCTATCGGACAGTCTTCGTGTGCTGCTGCGAGCGGTAGATGCAACCTACGCGATCAAAAATGGCGTTCTGTTGATTATTTCAATCGATGATGAAAACGAACCGGACTATCTTGCACGTCACATGATCGACGTTCATGAATTGTTGAAGATGATCAAGCTGACCGAAGCTGATCGAATTGGAAAACCAATCGCAGCCGCTCATCAGGGCGGCGG
>CAZORS010000186.1:0-11218 GCA_964582025.1 uncultured Pirellulaceae bacterium | reverse complement strand
CGTTGGTCAAAACGTCGAAGCTGGCTGGTGTGCCGGCTTCGAGCGTGTTTTCGCCCTTGACCATCGATTCGTAAATTTTCGTACGACCTTCGACATCGTCCGATTTGACCGTCAGCAATTCTTGAAGGATGTAGGCAGCTCCGTATGCTTCCAGAGCCCAAACTTCCATCTCGCCGAAACGCTGGCCACCGAACCGAGCCTTACCACCAAGTGGCTGCTGAGTAATCAGCGAGTAAGGTCCTGTACTTCGAGCGTGAACTTTGTCGTCGACAAGGTGATGCAGCTTCAACATGTAGATGTATCCGACCGTCGTCTCTTGACCACAAGGTTGCCCAGTACGTCCATCAATCAAAGTGTGCTTACCGTGAGCCGGCAAACCAGCTTCGGACAGCGCTTCGTTGATGTCCTTCTCAGATGCACCATCGAAAACCGGCGTCAACGCTTGGAAACCAAGCTTCGAACCAGCCCAGCCAAGGTGAGTCTCAAGGATCTGCCCCACGTTCATGCGCGACGGTACGCCCAGCGGGTTAAGCATGATCTGAACCGGTGTTCCATCTTCGAGAAACGGCATATCTTCCACAGGAAGGATCTTCGAAATCACACCCTTGTTACCGTGCCGACCAGCCATCTTGTCGCCAACGGAAATCGTTCGCTTGGTCGCAATATAAACCTTGACCATCTGCAAAACGCCGCTGCGAAGCTCGTCGCCACGCTTCATGCTGTTGACCTTACGATCGCGAGCTTCAATGACCTTCTCAATGTCAGGCCAGTGCTCAGCATAAGCTGCCTTCATCTGCTTAATTTTATCTTCGCTTCGAAGATCCGCAGCATAAGTTTGCAGACGGAAAGCATTTGCCTTTTCGGCGATAAACTTTGGATCCTGGTTGCGAACCAAAGGCGTATCGTCTTGATCGGTCAAAGTCTTACCGAGGATCTTTTCCATCACCTCGACCATTTCACCGAAGACACGAGCAATCTCTTCGTTACCGTCTGCTTCAGCGGCTTTGAGATCCTGCTCGAAGACTTTTCGCTCTTCTTCGGACAGACTCATACGACGCGAGAAACGCTGTGCATCGATAACGATACCCTCGATACCTGACGGCACCTCGAGTGAATCGTTTTTCACGTCTTCACCAGCACGACCAAAGATCGCGTGAAGGAGTTTCTCTTCTGGAGTCAGCTCGGTCTTCGATTTCGGCGAAACCTTTCCGACAAGAATCTCACCCGGCTTAACGAATGTACCGACTCGAATGATTCCGGCGTCGTCTAGGTTACGAAGTGCTTTCTCGCTAACGTTTGGAATATCGCGAGTAAACTCTTCACGCCCTAGTTTCGTTTCGCGAACTTCGACGTCGAACTCTTCAATGTGAATCGAAGTGTAAGTGTCGTTCTGAACGAGCTCTTCCGAAATGATGATCGCATCTTCAAAGTTGCAACCATCAAACGACATGAAACCAACAAGCACATTACGACCGAGAGCCAATTCACCCTCGAATGTCGCAGCACCATCGGCGATCACTTCATTTCTCTCAACCTTTTGACCTGGCATCACCAACGGCTTCTGGTTGTTACAAGTACGCTCATTGAGCCCGACGTATTTCTTAAGCGGATAGACATCGTTGCCAATTTCAATTCGCGTCGCATCCACGAAAGTAACCTTGCCGGCACGTCGCGCCTTGATCACCATCGAGCTATTAACCGCAACATGACGCTCCATACCAGTACCAACAATCGGTGGCTCAGCCACCAACAGCGGAACGGCTTGGCGTTGCATGTTCGAACCCATCAGAGCGCGATTCGCATCGTCATGCTCAAGGAACGGAATCAAACTGGCTGAAACGCCGACCATCTGAGCCGGAGCAACGTCCATGTATTCAAGCTCTTCCGGATCCGCCAACTCGAAGTCAGCATGGAAACGAGCAAGAATGTTTCCGCCGAGCGACTTAGTCCCGACGATTCGACCGTCTTTAATTGGCGTGTCCGCTGGAGCCACATGAGCTTCCGCTTCTTCGTCGGCACGCAGCAAACGAATTTCGTCCGTTACTTTTCCTTTGTTGACCACCACGTATGGCGTCACAAGGAATCCATAATCATCCACGCTCGCACAAATCGCGAGGCTGGAGATCAAACCAATGTTCGTACCCTCGGGAGTCTCAATCGGGCAAATTCGACCGTAGTGAGAAATATGAACGTCGCGAACTTCGAAACCCGCACGCTTACGGTTCAAACCGCCTGGACCGAGTGCCGACAGACGACGCTCGTGAGCCAACTGAGACAGCGGGTTCGTCTGGTCAACGACCTGCGAAAGTTCGCCGCGACCGAAAAAGTAATCAATCGAAGCCGAAACACTCTTCGGATTCACCAAAGAACGCGGAGTCATATCATCGACTTCCTTCTGGCTCATTCGCTCTTGAACGGTGCGACGGAGCTTAAGGAAACCTTTTCGCATCTCGTCACAAGCGAGCTCGTCGATCGTACGCAGACGACGGTTACCAAGGTGGTCAATATCGTCGACCATCGCATCAGCACCCGGAGTCGAAAGATCCAAGATGTACTGAATCGACGCCAGAATATCTTCCGGACGAAGCGTCATCTCTTTTTCGCTGACACCCAGATCAAGTTTCCGATTGATACGGAAACGACCAACCTTGCCTAGGCGATATCGATTCGAATCGAAGAATTTCTCATTGAACAGCGTTCGAGCCTTCTCCAACGCAGCCGGGTTACCCGGGCGAAGTCGCTGATAGATTCGCAGCAACGCTTCTTCATGCGATGAAGTATTGTCGTCGATCAGAGAATTGAAAATCAGCGGTGACTTCACCGGATTCATGATCTCGCAAACCTTGACACCAGCGGTGCAAATAAGCTCCGAGTTCTCTTTGCTGATCTTGCGCCCACATTCAACAATGATTTCACCGGCACGCTTTGAGCCAGCAGGGTAGACGATGTCATCAACCGCCATCTTGCCTTCGAGCTTCGCAGCACTTCGACCGTCAACGACTTTGACTTTCATCGTGTCGTAGAACGCACGGATGATGTCAGCATCTTCACTGAACTTAGGATCCATCGCACGCAAAAGAGTCAACGCAGAGAACTTTCCGCTCTGGTCAATCCGAACCGTCAACGCATCCTTTTTGGTTGCGTTGATCTCGATCCAACTCCCACGCTCGGGAATGACACGACAGCTCGCAAGCTTACGATCCGAAGTCGTATCCGAAGCCATCACGAAGTCGATACCGGGCGATCGGTGAAGCTGACTCACCACAACGCGCTCGGCACCGTTGATGATAAACTCACCGCCACCCATCATGATTGGAATGTCACCAAGGAACACTTCCTCTTCGACTGGTTGCTCTTTTTCAAGACGCAACCAAACACGGAAAGGCTGTCCGTACGTCAGACGCAGCTGACGACATTCTTCCGGAGTGTAACGTGGCTTTCCAAGCTCGTATCGCACGTAGCTGAGCGCAAGTTTTTTGTCGTAACTTTGAATCGGAAAGATTTCCCGCAAGACACTTTCGATGCCTTGGTCCTTCCGTTTCTCCGGATCAACATCTTCCTGCAGTAGAGCCTTGAAGCTCACTGTTTGAATCTTTGTTAGATCGGGCGGCAAATGATAATCTCGTCCACTACCAAATCGTCGAACATCTTTTGGGCGTAAACGTCGCTCTACTGGGGTTGCCATAAGCGCAAAATCTCCGGATCAATTGTCAGGCAAAAAGTGCAGACACAAGTCCACACCGGTACTGAAGAAACAAACCACCTGCGCAAGACGTTGCAACAGGTCTGGGATACATATTGTCCAGGCGTGCGAAATGAACGCATGCGGTTCCTGATTGAGTTCTGCTCAAACGAATCAATGAGGGCGGATCATCAAAAACGTTCGGCGAATTAAACTTAATGTGGTCTAAAGGCTCTCTGACGCTGTACCGGTAACGCAATCAAAATAGCGATTCCGAAAACGTTAGAAACATCGGGCACCAACCGACGAAAGCTTCCCTGCGACCACACATTGCTCAAACTACTGGCAATAGTTTCAGGTGCATCTGGAGTTTTCACAACCCCGAAACACCGCACCTTTGCCAATTCTACAAAAACGCCGGGATTTTGACGAAATCGCCTCAAACCGCTCGAAGACTTCGACGACGCTGGCAAGACCCAAAAAAGGCCAAAAAACAGCAAGGTTTGAACGAAAACAACGGGCAGGCGATAAATCGCTCTGCCCGCTATTTCTTGTACGCATCAATAGCTTTCGAAACAGTCGAAGCCCAACAAATCGCGAAAAGCACACCAATCTGGCGGGCATCGCAATGCGGACGGTTCAACTGCTAGCCGATCGTCGACGAACTACTTGAGCTCGACGCTACCGCCGGCAGCTTCGACGTCTGCTTTGATCTTGTCGCAATCTTCTTTCGAAGCCGCTTCTTTAAGCGTTGCAGGGCACGCTTCGACCATCTTCTTGGCCTCCATGAGTGAAGCACCTGTGATTGTCTTTACGACTTTCACAACGTCGAGCTTCTTGTCGCCGAATCCAGTCAGGATTACGTCGAACTCAGTTTTGGCTTCCGCAGCAGCTTCGCCACCGCCACCGCCGCCACCGGCCATGACAACCGCGCCACCTGCAGCAGCTTCGATCTTATGCTCTTCTTTGAGATACTCACTCAACTCTTTAGCTTGCTTCAGCGTCAACTCAGCGATCTTGTCGCCGAGGTCTTTTGCTTCCGCAGAAAATTCGATTGTTGCTGTCTCGTCTGACATTCCTCTACCTTTCAAAAATTTGCCGGCTTGCACGAGGTATTGCTCGCCAGCCTTCGAAAACTAATTTGGCTTTTACAGGCCATTGATGAAGTAACGTTTGCCGATTCGCGAATTCAGGAATCGCAGGAGCCGGAACCCATGTTTCGTCTTTACTCTTCGCCTTTTTCGACGATCGATTTGACCTGACCAGCAAGCTGTGAGCCAGGACCGTTGATCTGAGCAACCAACTGTGAGCCAGGGCCCAGAATCTGGCCGACCAACAAACTGAGCTGCTCATCACGAGAAGGCCACTTACTGATTTCAGCAACCTTTTCAGGCGTCAACTTCTCGCCATCCATGACGCCACCAAGCGCCTTGAAGCACTCGAGTTCACCCTCTTCTTTGTCCAACGCCGTCACTTCTTTGACCAGCGAAACAAAGTCAGATGCGCCCCAGACAACGGCGGCGTTCCCAGAAAGACCCTCAAAAGCAGGCCCCAAAGATGTGCCTTCGGTTGCCCGTGCAGCAAGAGAATTCTTGACGACCATCAACTTAATACCCTTTTCACGCAATTTCGCACGAAGGGCAGTGGTGGTGTTGGAATCAATCCCAATCACGTTCGCGACCACACAGTCTTCAACGCCATCAAGACGCGAAGCCAGATCCTTGGTCAGCATGTCTTTTACAAATTTACTCATGGAATTGCTTCCAACAATGATTCAAAAAATGATCGATTAGATTTAGCGACGACGCGTATTAGGTATCAGGCAACCACCCGCACACCAGGACTCATCGCAGCAGTCAGACAAACTGACTTCACATAGGTTCCCTTAGTAGAGATCGGCTTGAGCGATTCGATGTACTTCAGAAACGCCGCAACGTTTTCTTCGAGCTTCGCTTCATCAAAGCTGACCTTCCCAACAACCGCGTGAACGTTGCCACCGTTGTCGTTGCGAAATTCAACCTTGCCCGCTTTGTATTCTTTAACTGCAGTTGCAACATCCGGAGTCACGGTGCCGGCACGTGGCGATGGCATCAAGTTTCGAGGACCAAGCACGCGACCAAGACGTCCAACAACACCCATCATGTCAGGGCTGGCGATACAGACATCGAAATCCAACCATCCATCGGATACTTTCGCAGCCAACTCTTCCTGACCGACGAAATCAGCACCCGCTTCCTCAGCCGCCTTAGCGTTCGCATCTTTGGCGAAAACCAAAATACGCTGAGTCTTGCCGATACCGTTTGGCAGAACCAAAGAGCCACGAACGATCTGGTCCGCCTGCTTCGGGTCAATTCCAAGATTCATGTGAATCTCAACGGTTTGATCAAATTTGGTTGTACCAAATGTCTTAACCAGCTTGACTGCATCCGCAAGAGCAATCGGCTCATCAGAGACCTTTTCAGCGTGAGCTCGGTATCGTTTTGATTGTTTAGCCATATCTATAATCCCGGATCGCGTTGATCCAAATCCTGTTTTGGTAGCTGGAGTCGTGAGACCTCAGACTTCACTAACGAATTAGCCTTCGACCACAATGCCCATACTACGAGCTGTACCTTCGATCATTCGAACGGCATTGTCCATTTCAGTCGCGTTAAGGTCTTTCATCTTCTTGTTGACGATGTCTTCCAACTGAGCCCGAGTCACCTTCGCAACTTTGTCGCGATTAGGAACCCCTGAACCCTTTGCAATCCCACAAGCCAGCTTCAACAAAGCAGCCGCTGGAGGACTCTTGGTCTCAAACTCAAATGATCGATCGTTGAAAACGGTGACAACGACAGGAATCGGCGTTCCGTTGAACTCTTTTGTTCGGTCATTGAACTGCTGGACGAACTGCCCAAGATTAATACCGAATTTACCGAGGGACGTACCGACAGGTGGAGCCGGAGTCGCTTGACCTCCGGGAACCTGAAATTTTGCTTGTCCTGTAACCTGTTTAGCCATGATTTTGTTCCGCGTGTCGCAAACCGGGCACTTCTGGGCCTGTTAGTGAGGCCAATAAGATACTCAGGTTTCGAATTTTGAAAATGTTGAACTTTGGATAATTATTGATTTAGGCCCGAATTCCAGGCATTTTTGCCAACCGCACCCAAACAGAACCCGCAAGCCTAACAATCTGGGTCGCGAGTGAACTGCTGGCACAGAAGCCGCTACTTGACCATCTCGACGTGCCAGTGCTCCATATCGACCGGATTCGGACGACCGAAGATGTTGATCAAGACTTCAATTCGACCATTTCTCTCGTCTACCGCAGAGATATCACCCTCGTAGTTCTGGAAATAGCCTTCTTTCACGCGAACTCGATCGCCAACCTTAAACGGAATCGTGGTCTTGATCTGATCTTCAACATCCTCACCCTTGGGCGGACGCGCCGCTGCGATGATTCGATCAATCTCTTCTTGCGAAAGCGGTGAAGGACGACCCGCAGCACCGGCAAAGTCACCGATCCCGCTGGTGTCACGCACCAAGAACCACGACTCATCGGTGATTGCCATATTCACAACGATATAGCCCGGATACAGCTTTCGCTTTGTAATCTTTGGCTTGCCAGCTTTGTTGAATTCGCGAACATCTTCAGTCGGCACAAGAATATCACCGAAGAAATCTTGCATTCCGGCGACGCGAACTGAACGCTTAAGCGTTTCACAGATACCCTTTTCGCGGTTCACTTGAACCTTCAAGATGTACCAGTTCATCTCAAGATCAGAGACCTTAACTTCCTTGACCGGCTCAACGAACTCCTCAATCGGAGACGCATCCTCGTCATCGTCACCCCACTCATCGTCTTCATCGGTGATGATTTCATCAGCAGAGAATTCAAGATCTCCAGGCGAAAGCTCAACCTCTGTCGCTGCAGCTTCAACCCCAGACGAACCATCTGCTCCATCAACGACCTGAACCTCGGCCGCCGACTCATCGGCGCCGTCGACAGGAGCCGTCTCAGCATCTTCTGGCAATGATTCTTCGTCTGACATCTATACGACCAACAAACAACTTCAACTGAATTAGTAACCGGCAGCCTCAAGCCACCACCCCAGCCTAAAAGCCAAGGAAACCACGCAACTTGGACCACCACGAATCGGAATCGGAATATCGAATTCCAATCATCTCGAAAACCGCCGTCCACAAAATATCAAACAAGAAAAGCAGAATCGCCATCGCGAAAATAACGAAAATCACAACAACCGAAGCACGATAAAGCTGATCTCGCGTTGGCCACGAAACCTTATTCATCTCCGCTTCGACAGCGATCAAGAAATCCGCAAACACGGGATAGTTCACCAATCGATAAGCCGACCAAATACAAATACCAGCCAACGCGAAAGAGAACAACATTTTCACAATCTGAGGACCAGCAACTTCACCCTCAACTGCCGCAGCGTTGAGAAAGTTAAACCAACCCGATGAGTGCAATTCCCAGATCGCCAGACACGCCAGCAACGCCACAGAGAAAAAAGTAACTTGGCGCACAATGCGACCCTGCGCCGGCTTGTACAAGCCGAACCGGAACAATTCAGGGAAGAACGAGCCGCCCGAATTATTGCCACCTTGATTTACAGTTGCACTCATTTAACGAACCTTTAATTTACCGCCACGCCAAAAAAGCGACGCTGCGTAAGCCGCACATTCCATTGAACGGACAGGCCAACCACGCGGCACGATTCGTCGAACCATCGCAGCCAACCAAACAAAGCAGGGGCGGAGGGACTTGAACCCGCAACCGCTGGTTTTGGAAACCAGTGCTCTACCAATTGAGCTACACCCCTCCAAACCAGCAACCTGCTCGCCCACACCACCAAAAAGACGGCTAGGGCCACAAACTGCTGGAAAGCGACAAGCATACCAAAACACCTGCCGCTTCCAATTTTCTCCAGCAATGGAGGCCGCGACCAATCGCGACCACCCGCCAAACTATTCGATAACTTTAGTCACAACACCAGAACCAACGGTGCGGCCACCTTCGCGAATCGCGAAACGATTCTGCTCGTCCATCGCGATCGGCTTGTGCAACTCAATCGTCAACTTGACACTGTCACCAGGCATGCACATTTCAGCATCAACCAAGTTCGCAGTACCGGTCACGTCAGTTGTACGGAAGTAAAACTGAGGACGATACCCACTGAAGAACGGCGTGTGACGACCGCCTTCATCTTTACTCAAGCAGTAAATCTCCGCTTCGAACTTGTGGTGAGGAGTAATCGAAGACGGCTTGGCAATCACCTGACCACGACGAATTTCTTCACGCTTAACACCACGAAGAAGAAGACCAACGTTGTCACCGGCACGACCTGAATCCAAGATCTTGCGGAACATCTCAACACCCGTACAAGTCGTCTTCATTGGCTCAGCTTCAAGACCGATGATCTCAACTTCGTCACCAGTATTGATAACGCCACGCTCAACACGACCCGTCGCAACAGTACCACGACCTTCGATTGAGAAAACGTCCTCAACAGCCATCAAGAATGGCTTATCTTCTTCACGAGCAGGCTCAGGAATGTACGAGTCAATCGCTTCCATCAGCTCAGTAATGCAAGCACTCTTGGCGTCATCCGATGGATCATTCAGTGCAGGAAGAGCAGAACCTCTAACGATCGGAACATTGTCGCCGTCGAAGTCATACTTATTCAGAAGCTCACGAACCTCCATCTCAACCAACTCAAGCAACTCTTCATCGTCAACAAGATCACACTTGTTCAAGAAGACTACGAGTGCAGGAACGTCAACCTGACGAGCCAACAGAACGTGCTCTTTCGTCTGAGGCATTGGGCCGTCAGCTGCAGAAACAACCAGAATCGCACCATCCATCTGGGCGGCACCGGTAATCATGTTCTTAATAAAGTCGGCGTGACCCGGGCAGTCAATGTGAGCGTAGTGACGATTCGGAGTCTCGTACTCAACGTGGGCAACCGAAATCGTAACGGTCTTCGTGGCGTCACGAACGGTACCACCCTTCGCGATGTCAGAATATTCCTTTGCTTCAGCCAAGCCTTTAGCAGCCTGAACAGCAAGAATAGATGCAGTCGTGGTCGTCTTACCATGGTCAATATGCCCAATGGTTCCAACGTTCACGTGAGGCTTAGTCCTCTCAAATGTTTCCTTGGCCATACGTCTGTTTACCTGTTATCTCTCTTAATCAACTAAGCTGAAAAAAAATCGACCCGAAAGCCGACCACAACAAAAGCTACTGATGGGACTTGAACCCATGACCTCTTCCTTACCAAGGAAGTGCTCTACCACTGAGCTACAGCAGCAAGTTCAAAATCCGGTCAGTGTGTATCTCATCAAATGAGCGGGTAGAGGGAATCGAACCCTCACCACCAGCTTGGAAGGCTGGAGCTCTGCCATTGAGCTACACCCGCTTTGTTCTAAACAACGGTCTCCCGCTATCTCGAATGACCGGACAATGTAACAAATTCGCGACATTGACCAATGGACAAACGAACAATTTTGACTTCAAAACCAAAATTCCGAGCCAAAAAAATCCCAATCCATTATGTGAATTCTGCGACAACCACCTATTTCCTCACATTGAGCCGACAGGCAAATCGCAATCTCCACGGACTCGCGGCGCAATCCTAACGCAAAACCATTTGGAATTTGCACCAGAAGAAAGCCAAGCGAGGCCCAAGAAGCAAAAAGTGGGGGGAGCAGGATTCGAACCTGCGAAGGCAGAGCCAACAGATTTACAGTCTGTCCCGTTTGACCGCTTCGGTACCCCCCCGTTTTTTGACCAACTTTGAAAAGTCCATTTCTGGACACAATCGCAATTGACCGATTCTCAGGGTCAAGGTGCGGTACCGATAGAACAATCAAAGCGATTTAGCTTTCACCAAATCGCCCTCTTGTTCTGTGCGACGCACCTCTAATTCAAGAGCCAGCGGAGGGGTTCGAACCCACGACCTATGGTTTACAAAACCATTGCTCTGCCAACTGAGCTACGCTGGCTGACTTTGAAGTTTCGGTAATATATTCAAATCGAGTTTGGTCGCAATACGTAAATGACGCGACAGCCCTCAATTTGGTTCGCGATTTCTCCCAAACCTGCTTCATGCCGAAACTGACCCACTTACTTTATAGTAAGACCCTCAATTTTTCGACTTTCGACCTAAGCAAGTTGAGCCATTCTCGCGATTTCGCCCAATTGGACCTTTTTGGTAGCGAAAATTTACCCCGTCCATGAAAAGCTCGATTCCAAACGCATTCCAAAGCTTCCGCCCGGACGATCAAGGCAACCCTGCTGTTCGACACCAAAACGGAAGGCCGGATCGTCGAGTCCGCCCTAAAGTTCGATAGTCGATTACAATAATATTTTTGCAGACAGCCACCAGAACCAATGATCGTCGCTTCTTCACTTTCTCGCCATTACGGCACCGGCAACGCAAAAGTCACGGCGATCGATAACCTCTCCCTCGAAATCAAAAAGGGCGAAAAAATCGCGATCCTTGGCCGTTCGGGCTCCGGCAAGTCAACGCTGCT
>CAZORS010000185.1:0-11225 GCA_964582025.1 uncultured Pirellulaceae bacterium | reverse complement strand
CAGTGACCTTCCGCCAGCGATGGGATATCCAACGCTTATTCTTCACGATGGGACGATTCGACTTCCGTTGGTCGATCCGATTTCGGTTCGCGGTCTGAGTGTCGCCCAAGTTGAATCGCTGTTGAAGAAAACGTATCGCGATAGCGACGATCCCATCATCACCGAACGTAGCCGGGTCATTGTATCGCTGATTCGAAAACGCACGATCAATGTCGTCGTCGTTCGCGGCGACCAATCACAAGCACAGCAGGATGCGCGGTTTCGCGGACAAAATCGTTCGGCGCCGGTTTCGGCGCGGTCTGATGGAAGCGGACGCATCTACAATCTGAACTTACCGGCCGGCGACAATGATTTGCTCAACGCCATGATAGGGTCCGGTGGATTTCCAGGCGTCAACGCCCAGGAACAAATGCAACTTCTTCGCAACATTCATCATGGATCTGCACAGACTAGCCCTTTCCCTAGAACTGGCAAGACGGCGGCTCAACCACGTACCTTCGCCCAATCATTGCCATTACGCTCAAAAGGTGCGAACCAAACGAGTTCCTTTCCCCGCTCGCAAGCGAGACTCAACAATGGGGACATCGTGTCGATTGCTGCCAAGCCAACGGAAGTTTTCTACACGGGAGGATTGTTGGGTGGCGGAGAATTTTTGATTCCTCGCGACCGTCCACTGTCGTTGATGGACGCGATTGCTCAGGCTGGCGGAATTCCTCAGTCTCGTGGCGGCGGAGTCATTCCTTTACAACAGCCAAGATCTTTGACGTTGCTGCGGCGCAACGGCGATGGTCAAGTTTCGTATCGATTCGATATCGACGGTGGGTTTTCGCAACGTGCCAGCCAGACAATTGTACGTTCGGGAGACTATTTGATTTTGGATTATAGTCCTGCTCAAAGAGTGCAAAACGTTGGCGTTGGCGTTATCAACACTTACGGTGTTCGTCAGTTGTTCGGCAACTGAACAACGCGGCACTACCGCCGACGGAATTCCCACGGCGGGACGGGCTGTTGAATGTCGTTCCATAGACCAAGCCGTGCTGAACGAGCGTCGAATTCGAGCGAACGAAGCACGGGATTGTCGCTATGGTCAGAGTAGTGCCACGCGTAACCGGCCCGAATCATTTGTGAGTTGATCTCGAACAATTGGCCATCTGCTTGCTCGAGAAACAGGAAAGCGAGTTGGCGATCGTATCGGTCGACACCAATCGTCCAAGCGATAACCTCAGAAGTTCCGAGCAACTGTTGCAGATACTGTTTCGAGTCGACGCCAAAAGCTTGCGCTGTTTCAGGAGCGTCGATGGATGCTAGGCGAATATTGATTTCTCGGCCATTTTGGTCCGTCAATCTAACCGAGTCTCCGTCGAGGACTTTGGCATTGGAAAATGCAAAAACTTCGGTCACTGGATGGCCGTCGATGGACAGATCGGGCGTGTTCGAGATTCCTCGAATCGTCGGCGCCTGATTTTGCGACGTCAACTGCGTGAAACCAAACCACAGGATCAAGCCGACAATTACAAATGTGAAAAGTTGTTTCACGGTGATTGCTCACGAACGAAGAGACGGCGGCATTATGAAAGAAATTGACAATCCGTGGAAGCTTAACCTGTCACTCGCCCGTTATCTTTTCCATCCGCCAGCACCGATGGATTCTTCGGTTCCGAAAGTCCTCAGGAACCGTTTGCTTACTGATTTCACGGATCACTTCGTAGCCGACCAGTTGATCTTTGTGAAACTTGAATCGACGGAAGTTCGTTGAAAAGTAGACGACTCCACCGGGGTTGAGGATTTGGGCGATCATATTCAACATCTCAACGTGCCGCTGTTGCACGTCCCAATCTTCATCAGTGCTCTTGCTGTTGGAAAACGTTGGCGGATCCACAACGATCAAGTCGAATTTTTTCTTTTTCGAAACCGATCGTTTCAAATACTCCATGCAGTCCATGGCGACGAACTTGTGCTCCGGTCCAGCGAGCTTGTTTACTTTCAAGTTATCCTCAGCCCACTGTAAATAGTTCTTGGAAAGATCGACAGTGACTGTTGAGTCCGCATCCGCATCAGCGGCATAAACGGTGAATGATCCTGTGTAGGCGAACAAGTTAAGAAAGCGAGTGCCTTGGGCTTCGCTGTGAACCATCAGGCGCGTGATCCGGTGATCGAGAAACAATCCAGTATCGACGTAGTCTGTTAGGTTCACGAGGAATGTCAAACCCGCTTCAGAGACTTTGATGTGCTGCTGTTGGTTGTCGACTTTTTCATATTGTCGTGCGTCGCTATTTCGGTCGCGAGACTTTAAATGAGTTTGGTCGAGCGAAACGCCAAGCGTGTCAGCCGCAGTTTCTCGCATTAGCTCAAGCCACGCTGCGTGGCGACCCCGATCGCGTTCGTGCGGACGTTCATACTCTGTGATGTGTAGATTGTCTTCGTATCGATCGACGACCAACGGGATTTCGGGAATGTCTCGTTCGTAAATTCGAAAGCAAGTGATTCCCTGCTTGGTCGGCCAACGTCGAAGATGTCTGGCTCGCTTGGTCAGTCGACTGCGGAACAAAGCGGCCTGTTCGTGGTCTTTCGGTTGTAGACCGCCAAAAATCGGAGCGACTTCTGGTTTGCCTTCTCGTTTTGATTTTGCCTTCGCCCACACATTTTCGATCTTGTCGGGCTCGGGTTTGGCAACTGCGGTTGGCTCAGACTTCGAAGGTTGAAATGCGAGTTCTGGCGCGGAGGCGGTGACCGCAGGTAACACCGGATCAACCATGTCTGCATCGGATGATTGCCGTTCAGGTTCAACGTAGTCGTCATCGAAGTATCCTCTCGGCGGTCTCGGACCGAGATATTGGTAGTAAGTGCATTCGATTCGACCATTGAACAACTTCCGTCGTCGAGTGGCATCCTTTTGAAAGATTGCTTCAACTTTCGGTAAGTTGGTGATCACAAACAGAGACCACGTTTCAAGCTTCTGCAACACGCCCGGGAAACTTTCATAAAGCGGCTGAACAGAACGAACGTCTTCTAATCGCTCCCCGTATGGAGGATTCGTAACGATGCAGCCGTACTTTTGCTTACTTGCGAAATCGCGAAACGCCTTTTGGCGAAAGTGAATCTGATTCTCAACGCCGGCTTGTTTGGCATGAAACATTGCCATCTCGAGAGCACCCTCATCAATGTCTGATCCGATGATTTGCATATCGATATCTCTGACAGTGGTCGCTTTGGCTTCTTCAATCGCCTCATTCCACATTTCAGAACTGATTTGCGGCCAGTGAGAGCTGGCGAATTCGCGTTTCATGCCGGGGGCGATTTTCATGCCGATCATGGCAGCTTCGATGGGAATGGTTCCCGTGCCACAGAAGGGATCCAGTAACATTCTTTCCGGTTTCCAAACACTTAAATCGACCAATGCGGCAGCGAGTGTTTCTTTGATCGGAGCTCGGCCGGTCAGTTTGCGATAGCCACGTTTGTGTAGGCTATCGCCGGTCGTGTCGAGCGTTAAGGTTGCGGTGTCGTTCAGCAGTGCGACATCGATCTTAAACGTGACGCCAGTTTCCGGTAGCTCTGTTGTGCCGTGGTTACGTTGTAGACTTTCGACGATGCCCTTTTTAACCGTTCGTTGTATCGCTGGAACGCTGGTCAGTTGCGACAGCCTTGATCGACCTGTCACAGGGAACGCGGCATCGACAGGGATAAGTTGAGACCAGTCATGATCTTTAACTGTGTCAAAAAGTGCGTCGAAGTCGTCGGCGGGAAACTCCAAAATCTTGACCAGCACTCGATCTGCCGTTCGTAACCACAGATTTGTTTTGCACACATCCGACCATCCGCCTTCGAATTGAACGCGACCCGGTTGCGCAACTTTTGCATCGTAACCAAGTGCGATGAGCTCACGTTTGACAATTGCTTCAAGCCCAAAGGCGCAGGCAGCTTGGAAGGCCAGAGTTTCGTTCAAGGGATCATGTTAGGAAAAGGAGCGTAGCGTGAATCAGCTATTGTAATGCTACAAATAGTATTCTCTGGTCCAAATCTCTGATTCACCGTGTTGAAACAGAAAACACAGCATCAGGGTACGTTGCGATGGGGAGCACTTCCGTTCCGCCCCGATTTCCAAAGTTTAATGCCTTCGGTGTCATTCTTTGATTCGATTCCCGGCGTACTTCTTCCACTTCGAACTTGGTCTTCAAGAGCGGACAAGAGTTCCGCTACCACATTGGGCTTGGAGAGGTAAAGGTTCTCCTGTTCTGCTGAATCGTCATCCATTCGATAAAGCTGGCCTTCAGGAGCATTCTGTGAGGCATTTTTCTCAGTGGGAGAACTCCAACCTCCCGAAGCACGGGCCAAAATCAGCTTCCAATTTCCGGAGCGATACGCAAAATGGCCGCTAACCGAATGGTGGATGATTCCTTTACGACCATCGGGAATTGAGCCACCTTTTAAGGCCGGAAGAAAACTCACACTGTCTTCACAACTATCCGATGGGGTCGCTACTTGTAAGCAATCGGCGATTGTTGCAAATGTATCCGTTAGACAGATCGTTTCGTCGCTGCGGGATCCTGCTTTGATCACGCCGGGCCACTTGGCAACAAAAGGAATCCTATGTCCGCCTTCCCAGATATCGGCTTTCGATCCGCGGAATCCAGCGCTGACATGATGGCCAGACTTTCGCAGCTTTTGAATCTTTGCTTGACGTGAGCAACCGTTGTCGCTGGCGAACAAGACGATCGTATTGTCGGAAATGTGTGCCTCTTCCAAGCAGTTCAATATGTTCCCTACCACGTCGTCGGTTTGCATCACAAAATCAGCGTAGGGTCCAAGTCCACTTTTGCCCTGCCACTGTTTCGTTGGAACGATTGGCGTGTGAGGTGACCCAAGCGGAACATACAGGAAAAATGGCTTGTCTGATTTCGCATGTTGCTTGATGTATTGGATTGATTTGGCTTCACAGTCCGGCAGGAAGTTGATCACGTCATCATGTTTAGTGACGACGTCCTGTTCAATGATTGCCTTCATGCTGCGTGCATGATGAATCCCGTAAAAGTAATCGAATCCTCGATTGATAGGACCGTCGGGTGATTTTGATCCGACGGGTGGCGTGAATTTTAGCGGCTTACCCTCAAGTTCTTTTGATTCATCATTCGGATCCGTGAATCGCATGTTCAAATGCCATTTGCCGACCAGCCCCGTATCGTACCCTTGCGACTTAAGGAAAGTGCTGATGGTCGGTCGATTTTCAGGGATGATGCAGGGCCCAAACCCGACAACGACGCCTCGCTGAAGCGGAGTTCTCCATGCATACCGCCCGGTCAGCAAGCCATATCGAGTCGGCGTACAAACGGACGATCCTGAATGCGCATCCGTAAACGACATGCCTTCACTGGCAAGCCGATCAATGTTGGGAGTCTTGATCTTTCCCAGCTTTGGGTTGAAGGCTTGGACATCGCCAATCCCAAGATCATCGCAAAGAATGATGACGATGTTTGGCTTCGAATCATTCCCCATTGAACATGCCAATGAAAACGTGTGGTTCACGAGCAGAATCAATATGGCGAGTGCGAGCTTGGTTTTCATTTCAAACAATTCTAGTCCGTAATCCGCGTTCGCGATTTCATGCAAACACAAACTACTGAGTCATCGATAAATTTGACTGATTCAAAGCTCTATGAAATCCTTGAAAGCACTTTCTTTTTGCTGAGTCCTTAAGTCGTCGGCGAACATTTCCAAATCTCGGTCTTCAACAAAAAGATCATCATAGGCAAACGCAGTGCTGGGAACGATGCGGTCTTGGCTCCCTGAAAGCGCAGCAATCTGTCGCGAGGGCAAGGTGGATTCCAATGTGGGAAATTTGAATTCTGAATCTAACGTCCGAGACTCAAACGGCGATGTGATGCTAAACGCCGCCGCTGTACCCTGCCCTGCATTCAAAGGCTCGACGCGAGCAATCGTAACGTTGTCGATGTAGGCTCCGTTGCCATCTCCAGCGGTCGTTTCAGTGAACATCAAACGAGTCAGGTCAGAATCTGCAGTCGCATAGAATCCGATTCTTCTCCAATTCAGGTGGCTTAACACGGACGTCGCCCAACGGTTGTTCCAGCGAACCCGATATTCCTCATTGCTGCCCAATCCTTGGAAAAAGGGATCACGCGTTGATTTTGTGTCGAATGAAACAAAGTAAGTCGCGCCCGGTACCGTTGGTACGTCCTGAAAAATTGAATTGATGTCTTGAGCCGAATTATCCAACGCTAAGAATTTGCGAAAGTGATTGGCTCCTTCGTTTTTGATTTCGTATTGTCCGCGGGACGTCCAACTACCAACGCTACCGAATTGCCTTCCTACCGGACTGTCTTCAAAGCTGCCGTTTAGCAAAGAACTGTCGGTGACTGGAACGACACGGATGTTGTCCAGCATCGGGCCGATGCCCATTGTGGGTCCACTGACTCCGCGGCTGATCTCGCGGAACTTAAGTTCGACTCGGGAGGCTTGGTTCACGTCGACTCTGATTGCTGCCGTCTGCCAAAATCCCGTTCCTGAATATGTGCCGATCACGTTTCCATTCCACAGCACCTGAAACGGGTCGGTGCCCTTTACGCCGTCAAACAGGCCGGCCTTGAAATCAAAAGTGATCAATTGCTTCTCGCCTGGCGTAGGATAAATCTGCTGAGTTATCGTGCCTTCGGTGTTGCTGTCCAGTCGAACGATTCTTCCTCGGCCCTGATACTCGAAGGTAGTTGCTGACGCCTGATACCAACCCGGGAAATTGGTTCGCAACGGAAGTTCTCGCGACGTGTCAAAGTTTTCGAAGTCACCGTTGGACACAAGGTTTGAATCAATTTCTGTTTGAACCTGATGGACCCCAGTCAGTTCCGATTCCTCTCGTGATTCTCGTACCCACTCCGTTGAAACTTCAATTGTCCCGTAACCAACTTGGAAAGCCGGACCGGAGAGCGAGTAGCTTCCCGGCAAATCAGTCAAAAACCCAAGATAGAACTCGTCTGGTTTGTGGCGAAGTCGGAGTAGCAAATCGGTCGGCCGGCTTAAATTCGAATTCGAGAATCTGCTTTCGAAAATATGGATCTGAACGCCGTTTCGACGCAGGACATATTGAGACCGATCGGTGACGAAACTGCCGTTGTGGCTCGTACTAATGAAAACCGTCTGAAGTTGCGGATTGTAGTCAAAGGAAGCGGTAAACACTTCCGGTTCAATGCCTTCGCGATCAAAGACTAATTCCAATCGTTCGCTTTTCGTGGATACTCCAGCGAAAAAATTTCGGTAACTGACTTCGACTAAAAAGGTTGTCCCGAACGCAAGATCTTGATCAGACGGGTTGAAAATAAAGTTTGGCTGAACAGTTTGCGCCGTTCGAATGACAGCGCCTCTTGAGTTACGGATATTGATGTCGTAGCTGAATGCAAAAGAGCTTCCAACCCAACTGATCAATCGGGAACGCTGGCCACCGTTTGGAACATTGGTCACACTAGTAAACTCGATCGTCTCTGGGGGCGGGTCTGGCAGTAAATTCAATTGCCAGGTGGCGCTACGCTCTTCACCCGAAACATCGCGTCCAAGCAAACGGATCTCATAATTGCCCGCTGGAAAGAACCGATTTTCTCCGTCAATTTGAGAGAGTTCAATTCTGCGATGAATCAGATTGTTCAAAGGGAACAGCCAAGGGCGAGTCACTGGATTCGGAGCGATCGTGGCTTCGAAATATTCAAGGGTCAGTTCGCTAAGAATGTTCCCGCTAAATTCCAGCGGCACCGCCTGCGAGACCTCAATGGTTCCCCCGGGAGCAATTCCATTGATCCGAGCATCACTAAAGTCGATGTCAGTATCGGTTGCAGTGGAGGTTTCTTGATCCAGATCAAAACTTACCTCTTGATCGGCATAAGAAACGACAATGTGCTCGCCGGTTGGAGCAAGCTCACCGAGATCCAATTCATACTGTCCATCACCCAGCGTTTTCAACACCGAATAGACTTGGGCTCCTGTCGAATCATCAGCCGATTGCGCATCTGGGAACCGTGAAATCGAAAAATCTCTTGTTGTCAGTTGAGTGGTGTCAATCGAATCGAGGGTGCTAAAGGCTACTCGATAACTTCTGTTGTTGTCGCCGTAACGTTCAACCGTGCCGAGTTCTATAGTCGCAGCTTGGATACCCTTCAAATATGGACCGACTTGCGTACCAACGTACGAAGAAAGTAATTCTTGGGAGCTGTGGTTGAACACGCCAAACAGCACGAGCTCGTCTGCCGATTCCAGTTCTCCTTCGACTCCACTGTCTTGGAACAGAAACAGTGGCCCGCCCGGATGTCCCAAACTGCCAACCGACTCAGAGAGTGTCAGGTCTCCAAACTGAATGTCTTCAACAGCTTCGGCGCGATCAGCCCCCGATTCTCCAACTGCGTCTTGATCCAAGAATAGAAATTGAGGATTCGATGATTCGTGAATGTTTACCGCTCGCAGCGTCGTAATTAGATTCGCTCCAAGCGACCGAACGTTGTGGTTCGCCGCGGAGACGCCATATTCGGCATGGATCACTGGAAGATTTCCGAAGCCGATCGTATCCTGCGCAAGTCGGTAGCGCTGCGCTTCCGCGGGAGCGTCTTCGGTCAACTCAAAAATCGTCAATCCCGTGAACGCACGGAAGGTTCCGACTCCGATCGGTGCAGAAGGAAACTCTGGTTCGGTGACGATGCTGGTGGTGTTGATACCTCCGCTTCCATCTCCAAGGTGAAAATTAACCTGGATGTCAGAACGATCCAAACCGTTAAAGTTCGGTTCATCACAGTGGTCAGAAGCCAATACATGGCGATCGGAGATCAATGCTCCAACGCATCGGACGTTGTTCGGATTTCCGATCGGGGACAAGCTGACGACGCCAGAGAATGGAGAATCAACCGTCGGTGCGGCTTCGATTGCTGCCAATAAATTCCTTGGCTCAAGTTTGTCGTAACTAAAAAAAGAGTTGTTCTTGGAAAGTGGACGATTCATGGTGTCACCAGTTTTGAACAGAAACTTGTGGATTCATTCCAGTGTACTTGTACTTAATATTGAGTGTGAAGCCAAACAGTTTTGCAATCGTCTTTTCGATCTCGTCTGTGGAAGTCGAACTGGCTTTTTTGGCAGTGCCGTTTCGCCAGCGTCGCAACATCGTGATCCAACGCTGCAGCAATCGATGAAACCTTGGTTCGGTGATTGAATTCATCAAGATAGAGCTCAGGGAACCATGAAAAAAAGCCCGCCTCGTTGTCACGAGACGGGCTATTTAGATAAATTCAGCAGAACTTCGTAAAGAAGAATTGTCTATTTCCGTCGCAGCTCGCCTTTCGATGATCCAGACTTCAGTCTCAAGTTACTTCCATCATCGAATGGAAGCGTCTTCAAATAGTTTTGACGAAACCGCAGCAAGTCGATGACGTTGATTAATCCGTCGACGTTCCAATCAAAGCCCACATCGAACGAGGCATCGCCCGTCATCATTTGGAACGCTTGGCGGAATCCCAGCAAGTCAATGATGTTGACCGATCGACTTTGATCGACATCGCCAAACAGACGATAAAATGCCTCCGATTCTTCATCGCCGATGACGATCGTCCCGCCGGGAAAGCCATCGCCATCGATGTCCATTGAAGATCCCTGTGCATCGGTTACGCTGCTGCCGTCAATCGTTAACTGATAGTTGCCATCGACCAACGATCCCGATGTCTCTGTGAAAGATCCTAAAAACGAGAGCGTTGCATGGGTTCGACCGTCTTCAAGTGCCGTTGTGAAAGAGATTGGCACATCGCCGTCGCCCAATTTTTCCAGCGTAAACGCAGAACTGCCGATTTGAACATCGCCTGCGAATGAAACGTTCAGATCCATCAGCATCGAACGTTGGAATTCGCCTTGATTGATAGAAGCCTCAACAATTACGCAGTCGACGATCTGAATTTCGATTCCGTCAACTGCTGCTTCGACGACCGATCCCTCTCCAATGTCCGATGCAATAAAACGGATTCGTGTGTTCGCCGTTGGTGCGACGAAATCGCTAATCAGAAACTGTTTCTTGACCCAACCCCCCAAGACTTCGGAACCAGTCGGCCCAACGGTTTCCAAGGCGACCCAGTTCGCACCGTCATCGTTTGAGATCTCAACTTCAAAAATATCATCGACGATGCCGACTGAATTGTTGTACCAACGATAATACGAGAGCACGGCCTCCTGCCCCGATCCAACACCGGCGTCCAATGTTGGCGATGTCAAAATCGTGCTACCACCGTCGACGTCGGAGTTGCCGGCGACGTTGTCGGTCAGGAAACAATTACCCGAGCCATCTCCGTCTGCTCCGGGATCGCCGCGATCTGCAGCACCGGCAGGGACTCCTCGTTCCCACTGACCGTCGGTGGCGCCACCGCTGACCGTCCAGCCAAGATCAGTTTCAAAGTTGTCTGCGAAAACAATTGAACTGCTAGAGGCACTGACCGTCGAGTAAAAACTGGTTGGTGCATCGCTAGGTTTCGTGAAGCTTTCTCCTTGGTCGCTTTCAGCACTGACGTAGTAGTTGATCACGGCGCCACATGGCGTCGACGGAAAAACGGCGTCGTATTCATTGGTGCCTGTCGCAACCATTGGGAAAACTTCATAGCCGGATCCCGAATCGACATGCAGCATACCTGTTCCGTTGGCCGGAATCACACCATCGTCGCTAGCGACAACTCGAAAGGTCGTGCCGCCGGACGGGTTGACTTGTTCTGGTCGACCGTCTGGGAAAGTAAACTCAATGGTGGATCGGCAAATGCCAAGCGGGTTTGCAAGAGCCGCTTGGAACTCAGGGTTGTTCGCCCCAGTTCCGGCGTTGGCTCCACCTCCGTCTGAGCAACCACCGTGGGTGTGGATTCCGATCGCTGTGCCGTCATTTTCAAGGATGACTGGCGAGCCCGAATTGCCGCCCGTTGTGTCGGTGCGATAGCGGAGAGTCACTCCTGTGAAACTGCTGTGGGGACCGGTGTGGGTTTTTTGTGATCCATTAAAGGAAGGATCTACGGGAGCGGAAGTCGTCCCATGTCCAGTGATACGAATGACGTCGCCTGCTGAAACAGGTTCCGGCATTACTAGATTGAATGAAGCACCTTGAGCTTCGAAGGGCGACAGCCCTGTGTTAGAGTTATTGAAACAGCCGAAGTAGGCCCAATCAGCGCCTACTCCACCATTGATAAATTGCATCGAAGCGGGGTCGACGGGATACTGATCAT
>CAZORS010000184.1:5391-11265 GCA_964582025.1 uncultured Pirellulaceae bacterium | reverse complement strand
TGCGGAGCCGAGAAACGGACCGCTGCAAGGTGTTGCCAAAACGGTGCTTAAGACGCCTTTGGAAAACGCGCCGCCCAGCCCTTCCTGAGACTGCGAACCGCCCTGAATTGAGTTAACGAATCCGGGCAACTGGATTTCCCAAACTCCCAGAAAGCTCAATGCGAATGCGAATACAACAGACGCCAAAACCACGGTGAACGCGACGCTACTGAATTGCTCTCCCCAGCCCAGTCCAGCGAACACAGCCAGCGTTGCAAGGACCAACAGCACGCTGATGATTCCCAGTGCGTAGAACAGATTCAGCATGAAGATTCGTCGTCGATTGTTGTTCGCTTGTTGAACGAACGAAAGAACTTTCAAACCGACGACGGGTAAAACACAAGGCATGAAGTTCAGCACAAAACCCGCAATGAATGCCAGCGGCAAAATGGCCCAAATCGAAGTGCCGCTTTCTGATTCTTCTGCGACCTCTATTTGATCGAGACTGAACGCGCCGGAACCGGCCATCGCTTTGCCGGAATTCGAATCCAACAAAGGAGTTGCTTCGGCAAGCTCGCCTGCTGTTACTCCGCCTGTTGCTCCAAATGAAGCGACGTCATAGACCTGGGCTACGAACTGATACGTTTCAGGAGCAAAGCAACGTTCCTCTTCGCAAGCTTGAGCGAAAACCTCGCCGGTTACTTCGAGCGTCGCCAGATCAACACCAGCGGCGATTCGAATTGGCACTTCCCAACTGATTTCGCCTTCAAACTCATGCAGCTCGGTTTGCAGCGACTGATGGTGAATCAGGATCGGATCGCGAACCGGACGAAATTCACCCACAACTTGATAGCCATCATTTTCGGCGACCGAAATCTTCGTCGCCAGAAACGGCTTTGGTTGCGACTGTGCATAAATATGAAGGCCGTCCGCAATGTTTGCCGTCACAATCAGCTTGGCCTGACGGTTGCCCGCCTGAACGTCAGCGATTTGGACCGATGCGGAGACGGCTACATTCGGTTGGTCTTGAGTCTCGGCTGCACCAATTCCCGCAGCGAAGAACGTTCCAAGAATAAACGAGAGCATGATCAACAGGTATTGTCGAATATTGACTCTCAGGGCGGTTGTTGTCTTCATCATATTCTCCCGATTGCGATGAACATTGTTTTGAGTTTGATGAACGTTTGAGTGGATGATGTTGAGAGTCTTACTTGGTTGAGCAAGACTCCCAACATCAGCCACTCGACTCCGGGATGGGGTTCGAGGGATGCATATCCCGGAGCGAGCGACTAACGGGAGATCTACAGCGTCCTAAGGTTTGAAGGTTTGATCCAAGTAATGTTTCCTTTGGTTTTGATCACGTCGCCCGAAACCGCAACGCGCTTTCCTTCGAAACGATCTTTGTACAGTTGTGGCCAACGAGTGTGACTTTCTTCGATGACGTAGATTTGCCCGTCCGCAGTGGTTACCGCGAGACCAAGTTCTTCAGGAGCATTGATCGGAGTCACACCGAACTCACATGCGGCACATGCCGTTGTTCCTTGAATTTGAATCATGGACGTTGACTTCATCATTTCCTTGGAGTCCTTCTGCATGAAATCTCCCTTTTGCATCATGGAGTGATCCATCATTCGAGAGTTTGCATTTACAAATTCGGCAGGCGATGAGGCGAAAGCCTGGCGTTCGCGATCCGAAGGAAACAGGTAGCGGAGTCCGTCGTGAATTGCTGTGAACTGAGGCGATCCGTCGACAACTTTGCCGGCTTTGACTTTGCAAACAATGCACTTCCCATCAGCGGCGATATCTGCGTTTGCGAATTCATCAGGCGACGAGTTGAATGCCTGAAGTTCTTTGTCGCTTGGGAAAAGATAGAGCCGGTCATTTTTCAGAGCAGCGAATCGAATGTTGCCCGGGACTCGTTTACCCGCTTTTGCCAGACACACGATGCAGTCGCCACCCAGAGCCGGCACATAGGCGTTTGGATTTTCCTGAAACATGTTCCGAATGTCTTCGCTTGGGAAATGGTATGCCACGCCATCAAATGTTGCACTGTGCTCAGCTTTCCCTTTGACCCATTTTCCGTTTTTGACAACGCAAACCGGACAATATCCTTCCAGGCCGATTTCGACTTGCTGTTGAGCTTGCATGTTCTGTTTTTGATCCATCATGTTCTTGCTCATCTTGTGTCCGTTTGACTGAGCCATGGCGGTCGAGCTAACAGCAAGCACAGCAACGATTAAAGAACTGAATGCAATGCGACGGATGATGTTTGTGTTTTTCATTCCTATTCTCTCGAAGATTCGATTTGTGATTTGTTTATGGCAACCGAAGTTGATTTCTCTTGTGGCAATGAGAGCGTCACACTGATCAGTTCCTTACGCGAAAAAAACAAATTGTTAGTCAGCTAACCGAAACACTTTTGACAGCAGTGCTAGATCAGTAATAGCGCAAACCAACCTTCACAGAGGTAAGGTTTTGAACACGAATTCTTCTGAAGCGCGAAACGAGATACACAATCAGTAAATGTCAGCCTTTCTTCTAAAGTTGCTTGTAAGACGCAACTGGTGGAAAGCTCAAAGTCGTGAAACTGGACGGATTTAAATCCGGCCTTTTGTTCTCTAACCAATCAAATAGCAGGATCAACCATGAACTATCTCTCAGGACGAATCGAAGGCGACATTCTTATCGTCGAGTTTCACGTGGCGGCGGTCCTTGATCGCCTCGCAGTTGATTCGGTATCAACTGAATGGGTGAATCAACTGGAAGCTTCCGGGCTAAAGAAACTGATCATCGACTTTTCTTCGCTCGAGTTTCTAAGCTCCGCCTTGTTGGGAAAACTTGTCGAACTGCGTACGGCCTGCTTGAGCTCCGGCGTTTCATTGAAACTATGTTGCCTCACAAAAGAATTTGAACACGTTCTTTCACTCACACGTTTGCGCAGTCAGTTCAAAACCTATCACTCGTTGCGAAGTGCCGTGGAAAGGTTTGCTGCAGATAACTTTCTGGTCCGCCATGAATTCTTCGCTCGCTATACCGCGGAGCCCGACCTTGTTGCGAGCAGCGTTGTTACCGGCGCACCGCAACTGTTGGAACACTTTCCAATTTCGGGTCGGCAACAGCCGTTCGAATTTTAGTGCGATTGTTTACTAGGTAGGCAATTTGGCGGAGGCACCTAACTGCAAAGTTCAGACGACGCACTACATCATTTGGAAGCTGGGTAAGTTAAGGCAGAGGGCAAACCCTGTCTTTTTAAAGTCAGGTTTCAGCGTTCTGGGCTCAGCGATATACTGTGCGGCTTTACTGAATCGTTCGAGTGAACGATTTACATTTGAGCACAACCGTACATCCGTTCCATGAAGTACACACTAACCCTTGGTCTCGCGATGCTGGCGGTCTGGTATCTGTGGTCGGGCCACAATGAGCCACACTTGTTGGTCATTGGTGCACTTTCGGTGTTGCTATGCATGTGGATTTCGCTTCGCATGGGAATCGTTGACGAAGAGGGAGCGCCTGCCGAACTTGGCATCGCACCGTTCACTTCTTACTTGCCGTGGCTGACAAAAGAAATCGTTGTTTCCAATATAGAAGTCACCAAAACGGTTCTGTCACCGGAGATGGATATTAAGCGGAACATGATCGAGGTCGGTGCCTATCAGCAAACGGAACTCGGCCGAGTCATCCTTGCCAATTCGATCACGCTGACACCTGGCACCGTCGCGGTGAAGATGGAAGGCGATCGAATTTTAGTGCATGCTCTTTCTTTCGAAGGAGCCGAAGAAGATCTTTCTGGTGAAATGGGCCGGCGCGTTTGTCGGCTTGAAGGAAGTAAGATCGACGTCAAAATTCCAGACAGCGAGGCCAGCTGATGGGATACGGATTGATGCTTCTGGGATCCGCCGCACACAGCGAGGTTCAGTACGGATTCATGGAGTACGGTTACGTCGCGTGCTCGTTGGCGATTTTGGTCACGATGACTTTGGCGCTGATTCGCGCCATGCTTGGGCCAACGGTTTTCGACCGCGTGCTGGCGCTGAATATGTTTGGGACCAAAACGGTACTGTTGATTTGCGTCGTCAGTTTTTTGACCGGTCGGCAGGACTTTATCGATGTGGCACTACTATATAGCCTGATGAATTTTATCGGCATGGTCGCGCTGCTGCGGTTTTCGCAGTTGGGTTACTTTGGCGAAACCGAAAGTGATCGGCATTTCGATAAAAAGCCGCGATCGGAGGCGACGTCGTGATCATTCTCGAAATCATCTCGTGGATCTTTCTGCTAACCGGATCGTTCTTTGCGATCGTTGGCGGCATCGGAATCGTTCGCTTGCCAGAGTTTTACTCGCGACTGCACGGTGGCGGCATCACCGATACGCTTGGCGCCGGACTGATTTTGATCGGACTGTGTTTCCAAATCGGCACACCATTCATTCTGGCAAAATTGCTAATGATTCTGTTCTTTCTGATGGTCAGCAGTCCAAGTTCCTGTCACGCGTTGGCCAGCTCCGCGCTGTCGCAGGGAGTTAAACCGGAACTCGAAATCAATACCTACGAATCAAACCGCAAGTAATCGCACACGAACTCATGATTTTCATTGTCATCCCAATCCTTGCACTGCTCGCTTTGACTGCGGTCGCCATTGCGCGGATTCGTGACTTGTGGGCCGCGGTGATGTTCACGGGGATCTTCAGTTTCCTAGGCGCCAGCTGGATGATGATCTTGGACGCTCCGGATGTTGCGTTCACCGAAGCCGCCGTCGGAGCTGGAATTTCGACCGTGTTGATGTTGAGCACTTTGGCTCTGACTGGCAAAAAGGAAAAACCAGTCAAGTTTTCCGTGACGCCTTTGATTGTCGTCGGTATCACCGGTGCAGCATTGGTGTACGGCACCTTTGACATGCCCGATTTTGGCGACCCAAACGCACCGATTCAGACTTACCCGAATCCGTCGTTCATCGAAAAGGCAAGCCATGACATGTCCCATGGAGGTCACGGCATTCCCAACGTGGTGACGTCCGTGCTGGCCAGCTATCGAGCCTACGATACGCTCGGCGAGACCGCTGTGATTTTCACCGCTGGGATCGCAGTGCTGTTGATTTTGCGAAAAAGTGAAGACGACGAGGAGGTTAAGAAAACATGATCTCCTTTCCAATCATTAGGGTGATCACCAAGATCATCATCCCCTACATTTTGCTGTTCGCACTTTATGTGCAGTTCCATGGTGACTTCGGTCCCGGTGGAGGATTTCAAGCCGGAGTCATTTTCGCATCCGCGTTGATTCTCTACGCTTTGGTCTATGGGTTGCCAGCAGCGAAACGAGTCGCTCCTGTCGTGGTGGTCGAAAAGTTAATCGCTCTCGGGTTGTTGCTCTACGCGGGAACAGGCGTCGCCACAATGTTTCTGCCACGAATGAAGGATGGCCACGAAGTACAAGCCAACTTTTTGGACTACGAATCATTGAATCACAACATCGGTTGGCTGCAGCCTCTTTCCGGCCAGCACTTGGGAATTTTCCTTGTTGAGCTGGGTGTTGGTATCACAGTCACGGCGGTCATGATCATTATCTTTTATGCGTTCGCTGGAAGGGAACCGGTGACAGAATGATTGCTCAACTGAATTGGGAATATAGCCTCGGGCACTACAACTACTGGATCGTAATCCTGTTGATGATGACAGGTTTCTATCTGGTGATCGCCCGTGGCAATTTGATCAAGACAATCATCGGCCTGAACATTTTTCAGACGTCGGTTGTGTTGCTGTACGTGACGATGGGCAAAGTCAAAGGCGGAACAGCGCCGATCATGCCATTGGATGCTGGTCACGGACATGACGATCATGGCCATGAAGATGCGCCAAGCCATGCAGCGGAACATGGACACGCGTTCATTGACCACCCTCCC
>CAZORS010000184.1:2080-5291 GCA_964582025.1 uncultured Pirellulaceae bacterium | reverse complement strand
ACGTTCGCGATTTCACTAGCCTGCCTGATCCAAGTCACTCAATCGGGGCCGATTCACTACGAGATCGGAAATTGGAAACCGCCGTACGGCATCGAATACGTTGTTGACTACTTGAGCGGATTTGTGCTGACGTTCGTTTCGTTCCTCGGCGCGATCGTGCTGACGTATGGCAAAGCTTCGATCGACAAAGAGATCCCTCACTCGAAACACTATTTGTTCTACGCGACATACTTGCTGTGCATGACCGGCCTGATGGGAATGTGCATCACCGGCGACCTATTCAACGTGTTTGTATTCTTGGAAATCAGTTCGCTTTCGTCGTACGCCCTGATTTCGCTGGGCAAAACACGACGAGCCCCGTTGGCGGCGTTGCAGTATTTGATACTCGGAACCATCGGAGCCACCTTTCTTTTGATCGGAATCGGTCTGCTCTATCAAATGACCGGAACGCTCAACATGGCCGACATCGCGGGGCGTCTGGACGTTGAAAATGGCGGACGAACGCTGCTGGTTGCGTTTGCGTTCATGACGATCGGGCTGTTCATTAAAATGGCGGTCTTTCCACTGCACACGTGGTTGCCCAATGCTTACACGTACGCACCATCGGTCGTGACGGCGTTCATCGCAGCAACGTCAACCAAGATTTCCGTCTACGCTTTCATTCGTTTGATCTACGGAATTTTCACGCCGGATTTTGCTTTCAACACGCATCCGCTCGGCATCGCATTGCTGGCGATGTCGCTGATCGGAATCTTTGTGGCCTCCGCCGCGGCAATCTATCAAAACAATGTCAAACGCCTTTTGGCTTACTCCAGCATCGGGCAGATCGGTTACATGCTTTTAGGTATCGGCCTAGTAAGTGTCGGTGGATTGGCCGGCGGAATTGTGCACATGTTCAACCACGCGCTGATCAAAGGCGGATTGTTCATGGCGATGGGCTGTTTCTCGCTTCACATTGGATCAGTGAAACTGGACGACCTTCGCGGAGCCGCCAAAACGATGCCGTGGACTTCACTGGCGTTCGCGATCGGAGGTCTTGGACTAATCGGCGTTCCGCTGACCGCTGGATTCATCAGCAAGTGGATGTTGCTGACGAGCTCTTTTGAAGCCGGCCATCCGCTAGTCGCTGCGTTGATGTTGGTAAGTTCATTGCTGGCAGTCGTCTACGTTTGGAAAGTTGTCGAAACACTCTACTTTTCAGAACCTTCCGACGTAGCGGCGAAAGCCAAGGAAGCTCCCATGTCGATGCTAGTTCCACTTTACGTCGTCATCGCTGCCACAGTTGTTTTCGGAGTTTGGACAGATTGGTCAGCCGGATTGGCGCAGCAAGCTGCCGAATTTTTGATGGGAGCATCTGAGGGAGGCGTGAAATCATGACCCCAACGATACAAGCACTAATTAAATGGCTCCCCTCTCCCCGTGAATTCGGAGCCATCCGCTTTACTTCAGGATCAAACGTTCTCCGAATTCACGGGGACGAGGGGTCGGGGGTGAGGGGCTGCTGGTTTCCGGAGTTAGCGCTCCCATTACAAAACGCCAACCCTCTCCATTTACGTCAACGAGAAAATAGCGCACCCGATGGCCCTCACCCCCAGCCCCTCTCCCAAAAATTCGGTCAACAATTGATAAAGCTGGCACACTGCGAGGTCCGAATTTTCAAGAGAGGGGAGCTAGATTCTCTTGAGGACTCACAGGCTGGAAGCCTATGCCACCTTACAGGAGGCAATCATGACTCCTGAAAACATGATCCTCTTGGCGATGGGTTTACCACTGTTGGCTGCGTTCTGCGTCGCACTTGCGGGCAATTCACCTAACTTGCGTGAAACATGCTCGATCCTGATCGCGATCGTGACATTTGGCGCTAACTGTGTGTTGGCTTCCGACGTGTTTGCCGGCGGCCGACCAACGGTAACACTTGGCGAAATGGTGCCAGGATTTTCGATTTCTTTCACCGTCGAACCGCTCGGCATGTTGTTCGCATTGATCGCATCTGGACTGTGGATCCTGACGACGATCTACGCGATCGGCTACATGCGTGGCCATCACGAAATCAATCAAACTCGATTCTTTGTCTGTTTCGCCGTCGCGATTTTCGCAGCTTTGGCCGCCGCGTTTTCCGGCAACCTGTTCACACTGTTCGTAGCCTACGAAATCATGACCGTTTCGACTTATCCGCTGGTGACGCATCACGGTGACGAAAAAGCTCGAGCTGGCGGACGAGTCTATCTTGGAATTCTGCTTTCGACTTCGATTGCGTTTTTTATGCTGGCCATCGTTTGGACTTGGCACCTCGCGGGAACACTAGATTTCAAACCCGGTGGAATTCTAGACCTCGCCTACCGTGGCAGACAAATTGACACGCTCGGCTTGGCGATCCTGCTAGGACTGTTCGCGTACGGTATCGGCAAGGCAGCCTTGATGCCGTTTCATCGTTGGCTTCCGGCTGCGATGGTCGCACCGACGCCCGTCAGCGCATTGCTTCACGCGGTTGCCGTTGTAAAAGTCGGCGTGTTTAGTGTGCTAAAAATCGTCGTCTATATCTTTGGCTACGACCTGGTTCGTGAAACGGGAATCAGTGAGTGGCTGTGCTACGTCGCTGGAGCCTCGATTCTGATCGGTTCACTGGTCGCGATGACGAAGGACAACTTGAAGGCGCGGTTGGCTTATTCGACCGTCAGTCAATTGGCTTACATTACCCTTGGCGCGGCGCTCGCGACTTCTGGCAGTATCATCGGCAGCGGCATGCACATCGCGATGCACGCCGTTGGAAAAATCACACTGTTCTTTTGTGCCGGCGCGATTTACGTCGGTGCTCACAAGGCAAACATCAGCGACATGCGAGGTCTCGGACGGGCGATGCCGTTAACGTTCGGTGCGTTCTTGCTGGCGTGCATCAGCATCATCGGCTTGCCGCCCGGCGGTGGAGCTTGGAGCAAGTGGTTCTTGGCTGTTGGAACTGCGGACAGAGGCATGTGGTTTTTGTTGGCCACGTTGATGATTAGTTCGCTATTGAATATTGCGTATCTTGTGCCCGTTCCAATCCTGGCATTCATGACGCCAAAAGGTGAAGAGGTTCAGAAGTTCAAAGAAGCTCCTTTGATGTGCGTCGTACCGCTGTGCATTACAGCAGTTGGCAGCGTGCTATTGTTTTTCTTCGCGGATCAAATTTACGATGTCTTGTTGCCGATTACCGAAGTCGCGACGGAGGTGA
>CAZORS010000184.1:0-1980 GCA_964582025.1 uncultured Pirellulaceae bacterium | reverse complement strand
CACGAAACAACCTCCGATCCATCGTGGTTCGAAAAGAAATCCAATCTACGTTTGATGATCATTGGTTTAGTCGTTGTCTGCGTTGGATTATTGCTGGCCGAATTCACTTTTGAAAACGACCATGCTCATTTTCCAAAGTATGAAAACATGTTTGGCTTCCAAGCCATTTTTGGATTTGTCGCCTTTGTCGTGATCGTATTCCTCGGCATGGGCTTGCGGCTGATCATCGAAAGAGACGAGGACTATTATGATCGATAGTCTCAGACATCTTCCGCCCGGCACGATTATGATGCTGGGTGCATTGGTACTGCCGTTTTTGGCGAAGGCCAGCAAAAAAGGCCCAGCGATCGGCGCATTGGTTCTGTCAGTGATCAGCTTGCTGCTGTTTTGGTTTACGCCTGCTGGCAACTACGGAAATATTGAACTGTTTGGCAATACGCTGAACACAGTTCGCATCGATTCACTCAGCCGCATATTCGGAGTCATCTTCCATCTCGCGGCCGTGATGGCATCGATCTACGCGCTGCATGTCGAAGACACCAAACAGCACATCGCCGCGATGATCTACGCCGGTGGAGCAATCGCTGCTTCCTGCGCTGGCGATTTAGTAACCCTATTTGTGTTCTGGGAACTAACTGCCGTCTCCAGTGTCGTGCTGGTTTGGGCCGGGGCAGGGAAGGGGGCTTACAAATCGGGAATGCGATATTTGATCATTCAAGTCATCTCTGGCGTGTTGCTTCTTTCGGGTGCGATTCTCGAATATTCGGCCAACGGAACCCTAGCATTCAACGCGTTTGGTAACGGCGAATCGCTTTGGGAACTCAGCCGAGGAGCTCAACTGATTCTGTTGGCGTTTGGAATCAAAGCCGCGTTTCCGCTGCTGCACAACTGGCTGCAAGACGCTTATCCGCAAGCCTCCACGACGGGCACTGTTTTCCTTAGCGCATTCACGACCAAGCTCGCGATCTACGCGTTGGCCCGTGGATTCGCTGGCACCGATGAACTGATTTACATCGGCTGCGCGATGACGCTGTTTCCGATCGTGTTCGCTGTGATCGAAAACGATCTTCGACGAGTGCTGGCTTACAGTCTCAACAATCAGCTGGGCTTTATGGTTGTTGGAATCGGAATCGGTTCGGAACTGGCGATCAACGGAGCCGCCGCTCACGCGTTTTGCCACATCATCTACAAAGCGCTACTGTTCATGTCGATGGGTGCCGTGCTGCACCGCGTCGGCACAACTAAAGCCACTGAACTTGGCGGGCTTCACAAGTCCATGCCGTGGACGACAGGATTCTGTCTGATTGGAGCCGGTTCGATCTCCGGATTTCCTTTGCTGTCCGGTTTCGTCAGCAAGTCCATGATCATCACCGCCGCCGGCGAAGAACACATGTTCTGGGTTTGGATCGTATTATTGATTGCGTCGGCAGGTGTGATGGAGCACTCGGGCATCAAGATTCCGTTCTTCGCATTCTTTGCTCACGACAGCGGCAAACGCGTTAAAGAAGCGCCGCTGAACATGTTGATCGCGATGGGAATGGCTGCGGCACTGTGCATCGGAGCCGGAGTTTTCTATTGGCATCTTTACGATCTTCTTCCTTCGCAACCAATGATGGATCATGTCGACCACGAAGGACACCATCACGCCGAACCTTATAAACCCTACACCGCGCCGCATGTGGTGATGCAGTTGCAGTTGTTAATGTTTGCGGTGCTGGCATTCGTATTTCTGATGCAAACGAAACTCTATCCAGACGAAAAACGTTCCACGAACCTAGATACCGATTGGATCTACCGTCGCTTCATTCCGACGGGTCTCGAAGGGCTCGGCAAAGCGTATCATGCGATCGACGCAGCGTGGCGAAAGATCGCTGTCGCCGGAATCGGTGGCCTCATCGCAACGATGGGTAAATTCTTCAACGAACGAGGCGTCCTTGGTCGTCCATGGGCAACCAGCACGATGGCGTTTTGGGCCGCAGT
>CAZORS010000183.1:3057-11294 GCA_964582025.1 uncultured Pirellulaceae bacterium | reverse complement strand
TCGTTGTAGGGCAGATACGCAAGCCACTGTTCGGCGTCCACCATTGCTCCTGTTCCACGGCGATCCCAATATTCGATCCGTCGCTTGGATCCGTACGGTTTGTTCATGTAGCAATGGGCGGCAGGATCGTCAGGCGGGAGCGGTCCGCAGTCTGGATCGTTTGGATCGGCCAGCCGAGAAGTAGGATCCGGTTCGACTGCGCGATCTGGAATGTCCCAACGGTCGTCGAATTGACGGCTTTTGATCAGACAGTTCGCATCCCGATCGGCGGCTTTGCGGTACCACTGTCGCGAACATCCAGACAGCAACAAACTTGCCATCATCAGATTAAAGATGGCAAGCGACCAAGCATAATTGTTGAATGCACGCCGCTGGGTCATCGGCATCAATCTTGATTGCGGTGGTGAAACGCAAGACTCAAACGGGATTAAGGGTCTGCGCTGTTCTTAAAAGCTCGACATTCGGTATGATGAAGTTTGTAAAACTATTCGGTTTCTAACGACAAAACCGGATTCTTGCCCGCAAACTTTGCCTGCCTTAGCTCGATGCAACTTTTTGATACGCATGCACACCTTGATAGCGAACAGCTTCAACCGCATCTTGACGAGATTCTTGCACTTGCTAACGACGGTTCGATGCGGATCAACGCGATTGGGACGGACCCACGTTCGAGCCATCGCTGCTTGGAATTGGCTCAGAAACATGCAAACGTCTTCGCGGCCGTCGGGCTCCATCCGAACTATTGTGCGAAGTTCGATGAATCGCATTGGCAAGCGATATTGGAGATCGTGGACGATCCAAGGGTAGTTGCGATTGGTGAAACGGGCTTGGACAAGTATTGGGATGATTGTCCATTTGACGTGCAATTGAAATGGTTTGCGCGGCACATCGATCTTAGTTTTGAAAAACAAAAACCGCTTGTGATTCATACTCGCGAATGCGAAACGGAAATGATCGAAACGTTGGAGTCTTCCGCTCGTGATGGTCACATCATCGGAATCATGCACTCGTTTGCGGGCACTGCCGACGCGGCGAGGCGATGTCTGGATTTGGGGATGTACATCAGCTTTGCGGGAATGGTGACGTTCAAGAAGTCGATCGAACTTAGAGAAGTCGCAAAGTTGATTCCTGACGATCGGATCCTAATCGAGACCGACAGCCCTTATCTTTCGCCGCATCCCTTTCGCAGTAAGCGTCCGAATTTGCCAATGCGAGTCGAAAGTACTGCTGAGTGTCTCGCGGAAGTGCGTGGGGTCACGGTTGCGGAGTTCGCGTCGCAAACCTTCGAAAACGCAAATCAGGTTTTTGGTCTATGATTTCTAGCGGTCAGAAAAATTCTCGTGAGACTAAGCGAATGATCTGCAAGCAGCTTGCATGCATTTGTGCCGCATTGATTTTCCTGTTCTGTGGATGTGACCCCGACCGAGTTTCGCAACCGGATATGTGTCAGGTCACTGGGGAGATTACGCTTGATGGTCAAGCCATTTCAGGAGTTAAAGTTGTATTCGTTCCCCAACGGACCAAGGAAGTTGGGCAAACGGTCAGCCGAATTGCGTCCGGTCTCAGCAACGATCGAGGTGAGTTTACGCTGGAAGTCGATTCCAGAGATTCGAAACAGATTCATCACGATCGCTATCGGGTGATTGTATCGAAGATTGTTGACGGGAAAGAGATCTTTCACAAAAGCTACAACAGAGAATCGGCGTTGATGGTGGAAGTGAATTCGCACGAATCGATTCAACGTCCGAAGCTTGTGCTGGTGAAGACGGGAACGTATTAGGTTTTGTCGACGCCGAAGGTGTCACAGCGATTAGCAGGTGGTTGAGCGCAGCGACACCACCTGAATCAAAGCAGCATCAAAATGACCCCGAAGCGGGTCACAGCAGGCTTTTGCTGCGACACCTTCGGCGTCGTGGATTGATACGTTAAACCTGTCCGGCGGTGTCGCTGCGCTCAACCGCCGGCTAATGGCTGTAACTCCTCCGGAGTATCTAAAGTAAGTGCCACTGAGCTAGCGCCAAAGCGGCTCATCCTGAATAGCAGTCGCCACGTATCGGGTGGGCGGATCGTGAATCAGGCAGACATCTTCTTGCCCAACCACAATCCCGCCATCACCGCGGCCAATCCGATGACGACGTTCATCACGATGTTGACCATTGCGATTGAGTAGCTCTGTTCGTTCGCATGAGAAACGGTTTCGGCTCCGAACGTTGAGAACGTTGTCAATGCGCCCAGAAACCCGACGCCGAAAAGCAATTTCAGATTTCGATTCGCTTCTTCCTGACCGCTTCCGATCAAAACTCCGACCAAAAAGCAGCCAATCACGTTTGCGATCAATGTTCCGATTGGAAAAGAAGTCTCCCAGAGATGTCGGCTGGCAGCGGCGACTCCGTAGCGGCAGATAGCGCCGGCAAAACCACCGGTGCCAATCAGAATGCAATCAAATAGAACGGTCTTCATTGGTCTACTAAATGGTCATCGCCGCGTAGCCACCGTCGACGATCATTTCGATACCGGTGATGAACGATCCGGCATCGCTGGCCAACAGCAGTGTTGCGCCGACCAATTCGTTGGCTTCACCGAAACGCTTCATCGCGGTGTGTCCCATGATCTGTTCGACGCGTTCAGGCGTGAGAACTTTCTTGTTTTGTTCGGCCGGGAAGAAGCCAGGCACCAATGTGTTGACGCGAATTTTCTTCGTCGCCCATTCGCGAGCAAGGTTCTTTGAAAGGTTGTGTACGGCTGCTTTGGTTGCAGAGTAGGTGAACACTCGTGAAAGTGGAGTGACTCCCGACATCGAACCAACGTTGATGATCGACCCACCGTTTTCCTGATTCAGCATTTGCTTTGCAAAAATCTGGCACGCGAGAAAGACGCCTTTCATGTTGACTTCGAAGATTCGATCCCATTCGGATTCATCGATCTCCAAAAACGGCGTCGCGCTGTTCATGCCGGCTCCGTTGACCAGCACGTCGACGCAACCGTGAGCTTCGACGACTCGGCTCAAAAGCGATTCGATATCG
Source organism: uncultured Pirellulaceae bacterium (assembly GCA_964582025.1). Taxonomy (GTDB): domain Bacteria; phylum Planctomycetota; class Planctomycetia; order Pirellulales; family Pirellulaceae; genus Mariniblastus. The sequence continues at coordinate 8,271 of CAZORS010000183.1, read as the reverse complement.
TCCTTTGAATCGACTTGGCAGGGTTCGAAGCTGGCCGTGCCACCGGCATCGGTGATCTTCTTGATGCGAGCTTCTGCTTTTTCGGCACTGCGACCGACCAGAACGACGTTGGCTCCGGCTCCGGCGAGCCCTTCCGCCATCGCCCCGCATAGCTCACCGGTTCCGCCGATGACGACGGCTGTTTTACCGGATAGAGAAAACAAGGTTTCAACGTAACTCATCGTGGATATCGCATCAATTAATGGTGAATCGGGTTACAGCAGAGGGAATTAAAGCCCGATAATTGATCTGATGGAAGTGGGTGTTATCCTTCTGAAGGCCATTGGTCGGAAAATGGCACCTGTGAATACCTGTTTTGGAGTTTCCAACATGAGTCGCTTTATTCTTGCGATCGCCATATTGATTCCGTTGGCTACCGTTCTTTTTGTAACGATGAATTCGAATCGAGACAAAGAGGGCTCTCAGCAGGAGAGCCAAGCCGTTGACCCAAGCGTTGATGACGATCAGGAAATTGAAAAGCATTTTACCGTCGAGATTACCGGCGACAATTTCGGCAAAATGGTTCGCGAAAGCGACGAACCTGTTGTGTTGGATTTTTGGGCTCCGTGGTGCGGACCGTGCATGATGTTGGGCCCTCATTTGGAGAAAGTCGCAGCAGACTATGAAGGGTTGGCGGTTGTCGGAAAGATCAACGTCGACGAGCAGGAGGAATTGAAGGCTTTGTATGAGGCGGATTCCATTCCGCTGATTTTGATTTTAATGGACGGCGAAATTGTGAAACAGTTTGTCGGCTTTGACAACGAGACGACGGGAAAGATTCGAGAGGCACTGGACGGGATGATCGAGCCGTAGTGTTTATCCTACATCACCCTCCCCAGCCACTCGTTCCTCGCGTCTGACCCTCCCAGAGGGAGGGTGCTCTCAATAGTCCTAGTCCACCAGCTATGCCACAAACTTGGACCTTCCTCGATCGGCATGTCAAACCGGAAATCATGGGTGCCATGATTCACGCTTGCGTGAGCATGCTTACGCAAGCGTAAGGCATGGCACCCAGATATCGGTCAACTCCGATTTAGCGGACCACTAATCCACCAGCTGTAACGTGTGCCACAAACTTGGGTCTTCCTCAATCGGCATGTCTGGCCCCAAAGCCAAAGTTTGATAGCCCAACTCGCTATCGTTGACCATGAAGTTGAATCCAATGTTGCGATGCTCAACCGGATCCCAGCCGTTGATTGCGGCCGCTGGAATCATCGACGACAGCGAGTAGCCCTTCTTGTCGACTTTACTTTCGATCACAATTTTGGCTCGATTGAATGCTGGCGAAGATTCGCGAGCACGATTGATTTTCACCGGCGTAGCGACAGGTTTTGCTTTCTTTGCCCCAGAACCGGCAGGCATCAAAACATACCAATGACAAAACCGAGTTGCCCGATGGACGTCGTGTGTGTCTCTTGTGTCGATCCAAACGTAGAGACTGTCACTGTCCATGATCGCCGTCTCGCGACATTCCAACGGAAGTTCGCGGCCTTTGACGAACAGCGTCACGTAAACGCCAAGTTCCGACCAACCGACTCGCATGTCGGCAAACTGATACTGATCATCGAATTCGCCAAAGTGAGGCAATCGATAGCTCTCGTCGAGCTCAATCGGCTTCGGCGTTTTTGATTTCGATTTCGAGATCACTTTTCGGCACGGGATGCGGTACCGAAACATCAGGTTGTTGGGGATCTGTTCGCGAATCGCTTTATTCATCGGTTGCTTTGCCGCTTAAGTCTTTGATCGAAACGTTGCGAAATTCTACCGGATCGCTATGCCCTGCGAAGCCGAAGTGTCCAGAAGTTCGATCTTTTCCCGGATGTGGTTTGTCAGCAAGGTAGCTATCGATTTTGCTGAGGTCCGTATTGAGGATCAAATTCCCGTTAAGTTCAACTTTGATGGTTGAACCGACGACGGTCACTTCTTGGAAATTCCATTGGCCCTGAGGACGCAAGTAGCCGCGAGCCGCCGGTGCCATTCCGTATGCTGATCCGTGATATTGTCGCGCGTCCAGCGAAGCATAGTTCTCCGACGTGTTGTCGAGTACTTGAAGTTCGCACATTCCGACGTAGGCAGTATCGCCTTTGCCTGGATATCGAATCGCCAATCCGTTGTTGCCACCGGGTGGGAGCTTGAACTCGAATCGAACTGAAAAGTCGGAGTACTCTTTTTCAGTGTAGATCGTGCCGCCGGATTTTGGTTTGCACTTCAGGATGCCAGCTTCGATTTCGTATTGGTCAACGGGTCCCGCCCAGCCATCGAAGTTGGTTCCGTTGAATGCTGATTTGAATTCATCGGTCTGATTCGCGGCGAGAACCTGATTGGCTTCTGAGGTTCCGATTTCGCGAACGAATATGTTTCGCCAATACATTTTTCCGCCGTGCGTCTGTAGTTGAATCGGTCCCGACGCGATCAACGGAAGCTTTCTGGCCCAATAGTTTTCCATGATCTGATGGTCGACGATCTTCTTGTCGTTCAGCCATACCGTAGTGCGTGCTCCGATTTGGATGATTCGCATGCTGTTCCATTGTCCGACGGCGTTGTCGGCGTGAACGAGCGGAAACTTCGCGGGCGAGTCAGCTGAGTTGTTCCATAGTCCGCCCGATCCTTTTTCTGAACCGTGTTTGAACGACGGTTCGTATGTCGTGTCCCAAACCTGAACCTGGGGAGTTCCCTTCAGATAGATCCCGCTGTCACCACCGGCTTCGAGCTTGAAATCGATTCGCAGTTCGTAGTCTTTAAAGTTCCGTTTGGTTGTGAGGTAGGGCCCCTTCCCGTCGTTGATGATTTGTCCGTCTTCAACGCGCCAAGATTCGCTGGTCGACTTTTCCAGTTCAGCAATTTTTGATTGTTGATCTTCTTCAGAAAGATCAGCGAAGTCTTGTGGGTTCGCGGTCGGAATCGCAAACCAGCCGTCGAGATTTTGACCATTGAAGAGAGATTCAAATCCTTCGGGTGGGGCTGTTTGAGCCGACACGGAGGTCAGGGAGAAAGATGCCAACAATGTCACGGCAAGAATTACGGATCGCGTTTTCATGTTTTTCCCCTCGAAGCGGTTTCGTTTCAGCTGTTCAGCTTAGCCGGGGTAGGGTCGATTTGGGAGGGCTAAGCTGGGTTGGTCATGGATTGAAGCGCGAGTCCGGCTACGCAAGTCGCGACCCTCTTGGAACGATATTGCCGTTAAACAATTGCGCGGAACCCAAGCTGGAAGGGCACTGCTTTTGGGGTTTTCCATTGGGCAGCTACAGCATCCGCGCCCTCCCCGTCGCTTAGGCTCCGACCCTGCCAGAATGATCAGAGTTTGAGTTGACCTTGGGGCTGCGACGGCGATTTTGTTAAACTCCGCCATGGAACAAAATTCCCGGACAAATTTCTCAATCGCTCAGCCCAAGTACGCGATTCCACTCATCACTTTCGTTGCCTGTGTTGTGTTCTTTTGGGCACTTGGAGAAGCGGCGTACTGGGATCGTGACGAACCTCGAAACGCTGGCTGTGCCGCCGAGATGATGGCTCGCGGTGATTGGATCGTGCCGACTTTTAATGACGAACTTCGGCAACAAAAGCCGGTGCTACTCTATTGGCTAATGGGCGTTGCGTATTCAGTTTTTGGCGTCAACGAATGGGCGGGTAGATTCTTTTCGGCACTGCTGGCCGTCGGAACCGTTGTCGCGACGTGGGGGATTACTCGCTCCTTCTTCGACCGCACCACGGCGCTGCTCGCCAGTTTGATGTTGGCCAGTAACTTGATGTTCTGTGTGGCGGCAAGAGCTGCGACACCCGATTCACTGCTGATCTTTTGCGTGACGATGTCGTTCTGGTTTTTCGCTCGTGGATGCGGAGCCGGAAATCCGTTTTTCAATCGAACCAACTTGATTGGGATCTACGTGTTTCTTGGTTTGGCGATGCTTGCCAAAGGACCAGTTGGGTTTGTGTTGCCCATGGCGGTGATGGGTTGGTTTTTGTTGATGCGAGATCGCGACGAAACCGGAGTTAACGTTCAAACTGCCAACTGGATATTGAAGATCGTCGAGCCATTTTATCCGCGTCGGTTTTTGAGAACGTTGCGTTCGATGCGAATCGTATCTGGAATGGCGATCGCGTTGTTGATTGCTGCTCCATGGTTCATTACGGTTGGCGTTGCGACCGATGGTGAATTCTTGCGAAGGTTTTTCTTTGATGAAAATTTTGGTCGTGCCACCAAGGTACTGGAAAGTCACAGCGGAGGTTTCTGGTTCTATCCGTTGGCGATTCTTGTCGGCTTCTTTCCGTGGTCCGTTTTCTGGGGACCTGTTGCAGCAGATATTGGCGTTGGAGTATTTTCAAAATCAAGTGAACCGAAGGCTCGATTGGACGATGGTACACGGTTCGCGATTTGCTGGATTGTGATCCAAGTCGTCGCATTTTCGTTGGTTAAAACGAAACTACCCAGTTACGTGACGCCGTGCTATCCAGCATTGGCGATGCTAACGGCTTGTGCAATGACGCGACTGGTTCGCTTAAAGAGCCGATCGCCAAGGTGGATCTGGAACGTCGCCAACATTTCGATGTTGTGCACCGGAATCGCGATTTCGGCGGGACTTTGGTTTGCGTCGACGAAGTTTGAAGTGATACCAGTTTGGTTGTCACTGTTCGGATTGGCCCCGATTCTGATGAGTGTTTTCAGTTTGGCGCAGATGCGAGCGAAAAATGAAAGTGTACGATTTGCTTGGACTGTCGGATCGACGTTATCGGCAGCGGTGTTCTGCGTCGGGCTTTTGGGTGCTGGAGCGGCTGCGGTGGGCTCACAAAATCGGATGGCGTTGACGGATGTGATTCGGCAACGACCAGAGGCGGAAGTAGCTGCATTCGGCTGCCTTGAGTCGAGCTGGGTTTACTACGGTGGCTCGAGAATTATTGAGCTTCGAACTGACGGAAGTGAAGAAGCTGGTGCGGGGATCAAACTTCAAGAGAGAGAGTTTTGGGAGCGGAAACCGTGGCTGAGTCCGAATCAGTTTGCTGATTCGAATCGTGATGGCTTGATTGTGACGACGGCCGAGAAATGGCCGGAGCTAAAAAAACGGCTGCCTGAAAACTGGAAAGTTATTCAGACAGCCGATTGGTTTTTGAAGGACAGCAAATTGTTGCTGATTGGAACTCTGGATTCACCGACTTCAAACCCAAAATGGGCGGAGCATT
>CAZORS010000183.1:0-2957 GCA_964582025.1 uncultured Pirellulaceae bacterium | reverse complement strand
CCGAAATCTGAGTTTTGCTGACGGAACTTAGCGCCGGATGTTGAAGTCATCGACTGGATAAATTCAGGTTCGATGTCAGCTTTTCCCCAATCGGTCATCAATTCGATCGCCGGAACTGTAGGGATTCCGGTGACCGCGTCTCCGTTGTTGAGAATTACAACTGCCTTATCGTCTGCAGTTGTGTGGAACTTGATTCCAGCAATCTTGCTCATCGGAATGGTGACTTCGCCGAACGCAGTGTTCAGCACGAACTCGTTCAATCCTTCAACCTTGCCCGCCATACGCTTGGTGTCGCTCAATCGAATGAACACAACACCTTTTCCATCCGCAGCACGCATGATCGGATCAGATGCTGGAGCGTCGAACTTGAGGACAACTTCTGTCACGGGTCGTTGAGAAACTTCGAATACGACTGGCTGGCCTTTGATCTTTGCCAAGAGATTGTCGTCGACGATAACGTTAACTTTTCCGTTGTCGTAAGACATATCTACATTCAGCTCAACCGGTGCATTGGTCTGCGTTTCAGAATAGCTGAGCTTGACCGTTTCAATTGTGTTCTGCTTTTCTGCTTTCACGGGTGAAGTCAAAAGCCGACCTTGAACCATTGCGTTAAGATTATCGGCGGACAGAACCATCGGGTAAGATCTGATGTCCTGAGCAGAGACAGATGTTGCCAAGCCAAGCAGGACGAGGATCGCCGCAAATGTGAAAGAAGTGAATTGGGAGGATGACATTTTTACTCCTGGTTTTTTAAAAGTAGGCTGGGAGTTTGTTTCCAGCGAACGAAATGTTGAATTTGAACTGATGAATTTTTGTTATTGTTGAACAGAACGTTGCGTCGCTTGAGCTGCTCGTCCAACGCGTTTCTTTTTTGGGCGATCGATTATTAACGCTGCCACCGAGGCCAAGTCAATTGTTTCGGTTTCCCAACGGTTCAGCATTTCAATTTTGCCTCCCTCGATGGTTCCCGAAATCAAATCTCCATTGGCCATCTGAATGTTCAGCTCGCCCTTGTCCCCGACAAGAATCTTTTTTGTTTTGGCGAAAGATACATCGATCTGACCCAATACTGAATTAATTTTCAACGACTGCATGCCACGAATTCGCCCCGCAAGTCCTTTTCCTGACTTAAGTCTCGCCATCAGAATCGGGCTATCCGTTTCCGGATTTCCAATATCTTTAAGGCTCTTCTGTTCAGGCGAAATCCCCACGTACCTGAGTACGACCGAAGAGATTCCGTTTTCGTACACCCTCAACTCAACTGGCTGATAGTCGATTCGCTGAATGACTTCATCATCCAACTGGATCTTGAGACGTCGGCCCGCGAGTTCCGCTTCTGCGAATTCGACAGCGCGCTTTTCCTTGAAATGAATCGGACGCTTTAGGATTACAGAGTCGATACTGTTGGCGAGTTGAAATGGAATGTTAACTTCAATGCGACCCTTGCGGAGAAGCGAATCCAGTTTGGCGTCGTCGAGCGTTACGACTGCGGAAAATCCCGAGGCGCGGGTGACGATCTCTTCACCTTGACTGTTCGTCATTCCGGGGACCAAGTCCTCGCCACCGATAAACGTTTTTTCCTGAGCCATAGAAACGCTGTGGAGGCATATTGCTACCAGAGCGGCCATCACGGCGACCGGAATACGATTGAACAATTGACATTCCATCATCATCGTTCCTTGCAAGGATTGGAAATGGTCAGCCTCCGGGCCGGCCGTAAACTGAGACTTACTATTTGCGGTCTGATTTAGTGAAACGCCAAACCGCTTTTCCAGTCGAAGTGTCTGAGTAGAACTTCGAGTTGCGAGAGTAGGTGATCGTTTCGACCTTCTCCGTGTTGATATGAGCCGTGCCCCATTTTGTCTTGAGTTTGACAACTTCGAGGACGACTTTGCCAGTGACAAGGTCACCGTTCTTAAAAGCAATGACGGCGTTGTCTTTTGCATCTGAATGCATTTTGATGCCGTCAATTTTTGCCATCGGAATCGAGACTGTTCCGAACTCAGTCGCGACCTTAAGCGCATCAAGCTCAAGGATGTCTCCATCGAGGTCGTTGTTTTGGGCAATGGAAACGTAAACCTTGCCAGACGTTGGGGCGGCCAATTCTTGTGCGTCGGAAGACGCGATTGCCATTGGGATGACCAGTAGGGCAATGATGAAGGTGCTTAAGTGACGCATTTCTTTTCTCCTGTTAATCGCAAATCGGATTCAAAACAAACCAATGCACCGATTTGACGACGCTTTCCATTGGTTAATTTTCGAACTCCGAATATAGTCAGCAATTGCCGTGTTTTGGGGTGGTTTTGGAATCAAATCCCAAAAAAAGCGGGGCATTGGAGCTGCCAGTTTACGCACCTTGCGTAACCGGAAAATTCGACACGTGCCGACAGCGTAAGGGGAGACTATACGGTGTCAGTCGGCAGCATAAGAGAAGGACTCGCACCTCTGCGTCGCGAAGCAAAACGATCGACAAGAGCGTCATGACTAAACGATGACCTAGCGGATGTCTTTCAACGTTTCCGTCAGGTCAACTTTCTTCGCATCAGCCCAAAGCGTTTCTAGAGCGTAGTTTTCGCGAGCTTCTTCTTCGAAGAGATGGATCACGACGGTGCCGTAGTCTAAGACGATCCAGCGGCTTTCCGCATAACCGTCAATATTCATACGTTTGTCATTCATCTCGTCTTCGAGACAATGATCAATCTCTTCGCTCATCGCGTGCAGCAGCCGCCGGCTGGATCCGGTTGCGATTACGAAGTAGTCGAAGATGGCGGTGTGCGGAGACATGTCCAAAACCGTCAGGTCGGTGCCTCCGTTCTCGGCGGCGGTTTTGGCAGCGGCCAACGCAAGGTCGAGACTGCGTTTTGGATTGACGCGATCAACGGCCCCTCCCGAAGCGCGATGCTCTTCGGACGAGTCGTCTGTTGAATCTGATTCGGCTTGCGGACTTTCAGTCACAC
>CAZORS010000182.1:7256-11414 GCA_964582025.1 uncultured Pirellulaceae bacterium | reverse complement strand
GTTGACAAAGGCGTTGCCAATTCGTGGGCTGCTCCGGCGGCGAGCGTCCCGAGTGCTTCAATCTTTTGGAATCTCGCTTTTGACTCTTCTGCTTGGCGGACAGTATTCTGTTGTTGCCGCAATTCGTCAGTCAAGCGAGTCATAAAATAGACGATAACGCTAGTGCACGTCGCAAAAGCCACCAATAGCCCCGTATGTTGCAGCGACACATCGCCGCGGCTGCGAATCGAATCGAGCCCAATGTTCAATTCGTCGATATGATAATGATCGAATAACAGCCCCGCGAAACAAAGCACGGACATCACGTTAAGCCCCCAAGCCCAGTTTCGGTTCAATAGAAGTGCGGAAAGGCTGACGTTCACAAAGAAGAACAACGAGAAAGGATTGTTTGGTCCGCCGGTCGCAAACAGCAGCGTGGTCAGCGAAAAAAGATCAACCAACAAAACAAAACCAAGCACTCGATTCGATGGCACGTTTTGATTTGTCGCTTGAGCCGTGTTTGAAAACCAGTACATCAAAGCAAGGTTCGATCCAATCGTCACTGAAATGGCGACGGCCAAAGCCCACACGGCGGGAAGCTGAATCTTGAAAAACAGAATCGTCACCAAAATCGTCAACACTTGTCCGATCACAGCAACCCAACGCAGCTTGATCAGCCAAGTCGAGTTAATTAGGTATCGTTCCGAAATAGCGTTCATCGTTGTCCGAAATGATTGCGGTCCAAAAAGCCCAGCTGGAATTTAACCTGGGACAAATCCACAGTATATTTGAGCAGACGCGTTTCTTCTGAATTTATTTGGGAACGCCTACGCGAACTGATTAGCTTCATCGCGAAATTCACCCAAGTTCAACAAGCTATGTCTACCGAGCAAAAATCTGAAATCCCGTTTCCCCGCTCGACAGTGATGCAGAAGTCACCCCAGCTTAGCAAGGGTGCTTTGACTCGTTTGCTGATCGGGATGTGTTTGCTGCCGATCATTACGATCACCGTGCTTTTCATGATCCTAGATCCAGCCGCCGAAGGAACGCTCGATTGCGAATTCGCAGCCGTTGGTCTTCCCGATGCTGATTTCTATGCGATCGACTATTGGGAACGGGATGAGTATTCAGGCGGCGACCTAATCGTTAGCAACCTCGAAGAAGTTGATTGGACTCACCTGAACATTCAAATCAACGGCCACTATCAAGTTTACGATCAAGAACCCATCCCGGCCGGAAGTTCTAAAACCTTCAAGATGGAACGATTCGTTACGCGTGCCGGTTCGAAGTTCAGTTTGCGTTACAACGAATTAAAATCTGCTCGAATTTATGCTCGTCGTGCAACGCGCGATCGAGCCATCTACTATTGTGAATTCAAGAACGGTGAACCTGTCGAAGTCGAACGCTAGTTTGTCGCAGAACTGGGTGGGGCAGGTTTTAACCTGCCATTGAATCAGTTTGGCAGGTTGAAAACCTGCCCACGGAGACCCACAATTTTTTTCCGAGAACAACCATGAACAATGCTGTCGCTCAACTCGCACCTTCGCAAATTTGGACGTGGTTTGAGAAACTCAATGAGGTTCCTCGGCCCTCGAAAAAAGAAGAACGCATCATCGCCTTTGTGCGGCAAGCCGGTGAAGACATGGGACTCGAAACGATCGTGGACGATGCCGGCAACATCGTCATTCGCAAACCCGCAACAGAGGGCAAAGAAAACGTGACGCCGGTCGCTTTGCAGGCGCATCTTGACATGGTTCATCAAAAAAATTCCGACACGGAGTTTGATTTTGATTCTCAAGGCATTGAGTCTTGGATTGATGGCGACTGGGTGAAAGCCAAAGGCACGACGCTTGGTGCTGACAATGGAATGGGAGCCGCGTCGATCCTCGCCGTCCTCTCTGCTAAAGATATCGAGCATGGTCCGTTAGAAGGCCTTTTCACAATTGACGAAGAAACCGGCATGACGGGAGCGTTCGAGCTTCAGTCTGGTTTGCTCCAAGCAAAGATATTGCTCAACACCGACACAGAAGACGAAGGAGAACTGACGATCGGCTGTGCCGGCGGAGTTGATTCTTCTGTCTCAATCGAATGCAAAAGTCAAGCTCCCGGAAGTGGAACTTGGTTGAAGCTCTCAGTGACCGGTTTGTGCGGCGGTCATTCGGGTTGTGAAATTCATCTTGGGCGCGGCAACGCCAACAAAATCATGAACCGAATTCTGTGGACTTGCCAACAATCTGGAGCCGATTTCGAAGTCGCTTCGATCAATGGCGGAAGCCTTAGAAACGCAATTCCTCGCGAGTCATTCGCAGTTCTAAACGTTGGATCAGAGAGTGAATTCAAAAAATCCGTCAATGAAATTGCGAACACGATCAAAACCGAACTCGCAAAAACGGAAACAGGTCTGACCATTGAACTCGAAGCGTCAGAAGCGAGTGAAAGCGTGTTGGAACCAGCGCTGCAGCGAAGTTTGTTGGCCGCCATCTACGCGTCGCCTTGCGGCGTGATCCGAATGAGTGATCAAGTCGATGGGTTGGTAGAAACTTCAACCAATCTTTCGTTGATCAACATTGATTCGCAGCGCGGGTCCATCGAGTTTCTCAGTCGCAGCAGTGTCGAAACCGCTAAGACGGATGTCACGAACCAGATCGATGCTACTTTCAGCGGCATTGCTGCCACCGTTACACATAGCGGCGATTATCCTAGTTGGACTCCTAACGCGGATTCGAAAACGTTGAACTTGATGAAACAGATCTATCGAGAAATGTTTGACCAAGACGCTGTCGTGAACGCCGTTCACGCCGGTCTTGAGTGCGGCATCATTGGTAGCCACTATCCGGGGCTCGACATGGTTTCATTTGGACCAACGATCAAGAATCCTCATTCGCCTGACGAGAAGTGTCATATCGCCAGTGTGGAGAAGTATTGGCGCTACATGCTGGAAGTGCTAAAGCGAATTGAGTAGGTTCGTGGGGCCGGTTTTCAACCTGCCAATTCGACATCGGCTTGATGCAATCCTGCCTACGTCCCTCACGCTTGCGAATTTGACTTCGACCACAGCCGCCGAACACTCTTTTCGTCGGAAGCCAAGATTGCCAATCCGATCGCAGCCAGAATCACAATCAACGTCCAAGTGAGCGGGTGAATATTGTCGATGAATTCAACTTTGGACTCTTCGCCGCCGATTCGCCAATGAGTCGTATCTTCCCATCCATTTTTCGTGAATCGAAAACTGCCCGTTGGATCCGTCGCTGTGACTTGTGTCCACGGCGCAGTCGTGGATTGAGCCGATCTAGTTGGCGTATCGTTGTCGACAAGCGTCGTACTCACCAGCGCGATAGCCATCAATGTCGCAAAAAGCGGGATGAAGATTCGTTCAAACATGGGTGCCCAATGAATGTTGGATATGTCTCCACGATTGTTAAACGATCAAAAATTGCAACGAAAATCGGGGCCGTCGCGGCCTCAGCGAACGCTCTGACCAATTAAAAGCGTTGCAATCGCCAAAAACCAACCTTCGCGGGGGGTGACAATATTGCCAGCATTGAATCCAAAACTGGCGCTAGGTTATTGAGCAGTTTTAGTCATAATCGAAGCATGAGCGACGAGACCAACAAACGGCTTGGCGTCAAAAGTCAGCGACGCGCGATTCGAACAGCTGAGGGTTACCTCGAGCTGATGTCGACCTTCGAGTCCGGTCTGTCGATGGATGAAGAGCTCGCTCAACCGATCGCCAATCGAATGCTCAGGTTGCTTGAGAGCGTCGAACCTTCTCCCGATCATCGCTGCTACGTGTTGCACCTCAAAGGCGAGGCTTGCCGTTTCGCACATCGATTCGAAGAAGCCATCGTTCACTTTCGCCGATCGCTCGAACTTGAGCCAGACAGCATCCATGGTTTGTTAGCAATCGCTTGGTGCTTTAAACGGTGCGACCGACTCGAAGAAGCCATTGAGTCGATGCAGATTGCGATCGAGTTTGAACCTGACCAAGCGATTTGCCACTATAACCTCGCGTGCTATTTCGCACTAGATGGACGAACGTCGAACGCGATCGAGTATTTGGCGCAGGCTTTCGAGCTTCGCCCTACGTTTCGTCAGCAGATTGCCGGCGAATCCGATTTCGACTTGATCAGAGACGATCCCGAATTCCTGAGCTTTCTTTCGCCCGAAGTGGCGTAGGCT
>CAZORS010000182.1:0-7156 GCA_964582025.1 uncultured Pirellulaceae bacterium | reverse complement strand
GATCAGAGACGATCCCGAATTCCTGAGCTTTCTTTCGCCCGAAGTGGCGTAGGCTTCCGGCAGGTATTCTGAACACGACCGTAGTGTTAGGACCGTTCTTCATCGCGTGGATTATCTTTGCGATAAGCCCAGTAAATGACCATACCGAATAGTATTGCTGCGAGCAGTAGAACGACGAAAATCGCGATCAAAACAGCCAGCACGACGACGAGGAAGTATCCGATTATCACTCGCTATGTCCCGCTGATATTTAATTGCATGTTGTTCGTAGTTAATCCCTTTAGGGATGTCTCGCTACAACCAGCTGTTAATCTAAACCGAAAGCCACGAAGTGGCGACAGCAATTTGGCCGAGCCTTGCTGTCGCCACTTCGTGGCTTTCGGTTTTTGAGAATGAACAAACTATGGGCTCACGCCCATAGCTAATTGCTGCCGCCACTTCGTGGCTAGGAAACGCTAACTGGACCGTGGCCATAGACCAAATTAAACCAACATCGAAGCTGCCGGCACTGGGAAGCTGTCGCACATTTCTTTGACGCCCGACTTGATCGATTGATGAACCGTTTCATCGTCGGCGTTCTTAAGCGACTGCACGATCCAATCGCCAATCTGCTTCATCTGATCGACTCCCATGCCACGCGTCGTCAACGCTGGAGTTCCGATCCGCACACCGCTTGGATCCATTGGCGTTCTCGGATCGAAAGGAATCATGTTCTTGTTGACGGTGATCTCACAACGCCCTAGCGCCTCTTCGGCATCCTTACCGCCAAGGTCAAGCGACGAAGCTACATCGACTAGGCACAAGTGATTGTCCGTTCCTCCGCTAACGAGCGTCAGCCCACCAGCCATCAACGTTTCAGCCAGCGCCTTCGAATTATTGACGATCTGCTGAGCATACGTTTTGAATTCTGGCTTGAGACATTCGCCGTAGCAAACTGCCTTCCCGGCGACGACGTGCATTAGCGGTCCACCCTGCATGCCAGGGAACACAGCCGAGTTAATCTTTTTGATCCACGCTTTCTTGCACAAAATCATTCCCGAACGAGGACCACGCAGAGTCTTATGAGTTGTCGAAGTCACAAAGTCCGCGTGCGGCACCGGACTGTTGTGGGCTCCGCCAGCTACCAAACCCGAATAGTGAGCCATGTCGACAAACAGAAGCGCTCCGACATCATCCGCAATTTCCTTAAACTTCTCGTGAGGAATCTCTCGCGGATAAGCACTCGCTCCGGCGACGATCATTTTCGGTTTGTGTTCTTTGGCCAACGCTGCGACCTGATCGAAGTCTATTCGATGGTCGTCCTTCTTGACGCCGTAGTTGATGAAGTTGTAAAGCTTGCCAGAAATATTCAACCGCATACCATGAGTCAAGTGACCTCCATGAGCAAGGTCCAAGCCGAGAACCGTGTCGCCAACATCCAGCGCCGCAAGGTAAACCGCTTGGTTGGCTTGTGAGCCCGAGTTCGGTTGAACGTTTGCAGCTTCAGCGCCGAAAAGTTCCTTGGCTCGATTTCTCGCCACGTTCTCGAGCACATCGACGTGCTCGCAACCGCCGTAGTATCTGCGGCCGGGATAACCTTCGGCATACTTGTTGGTCAGCACACTGCCAGCGGCTTCCATGATCGCGACGCTGGTGTAGTTCTCGCTGGCGATCATTTCTAGGCCGTCCTGTTGGCGGACAGCTTCGGCGTTGATCAGATCGAAGATTTCTGGGTCTTGGTTTTGCAAGTTCATTTGCGTGCCGGGTGTTAAAGGTCGAGTAGTGGTTGGTGGCATAGGCTTCCAGCCTGTGATCTGCATGTCCACAGGCTGGTAGCCTATCCCACCGAGATTATCCTCAATTAGTCCAATTTTTCGATGGCTATTTTCAGTCCACCGCGATTGTCGCTCAAATTTGCTGGCGACTCATTGACTCGGAAACATAACAGTCCATCTATGTCTGCCGTGATCACCTTGCCTGGGCCGACAGATGTTGGAGCCTGCTTACAGATCTGCGGCAGCAACGCGATATCGGCGTCGCTCGGGACCATCATTGCCTGAAGTTCGCCGATTGGACGACCGCGAAAGTAGTCGATCGTGATCCCGTTTGCCTCGCAGGGCCATGGCTTGGCTTCGCCATTCACCAAGCTACTGCCGATTTCGAATCGTCCGGTCGCCGATACACGAAACTTCTGACCGGCTTTGACTTCCATGTTCAAATATTGCCACGACCGATCTGACTTCAATTCATGCTGACCGTCTTCAGCCGGTTGTAGCTCGCTCAACGCTCCCTTGGCAACCGAATAGCCATAGTCCAGCTCACGGATATACCACGCCCAATCCCGTTCGAGTACGTCTAAATCCTCCGCGAAGATTTGCTCGAAATTCCAATTGAATTTTTGACGACCGCGATGATGAACATGTTTTTGTAATTTGGGAAAGCGATCTTTGGTCAGTGGATGTTGGCCAAGAAACTCGCAGGCTGCCCAGCACCAAGCATAATTTTCGACGTCGCCAAACGCTCGATTGGGAGTTCGCAAAATATCCCGTAACGATTTGTCGTTCTGGCCATCTTTGTTTGCCGCGACCCAATCCTTGATCAGCTTCGGTCGACCCCAACCTTCGGTTTCGCTGGAGTCTTTCACTCGATGGTGAATTTTGAGCTGGCCGTTGGCCCATCGGTGCAGTCCCAACAACTCCGCCATGCCCTCGGCATACCAAGGCGCTCCCACGCCGTTGCCGAACCATTGCATGTACGCGTGTGTGCCCTCATGGAGCAGTAAATGACGAGTGTAGTAAGGGTCGGGCTGAACGAAGAGCCAGATCTCGTGGCCTTGATTCAGGCCAGCTGGAAACTTGGGAAGATCAGCCGGAATGAGCTCAGCTTTCTCGAATCGTTCCTTGTCGCGAATCAAAAACGCTTGCATCTTCCACGGCTTCGTCTTGGCAACGTCGACGTTGAAGTACTCACTCCACTGCGGAACGGCGGCATCAAAAATCGTTGGCAATTCTTCGATCGTTTCGCTGGCCGGCACGTCGGTGTAGATCGTGACATGCTGGCCCTGAATGATTCGCAATCCGTTGGCTTCGACCAGTTGCAGGTCGACTTTCATCGCCGCTTGCATGGCCGGATTGATGTCCTCCATCGTTTGCGCGTTGGCGGTGGCACACATTGAGAGCATCAATACAAGCCCGAAGCGCAAGCGAGTGAATACTCCGTTGCAGCGCGACAGATTCACTCGCTTGCGCTTCGGGCTTGTATTACCGGGATGACCAAACATCACTTCATCACTTTCATCTCGATCCAACTTGCATCGGTCGCGTTGTGATAGACGCGATGTGTCGCCGAAACGAAATCCGTGTCTTCGGCGTCGAAAATATTCGGCACGTACTTCTGCGGATTGCGATCGATATAAGGGAAGAACGTGCTCTGAACGTGGATCATGATGCGATGCCCACGTTTGAAGGTGTAACAAACATCCTGCAGCGGCAGATCAACTGTCGTAACTTCATTCGGCACGAACGGCTCTGGTTCCGAGTAGCTATTTCTGAACCGGCCGCGAATCGTTTCACTACGAACAAGCCCCTGAAAACCACCGAACTGGAGTTCCCCATTTGAACCAGATACGAATGGATGGTTGTCCGGATAGACGTCGATCAGCTTCACGATCCAGTCGGCAGCACTCTGCGATGTCGAAACTTTCAAATGAGCCAGCATATCTCCCGTCAACGTCACTGATTGCTCGAGTGGCTCTGACTGGAACGTCAGCACATCCGCACGAGCGGTCGCGAAACGCTGGTCATCGGTCATGAACTCTCGCGGTGTAAATCCGAATTTGATGTCGGACATCTGCCGATAAGGTACGGGATTCATGGGGTCGCTGATGAACTCGGTGAACGCGCCTTCAGCTTCGGCGGCAGACTCGGGTGCTTTGGCGACCAGTTTTCCACCGGCACCAAAGTAACTTTTTACGACGCGTGAATCTTCTGGCGGCCACTTCTTGAACTTTTTCCAACCACGAGCGCCGGTGTCGTACATCAGGGCTTCGAACTGCGGTGCGGCACCTTTGCCTTTGAGGAAGTGTGCAAAGAAAGGAGCTTCGACTTTGCGTTGATAAAAGTTTTGCAGACCTTTGTCGATGCCAATCTTTCCGACAGTGTAGATTTGGTCGCGGCCAACGCCTCGTTGCGACCATTCTCCGTGCTCCCAAGGACCCATGATGATTGCGTTGAACGTGTCGCTGTTTTTTTCAATGCTGCGATAAATGTTCAACGGACCGTAGAGATCTTCAGCATCGTAGAATCCGCCAACGACTAGCACGTTTGTCTTGATGTTTTTCAGATGAGGCAGAATGGATCGCTTCTGCCAGAAAGTGTCGTAGTTCGGATGGTCGGAGAGCTGTTGCCAAAATTCGTTTTGTTCTTCAAAGAGTCGATCGGCATTTTTTAGCGAACCAAGGTTCATGTAAAACTGCCAGGCGTCCTGCGAACCCGTTTGGACTTCCGGATACCATTGCTGCGGAGTCGGTCCAGCGTGCTGATAGCCAAACGTGTTGGTGGCTGAAAGATAGCTGAGCAGATAGGCTCCGTGATGATGGAAGTCATCGAAGAAGAAGTCAGAAATCGGTGCCTGCGGAGTCGACGCAACGAGGGCAGGATGGTGATTTGGTAACGCTGCCGCACAATAGAAACCCGGGTACGAGATTCCCCACATGCCGACTTTGCCATTGTTGTTGATGACTCGTTTGGTCAGCCAGTCGATCGTGTCGTAAGTGTCGGAGCTTTCGTCAACGACTTTTTCGTCGTCCACGTTGGGACGCATGTTCGTGTAGCTTCCTTCTGACATGAATCGACCGCGAACGTCTTGATGGACGAAGATGTAGCCTTCGTCTTCCATGATCGCCGATGGACCGATACGAGCACGATATTGATCGGGGCCGTAAGGAGCCGTGCTATACGGCGTCCGGTTCATCATGATGGGATACTTTTTCCGCGTGTCCCGTGGCGAGTAGATCGTGGTGTGAAGTTTGACTCCGTCACGCATCGGGATGTCAACTTCTGTTTTCTGGTACGCCGCCATAATCCGTTGGGCGCCGGGAAGCTGCTGAGCGAAAGCGACGTTCGTAGCGAACAAAGTCGATAACGCGACAGTGAACAGACACAGAAATCGAAATGATTTGGGCATGGAAATTTGACCTGAACTGGAACGGAGTAGCATGTATTTTGAAACGCGGAGACGCAGAGTTCGCGGAGGAAAAGAGGAAAAATGAGTCATGTAGGTTTGGGACCTTTGTAGCCGTTTACGATTCGGTGTAGACCATCAACAAGCTTGACTTCGTGAAAATTGATTAAAAGGCCAACTGACAGATCCATCAACCGAAGATGAGACAATGTTTGGGCTTTGTCGACTGGATGAATCGTGGATTTTGCCTTTAGTTCAACAACGACCAGTTCTTCAACCAAAACGTCGGCCCGAAAACCACACTCGTGAGTTTGCCCATCATATACAACTGGAATCGGGCGCTCTTCAACAACGTCATATCCTTGCTTCCGAAGTTCGTAAGCCAGACACTTTCGATACACGGACTCCAGAAGTCCCGGCCCAAGCTCGCGATGAACCTCAATTGCTGCACCGATAATGGCTTGTGTCAACGTGTTGATTTTTGACTGATCATCCATAACTCAATAATCTCTCTGCGAACTCCGTGCCTCCGCGTTTCCAATCCTAACCGAAACTCTCTTCGATCGCGCGAGCCTGAAATCGGTCTTCGAGGACTTCGAAATAGTCCAGCGTCATATCCGCTGGATGAGCTACACCACATGCGCGACACAGTTGCAGTACTTCTTTTCGCAATGTTGTAATGTAGTTCGCTAAACGAGCTGACTTGTCGGTTGGATCGAGTCCGCGCATCAGCCACTTGTCCTGAGTCGCGACGCCGGTTGGACATTTTCCGGTGTGGCAAATTTGCGCTTGGATGCAGCCGATCGCCAACATCGCAGTTCGCGCGACGTTGATCATGTCGCAGCCCATCGCCATCGAGAGTAACGTTTCTTCCGGGAATCCAAGTTTGCCGGAGCCGATGAACGTGACGCGATCCTGTAAACCGGCATTGGTGAAAATTTCGTGCACGCGATGAAAGCCAACTCGAAAGGGAAGGGCGACGTGATCCGAAAAAACCAACGGAGCCGCTCCTGTTCCGCCTTCGCCACCGTCAATCGCCAGAAAGTCAATCCCGCGATCGCCGCTCTCCATCAGCTTCACCAAGTCATGCCAAAAATCCAACTGACCGACCGCGGACTTGATGCCGACCGGTATGCCAGAAAGATCAGCGATCCGCTCAACGAAATCCAACATCTCGTCAGCGTTTGAAAATTCGCGATGTGCGTTGGGGCTCAGGCAACTTTTGCCAACCGGGATTCCCCGGATCGCTGCGATCTCTGGGGTAACTTTGCTGCCAGGCAAAACGCCGCCGCGACCCGGTTTGGCGCCCTGGCTGAGTTTGACTTCGATGGCTTTGACGTTGTACTGTTCACAAGTCTCAACGAATCGTTTTTCGTCGAATGTGCCGTCGCTGGCGCGGGCTCCGTAGTAACCGGTTCCCAATTGCCATACGAGATCGGCGCCATGGTCGTGATGCGGAGAGACGCCGCCTTCGCCCGTGTTTTGCAGGCAGCCACAAAGTGCCGAACCGCGGCTCATTGCTTCGACAGCTGGAGCACTGAGCGAACCGTAGCTCATGGCGGAAATATTGATGATCGATTTCGGCTGGAAGGCTCCTTTGCGACCCCGAGCTTCGCCAATCGTTTTCTTTGATTCGATTCGATATTCGGGATCGTAGCCTTTGTCTTCCGGCTGCGGATCAAACAGGGGAAACGTACTCTGTTTGATGATCAGATAGCTGGGCGTATTTTCAATGTCGTTGTCGGTTCCGAAACCAAAATAGTTGTTGCCTTTGGCAGCGGAGTGATAAACCCATTCGCGATCGTCGCGATTGAAAGGCCGTTCTTCGTTGTTATTGGCGACGATGTATTGCCGTAGTTTCGGACCGAGCTCTTTGAGAACATGGCGACCATGTCCGACGACAGGATAGTTTCGACAAATTGGGTCGGCCGTTTGTAACAAGTCGTAAATGGCCAGTGCTACGACGGCAAGCAGCACAATGACTGCGATAACGATA
>CAZORS010000181.1:9560-11420 GCA_964582025.1 uncultured Pirellulaceae bacterium | reverse complement strand
ACGACTGGTTCGTTGCCTTCCATCACGGCGACTACCGAGTTTGTCGTGCCGAGGTCGATTCCGATGATTTTTTCACCCTGAGCCATGATTGCTCTCCTGCAAAATTTCCTGTTGGTATCTGTCGCCGGTTGCGGCGATGTTTGGTTTGGTAAGACACGTAATTTGGCTCATTGGCAGTCAAATCCGCGGCTACGCCACCAAAAGCAAACCTCGTGCCGAAGCTGTGAATTATTTTAAGCATCGCTTTTTCGAGCATTTTCCAGCATTTTCAAGCAATGCGGCGGCGTGGTGTCAATTTGTCAGAATGTCAACGAACGCGATTGGGCTCCATTCTGGAAAAAGAACATTTTTCGGGAATCAAGCTGCTCCAATTGGTACTTACCTGGAAACACACGATTTCTGCCGAATCAGATGCCAGAAGATCCCGATCCCAGAGAGCTCTTTGAGTCCTGCGTAGAATCCTGCGCGGATTCGATCTATCGGGTCGCTTGGCGGCTAACGGGAAATGCGACCAGGGCTGAGGATTTGGTTCAGGAGACGTACTCGCAGGCGTGGCAGAAGATCGATTCGCTGCGAGATCCGTCAAAGATGCGTAGTTGGATCTTTGCGATTTTGAGAAACCAGAATTTGAAAGCGATTCGAAAGAAGAAACCAGTTGCCTCGCCCGATGTTGAAGGGATCGTGGATACCCGAGTTGATAAGCCAGAAGAAAATGAGACCGTCGATATTGTTCAACGAGCATTGGAGCGACTTGATGAAGATCAACGTGTGCCGATCTTCTTGGTTTCGATGGAAGGTATGTCAGTCGACGAGGCATCTGAGATTTTGGACGTCCCGCGAGGAACCGTGCTTTCGCGAATGCACCGCGGTCGAAAGCGGTTGAAAGAGATTATTGAAAAAGAAAACGCTTCGTAACGACGGCTGCCAGCCGTTGGATACCAACAACATGAATTTTTATGGGAATACTTGCCTGATCTAAAAATGCCAATCGAAGACGAACAATTGGATGACCTGCTTCGCGACGTGAGCGTGCCTCACGATCTCAAGGCAAAACTTTTGCAGATCCCGGATCGGGAGCCTGAGTCCTTAACCGTTGCGCGGCGTTCAAATTCTGGAATTACGATTCTTGGTTTGTTGGCGGCGATTGCGGCATCCGTTCTGGTGTTCTTCAACCTGCCAGCGGCACCTGTCGACGTCGACGAAAACGTGTCAGTTGCAATCAGTAACGAAGAAGAAATCGAAGAACTGGAAAGTTTGTTGGCTCAATTGGATGAAGAACGTAGGTCGATCGAGTTGCTTTCCAAAGCTCGGGAGCTGGATCGTTCACGACTTGAACTTCTGAACGAGGAGCCTCACTTGAAATTGGAAGAATCGCTGGCACTCGCGATGAGCCTGTCGTGGGAGTCATCGCTTGATCGTGGAGCGAGTATCGAATCAGTGAGATCAGAATTGGAATACGTGGCCAGTACGTTTCCAAACACTAAAGGTGCCGAAATTGCACGGAAAATTTTGCAACCAAACTAAGAAGTTAATGGACATTGGAGATCAAATGAAAAACCATCTTTACTTTGTGATCGCGGCTGGGCTTTTGCTTGTCTTTGCGTATCCAGCTGGTGTTGCGGCTCAATCAGCCGGCAACAGTCCACCTGTCGCGCAGCCTTCGCCTCGAAAAGTGTCGCTGAAAGCGATTGAAAAAGCGATCAATAACTCTATGCGAGATTTGGAGGCGTCCGACGGTCGCATCAAAGAACAAATCAAGATCCTTGGTGAGAGGTCCGTATCTGACATCGCGTTTGAAGATGTGTTCCGAATGTTGCATCTTCAAAAAGCCGAGCTGACTATCGAAGTTGAAGGATTGAA
>CAZORS010000181.1:3049-9460 GCA_964582025.1 uncultured Pirellulaceae bacterium | reverse complement strand
TTCGCGACGCATGATTTTGTTCGACGCGGTTCGAGGCAGTTTCTCGATCGTTCGAATGGCAGAAACTCTGATTAATGGATTCAGTTGCTTTCGAATCTCCACGTTGATCGCCTTGATTACCTTCTCGGAATCGATTTCATCTTTCGAAACTACGTAGGCAACCAGTTGATCCGGTCCCGTTCCATTTTCAGATACCGCGATCACGGCAGATTCATCAATGCCGTCAATTCCGTTGATGATCGTTTCAATTTCCGCAGACCCGACTTTAATTCCACCAGGATTCATCGTGTCATCCATCCGGCCACACGCGCGAAAATAACCGCCGGGGAGTCGCTGCATTCGGTCGCCGTGGCGTCGAAGCGGAAATTCGCTGTCCGGGACATCGGCATAGTAAGTTTCGAAATGGTCACGGTTGAGTAACTTGCGAGAAAGACCAATCGATGGTGGCACCAGATAGAGCTCACCTTCATCCGTTGACTGTCCGTCGTCGTCAAGGATCACAAACCGATTGCCAACGGCGACGGTTGAAAACGTTGCCGGAACATTGGGCTGGATCATCGTGCTACTTAGGTAACCACCACCGATTTCGGTGCCGCCGCAATATTCAATGATCGGCCGGAAACCGGCCAAAGCCGAAAGATAGATCATGTCTTGTTCGTTGGATGCTTCGCCAGTGGAACTGAAACACTTGATCGAAGACCAATCGAATGACTCCATGCATTTGGTTTGCTTCCAGTGACGAACCAGAGCTGGAACAACGCCCAGCATAGTCGTTTTGGCATCTTGTACAAATTTGCCGAACGCTTCTCCGGTTGGTGCATCTTCAAACAGACCAATCGTGCCGCCGTTCATTAACGTTGCGAAGATTAACCACGGTCCCATCATCCAACCAAGGTTGGTCGGCCAAACAACAACGTCTTCTGGTTTGATGTCGTGATGATAATAGCCGTCGACAGCGCACTTGATTGGTGTCGTTTGGTCCCAAGGAATTGCTTTGGGATCGCCTGTTGTGCCAGAGGAAAACAACACGTTGACGATACGTTCCGGTTCAGCAATATGTGCTTCGGGCAGTGGATCTACCGCTGGCCATTGGTGGCTATCAGAAAATAGGTCAACGGTTTGCCCTTCGGTTTCGCAGATGTCTCTGGCTGCAGAAACATTCTTTCCCAAGGAGATCGTCTTGCCAGCTCGCTGATAGGCATCGCAGTAGAACGCGCCCTTGGCTTCGCTGATTCGAAGTCGCTTGGCGATTTCACCTGCAGCAAACGAATCCGCAATCGAAACGGCTGCACAACCTGAATACAAAATGCCCAAGTAGATCACCACTGATTCCATGTTCATTGGCATCACGATCGCGAGTCGATCTCCCGGTTCGAATCCGGCGTCCCGTATTCTGGCGGCGAAAATCTGGACTTTCTCCCGCAGTTCCCCGTAGCTCAATTCGTTGATCTGGCCGTCGGCAGTCGCGTATTTGATGGCAGGATTGCCCAAAATGGCGGTCAATTCGCTCAGGCAAGCATTTGCAATGTTCAGCCGCGCGCCCGGAAACCACGTTGGCTCTCTTGGGTCTTCGAATTCGAGCGCCTTCTTCGGCTTGTCTGCAAACAGTTCGAACTGGTTGAAGGCGACGACGTCCCAGAATTCGTCTGGTGAATTTTGCCACCAGCGTTGGAGTGACTCAAGATCCTGATGGCCGGTTTGCTTCATGAGAGCACTGAGATTGGTGCTTTCAGTTTCGCTGACGGTCGGAATCCAGATCGGAGCCGGGCCATCATGTTCCGTGTCCCAGTTGGCAAACGTTTTAGCATGCAGTGCTATACGTTCTTCGACCGAAAGCGGTTTAAGGTCGCTCCACTGGGAGTCGCGATGCCAGTTCTTGATGATGGAGGAGTCGTTCATTGCGGTGCCGGTGGTCGGTCGAGTTCAAATCGGTCGGTTGTTTTTGTGTACGCTTTGCCGCCAAGTCGACCGACGTTGTCTAATTCTGCAGGATCGATGATGCCGTCGTCGATGATCGAGTCCGCAACATGCATCATCACGATTTCGCCTATCACGACATTGGCTCCGGCAGGCCCTTCGGCCAGTTCGATGTGCTGCAATAGTTTGCATTCAAATTGAGCAAGTGAAGAGGCAACGCGTGGTGGTGCGACTTTCTCGGATGCATGCGTCTCAATTCCGAGTGCTTCAAATTCGCTGACTTCCGACGCGAAGTCCGCCGATGAGTTGTTCATGATTTCTGCGTCTGCGGCAGACACAACATTGACCACAAACTCTTTCGTATCGAGCACGTTAAGCAGCGAGTCCTTTTGGCTTCCGTCACGACGATTGACGGGACAGAAAAGCACCGACGGAGGATTCGCACCAACGCCATTGAAGAAACTGTACGGCGCGAGATTTGTCACGCCGTCTTTGGAAATACTCGACACCCAAGCGATCGGCCGCGGAGTAATCAATTGCACCATCAACGTGTAAACGTCGCGGATGCCCATATTGGTTGGATCAAATTGCATTTGGTTTTCAGTTTTCGGTTATTGGTGTGCGTTGTTGCTTACGACCAATCGCCTTCGGGCGTGCCGTTGAATCGTTTTTGAAGTCCTTCCCAGCAGTCGACGTAGTCATCCTGAATCGGCGCTTCGTTGGCTGCGAATTCTGTAACCATTTGAGGGAATCGTGTTTCGAACATGAACGACATTGTGTTGTCTAGATAAACTGGATCATCGCTTGAGTTACTTGCCTTCATGAACGCATCGTTGTCGGGACCGTGCGGCAGCATGCAGTTGTGCAAACTGATTCCGCCTGGCACAAAGCCCTGAGGCTTGGCGTCATACTGTCCGTGAATGTTACCCATTAACTCGGACATAATGTTCTTGTGATACCACGGCGGGCGAAAAGTGTTTTCCTGCGGCAACCATCGCGGCGGGAAGATAACGAAGTCAATGTTCGCAGTGCCCTCTTCAGCCGTCGGAGCTGTCAACACGGTAAAGATCGAAGGATCTGGGTGATCGAAAGTAATCGATCCAACCGCAGCGTAATGTCGAAGGTCGTATTTGTACGGCGCGTAGTTTCCGTGCCAAGCAACCACGTCCAGCGGTGAATGGTCGATCTCCGTGCGGTGAAACTCGCCGCACCACTTTACCGTCACGCCACAATCCGCGTCACGATCTTCGAACCAGGCAACGGGCGTTTTGAAATCGCGTGGGTTGGCCAAGCAGTTGGCTCCAATCGGTCCGCGTCCGGGCAGCGTAAATTTGGCTCCATAGTTTTCACAAACAAATCCTCGAGCCTCTTCATCAAGCAAATCAATCTTGAACACCATACCGCGTGGCAAAACGCATATCTCCAGCGGCTCCAGTTCGATCTTTCCGAACTCAGTGAAGATCTCCAGTCTTCCTTCCTGCGGCACAATCAACAGCTCGGCGTCGGCGTTGTAGAAGTACTCGTCACCCATGTTTGAGTTGGCCAAGTAGACATGCGACGCCATTCCGACATGTGTGCGAACATCGCCGGCGGTCGTCATCGATCGCATACCCGTCACAAAAGTTACTTTGCTGTTTGGAAACGGCGTCGGATCCCAACGGTATTGCCCAAGCGAAACGACATCTGGAATGATGTTGGGTCCGCTCTTCCAATACGGCATTTCAATTTTTTGAAAACGTCTAACGTGCTTGACCGACGGGCGAATGCGATACAACCATGATCGTTCCAGCGTCGCATGAGGGGCCGTAAACGGAGAACCGGAAAGCTGTTCCGCATACAGGCCGTAGGCACAGCGTCGCGGCGAATTTCTTCCAACAGGAAGCGCCTCAGGTAGTGCTTCGGTTTCAAAGTCATTGCCGAATCCGGGCATGTAGCCTTTGGCAGTTGCGGTTCCCGGTTGGCGATTGAAAGGCATTTACTGACCTTGATTCGGTGAAATTGTGTTCTTGAGCGAACCGAGTTCTTCGATCGTCAGTTCAACGACATCGCCCGGCTTGAGCCATCCGTCTGTATTTTCGTGTCCCAGTTCAAGAATGCAACCGGTGCCAACGGTTCCGCTTCCCAATAATTCGCCTTCGACAAGCGTCACGTCACGTGATGCATGGGCCACGATTTGCGGCCACGAGAAATACATCGTGTTGGCATTGCCCTGGCTGAGTACTTTTCCATTGACCGTTGCGGTCATTGAAAGGTCAATCTTGTCGTCGTCGGAGATGCGATGCCGCAGTGAATCGACACTGACCAGCTTCGGCCCAACCGCCGTCGCGAAATCTTTTCCTTTTGATGGCCCGAGCCCAACCGCCATTTCGTTGCGCTGCAGATCACGAGCACTAAAGTCGTTAACGATCGTGAAGCCGGCGATGTGGTCCCACGCGTTTTCGATGGCAATGTTGCGACCGGGCTTCCCGATCACGATTCCAAGTTCGAGTTCGTAGTCGAGTTCCGTGCAGCCTTGTGGTGCGGCGATGCTTGCTCCACCGTGTACCAAAGATTGGGCGTTGGAAAAGTAGAACACTGGCTGATCGTACCACTGTGGGATCATGTCCAGCCCTCGTTTTCCGCGGCACGTTTTCACGTGTTGTTCAAACGCGTAGAAGTCACGGAATGAAACGAGCGAGATTGCGTTTTCCGTTGGCGGCTGTGGATCGGTTGGAAGGTGAAGTTGCATTTAGATTCGCGTCTTGGGTTGAGATGTATAGGTGCGTTTAACGGCAAGCCGAAGGCGACTGCGCGTCGTACATGCTGCCACAGTCGCTTCGGCTGGCCGTTAAACGATCAGCACATTGTGATGTTCTACTCCGCCGGACCGTAGTCGCCTCGAGCCATCTCCTCGGCTTCAATCGATTCGAATAGAGCCTTAAAGTTTCCTTCTCCGAACCCATCATCGCCCTTGCGTTGAATGAACTCAAAGAAGATCGGTCCGATCACGGTCTTGGAAAATATCTGCAACAGAATTTTGGTTTCGCCGCCATCAACGACCCCTTCGCCATCGATCAAGATTCCATGTTTTTTCATTCGGTCGATTGGTTCATCGTGTCCGACAACGCGGTCGTGCGACATTGTATAGTAAGTATCCGGCGGGCCTGGCATGAACCGAACGCCCTGTTCGGCGATCGTATCGACCGAGGTATAGATATCGTGTGCTCCAACGGCGATGTGTTGGATGCCTTCACCAGCGTATTTCTTTAAGTAGTTTACGATCTGACCCGTTTCTCCGCGGTCCTCATTGATTGGAATGCGAATTCGGTTGCAGGCAGAAGTTAAAGCGCGACTGAACAGACCAGTATGCTTTCCTTGAATGTCGAAGAATCGGATCTCGCGAAAATTGAATAGCTCGCCGTAAAACTTGAACCAAGTATCCATGTTCCCTTTAAACACATTGTGAGTCAGGTGGTCGAGGTAATGGAATCCGACTCCCGCCGGATGAGCCTTGGTGATCCAGTCGAATTCTTCGTTGTACGGACTGGTCTCGTAATACTTGTCGACGAAATAGATCAACGATCCGCCGATACCCACGATCGCCGGCACGTCAATTACTTTTCCATTGCCCTCGTAAGGTTCGGCGCCTTTTAAAACGGCATGTTTGAATGCATGCGCGGCGTCAACGACACGCCAGCCCATCGACGGAGCACATGGACCGTGAGCCGTAATGAATTCGGCGGCATGAGTTTCTGGCTGCGCGTTGATCAAGTAAGAGATGTCGCCTTGTTGCCACAACTCGATGGCTTTGGTCTTGTGAGAGGCAACATGCGTATAGCCCATCGACGCAAACAGGTCCCGCAAGACTTGTGGATCCGGATGAGCGAACTCGACGAATTCAAAGCCATCCGTTCCAGCGGGATTCTGTTCAGTGATCGACGCAGGCGGCGCGTTATGTGGAAAAGGCCCCAAAGTTGTCTCCCTTTGACTGTCAGTCGGTTCGGCAAATCATTGCTTGAATCCTACGTTATTCAGCGTGAATGATCAATCAATGCTGTGTATGCTGTACAAATTGTGTAGTGGTTTTGTGAATGAGTGAAGTATGTTTGAACAATCTGACTTCGATATCGACGATTTGGATACATCCCTTCTCGGCGAGCTTCAAGCCGATGCTCGTGTCGGCGTGCTGGAATTGTCTAGGCGTTTGGGCGTCGCCCGAGGAACGGTTCAGGCTCGGCTGGATCGCATGATCGACGCTGGAGTCATTCGAAGTTTCAGCGCGAATCTAAATTTGGACGCGTTGGGATTTCGCGTGAAGGCTTACGTGACGGTGGAAGTGAAAGAAGGACAAGTCGTCTCGGTCGTTGAGCCGCTTTCGAAAATCAATGAAGTCCTAGAAGTGCATTCCGTTGCAGCCCAAGGAGACCTGCTTTGCCTCATTGCGGCTCGTTCGAATCAGCACATGATGGATGTTCTGGAGAAGGTGCTAACGATCCCGGACATCGCTCGAACGTC
>CAZORS010000181.1:0-2949 GCA_964582025.1 uncultured Pirellulaceae bacterium | reverse complement strand
GCCGATCCAAGTCCCACCATTCTTCGCCAAGCGCTCATTTGGCCAAGGTGAATCATATTATGGCCTCCAACATAAAAGTTATGCACAGATCCAAGTGTCGGAAATCGTTCGGAGAATCCGCCGCCGACGGGGTTGGGGCCTTGGAACACTTCGTCTTCCGTTTCACGAAGCGTCTCCATCACTTCGTTCCAAGCTTTGAAGTAATACTCAGTGATCGTTTTCATGTCCGGTAGCGTTCCGTCGGCGTCGTCTTTGCAAACGCAATCTTTGCTAAAGTTCTCTTGAAAACCAGCCGGAACATCGTCGACTGGTTTGCCAAGGTCCTTCATGATCCTGTTGGCGTACAAACTCAGATGGCCATACACGAACGCAGGATGATTGGATTCGATTGGCTTTCCGTCAGCCGTCGCGAAACGACCAAACATCTCGGGCGTGACGTCTTTCAGCAGGACTTCCGAGTACTTGATGACGGTTTGTAGCGAATCTGCAATCGTGTTTCCGAAACTTCGTGACATGGTTCTTCTTGTTGGAAAAATAGTGCTAATCGATCGTTTAATCTCCTGCGGATTCTAGCTGACATGTGCAAATAATTCGACTGCCGCAGCGTTCAAAATAAGCGGGTTGAATTGCAAGGGTCACTTCCGCTCTGTTAGATTGGAGCTTCGATTGTAAGAGTTGGACTTCGTGTTTTTCTTGGGGCTTGTTGAGTGACGGTTCGTCTGACTGGCAATGCAAGTGACTTTCTGAAATTGGGCGTCGCTTCTGCAGGACGCGGCGACTTGAAGTCTGTGCGTTCGATCCTCAAGCAACGTCCGCACTGGCTGCGACACGTTGGCTCGCACGGTCGCACGATGCTTTGGGAGGCGTCGCATCGCGGCA
Source organism: uncultured Pirellulaceae bacterium (assembly GCA_964582025.1). Lineage (GTDB taxonomy): Bacteria > Planctomycetota > Planctomycetia > Pirellulales > Pirellulaceae > Mariniblastus. The sequence continues at coordinate 2,070 of CAZORS010000181.1, read as the reverse complement.
AGCTGGAGATGGTGAAGTTTCTGGTCGATGAAGGGGCTGACGTGAAAGCTTGCGGTTCCTACTACACGCCTTACTTCGTGGAAATTAGCTGCCTCTGTGCGGCGACGCTAAAAAAGCACGACGCCGTAGCGAAGTTTCTCGAAAGCGCCGGCGCGAAATCAAACATTCACATGGCCGCGTTTCTTGGAGAGCTTGATGCTGTCAAGAAATTTCTCTCTTGCAGCCCCAAGCGATTGAACATGGGGCACAAGCAGCATGAAATGGCCGGCAAGAACGATGACGGAATCGATGTCGTGCTCAAGCCCGCGCCGTGGGCCACGCCACTGTGCTACGCCTTGCGCGGCGCTGATGTTGAAACGGTTAAATTCCTGATTGATAAAGGAGCAACAATCAAAGGCTTCGACGAACAGATGTTTATTGCTGCTGATGATGACGTTGAGATGATACGGTTTCTGTTGACCAATGGAGCCGATACGAAATATGCTCCGCGTCCCTGCCCTGACGGCAGTGAGTTGCACAAATTGCTCGCTTCTTACGGCGTTAAGATGTCTCAGGGAGAGTTTAACGAAGAGTTTGTGTATCTGTGTCGTGGCGATCGAGGGGGCAATCCTGATGAAGTTCGGGAAATGTTGAAGCATGGAGCCAACGTGAATCACCAAGACAGTAAAGGCAAAACGGCACTGCATCGCGCGGCCAAGGCTGGCTTTCTGGAAACTGCGGCGATTCTTCTGAAGCATAAAGCCTCAGTTTATATTCGTGACAAAGATGAAGAGACGCCTTTGTTCGATGCGGTCCGTTCGACGATCAAGAAAACGGACGCTCAGTTGGAAATGATTGATTTGCTGATTCGCTCCGGTGCTGACGTGGATGTGGTTAACCGGAAAGATCAATCTCTGCTGACGGTCGCGAAGAAACCGGAAGTCAAAAAACGTTTGAAGAAATGATTGGGACCAAGCCATGTATGTCACGAAGCTCAAACCTATATTGATGGCGATGGTTTCGTTGCTGTTACTCGGCGAAATCGTATCGGCGCAAGATGAACCAAAGCTACCAAGCGGCGTCGCAATGGTCGATGTTGCGGACTACAAAGATTGCTTCGAGCTAAAAAACGAAACCATGCGAGTCGTCCTTTGTCATCAACGCGGCGGAAGGGTTCTGGTTTACGAACGCGATGGAGCCAATGTCCTCTATTTGAAAGATGAATCGGGTTGGGATCCAAACGCGAATGGAATCGCGCGGCAACTGTCCGCCGGTCGATTCGATGTCGGTCCCGAACAATTGCAGGTTCGTGGCGATGATCTTTGGCTTGGACAATGGGAAGCGAAAGCGACCGGCGATCGCGAAGTTAAAATGTCCAGCATTGTCGATTCAAAATCTGGCTTGCAAGTCGTCCGCAAGTTTACGTTGCATGAAACGACTTCTCGCCTAACGATCACGCAAACGGTGACCAACGAAGGCGACGAATTGGTGCGGCAATGTTTTTGGAGTCGCACGCTTGCGGTTCACGGCGGCGTGACCGTTGTTCCCTGCGATTCGAATCGTAGTTTGATGCCAAACCTTTATTGCATGGCTCCCAACGGGAAGACGTTGAACTTCCGTCCTGACGATCCTGCGATTCGTCGAATCGACGACTATTTGGTAATCGACGGACCGCCTGAACATGCCAAACTGGGGATGGATTCTGTCAAAGGATGGGTTGCGTATCAGACTCGGTCGGACCAACTTTTTGTCAAACGCTATCCCGTCTTGGACATTGGACAGTACGGTGAATTGGCCGGATATAATCTCTCGATATGGTATCCAAAGGAATCTTTCATGCCTGCGTGTGAAGTCGAACCGATCGGCCCGATGAAGACATTGAGGCCAAGAGAAAGCGATTCGTTTACCGTTGACTGGTGGTTGTTGCCACGCGAGTTCCCCGCGGATTGCAAAGTCAATCCGAAGGCTGTTGAAGAACTTGTGGTTCAGAAGTGCGTCGTCGAGTAGCCGAACTAGAGCTACGGAGTAACGACAGCATGTAGCTGCAATGGGCTCTTGATTAAGGCCGGAGGCTGACAGAGCCACTGCCGG
>CAZORS010000180.1:0-11491 GCA_964582025.1 uncultured Pirellulaceae bacterium | reverse complement strand
ACTTCAAAACTTGCGTTTCTTGTTTTCATTTTGCTTATCAGCATCATCGCAACGCCCTCGTTGGCTCAGACAACTTCCAAACAGCAATCTTCGCGACGCGTTCAACAACAAATCAACAAAATCGTCATCGATTCGTTCACTTCTGTGCATGATGGCTGGAGCTCTGACGAAGTCATCTTGCAGGCAGAACTCAATGAATCGTTCATCACGAAATGCAATGAGCTGATCGCGAAGATTGACTTCGGCGAACAACCATTGCCTTCGACGAAAGACTTGAACTGGACGCTGATGAACCTCCGCAAGGCGGGAAAGCTAAAAACCAAAACGACCAAACGGAAGAGAGTTGACCTTGCCGCGGTACGCCACATCGCGGAAATCACAACGCGAAGCTTGGTCGACAAACATCAATGCTCGATTGACCGCATCATGTGCGACGCGAACTTGCGAAAGGCATTTGACGAATCGGCGCAAACGATTGACGATTCAGTCGATGGTTATGCGGTTCGTAAAGCAGCATTTCAGTTGCGAAAAGCGAGGCGGCTACGTCCTGAACTGATCTCCCGAATTGCCGATTGGGGCAGAACGATCAAGTCATTTTCAATCGACCAGATCCTGAAAGATCCGAAGGTGCTTAATGAGCATCCTGGCGTTTATATTTTCAGCGACTCGAGTGGCTATCTTTACATCGGCCAAACTGAAAATCTTCGAGATCGTTTACAAAAGCATCTCGACGAGTCCCACAATTTATCGCTGGCGAAGTATTTGAAAACAGAATCGCGAGACTCGATATCGATCGAAGTCCATGACTTTGATCCTGAGTCTCAGGCAGCGAAGACGATGGTTCGCCGCGCCTACGAATCTGAACTGATCGCTAGTCGAAAGCCGCGATTCAACGTGCAACCGTGAGAGAGTATTAAAGGGAACATTGAACAGCCGCATGTTGTTCGTAGTTAATGCCTTTAGGCATGTCTTCCATCGAACGAGCTGCCTCTGCACGACACACGCCTCAAGGCGTTAACTACAAACTCAATGCAAATGAACTAACCACCGTCCAATGAACCCGGATCGGAATTATTGAAATTTGAATCCTGCACGGGTTCTCCATCGATTCCTTCGTACGATTCAACATCTTGCTCTTCGCCAAAAGGATCATCATTTGAAATCGGTTCGTCTTCGCCGGCCTCAACGTCGACTTTGAAATCTTCAACTTCCGTTGATTGACTTTGATTCATCACCGAAGTGGTCCCATCGGAATCCGCGTCTTCCAAAACAGGTTCATTCTCAAGTGGAAAAGTTTTCTCCTCGGTCACTTTACCGGCCTCGTTCCACGTTCGCCAAACGCCAAACGGTTCATTGTCGCGAAACTCTCCCTCACTGCGTTTCATTCCCGACTCATGCCAGTAGCGCCACATCCCAACACGTTGGCCCGCGGAAAAATTCCCCTCGGCTTTCTTGTTATGTGTTTCATGCCACCAAGTAAACAGGCCGTCTCTCTGTCCGTTGACGTAGCGACCGGTCATCTTCGGTTGGCGATTCGGATACCATTCCGAAACCGGACCGTGTTGCAATTGTTCGCCATCGCGAGCAAACGTCGCCGGCTTGGCGGCCCACCAATTGTCGGTCCCTTGCGGCATCAATTTTCGATCCTGAAAAACTCGCTCCGAAGCCAAAGTTTGATTCGCAAAAGTTGTTTTCTTGCGGATGACTTTGCGACCGTCAACGAACTGCTCTTTAAGCAGTTGCTTACCTTGCTGGTCCCACTGCAAAACAAAACCGTCAGGAACGCCGTTTTCGAAAGTCGCTTTTCTCATTGGCTTTCCGTCGGGATAAAACCACGACGCCAATCCGTTGCGTTCTCCATCCTGATAGGTGATCGTGCAAATCACTTTTCCGGACTTGTCAGAAATCGACCAGACGCCATCGATCTTGTTGCGAACGAAGTTTGCTCGCGACAGAAACGGACCCGAATACAAATTAAATGGAGACTGCGAAAACAGTCCGCCGCTGCCAACCTCGTGAACGCGTTCCCAATCGCCTTCCATCGCACCCCGCACAAATGTTCCAGATGCGATTGGGCGTTGCTGGCGATCGTACATCAACCAACCGCCATCGTTGTAATAGTTCCCTTCAGCATCCTGTGCGATTGTCCGGACGATTTTAACGCTGCCATCAGGGTAACGCTCGCGAACAATTTCGTGACTGCGAGAATCGAATTCGCGATTGGCGGACTCAATCGCCTTCATGCCATCGATGCGAAGACGCGGCGTCGTCAATGCGGCTTTGTCTTGCGTTCGTTTTGGCAGGCCTTGCGAACCATTGACACGACGGCCCGAAGGTGTGCTTCCGTTTGTTTTCCCAATCCAATCGGGAACAATCAACTCGCCTTTGTATTGGTTTGGCAAAGCATCAGATCGCGACTGAATCGTTTCGCCATCCTGGCCGTCCTGAGAAGTTAACTCGGGTACTTGATCTGCCGTCGACTGAGCGGGCATTACTCCGACTGGACCGTAAGCACTGAAGTCCGGTTTGTTCAATTTCGCGTTTGCGGAATTTTCAGAAACGGCTTCGCCTGCGATGTCTTCAAGCTGATTCGCATCGCCGCCGAACGAGAGTCCGCCTATTGTTTTCGATGCTTCGATGACCGGTTCAACGAACGAGCCAGATTCCTGTGCGACACCGGTCGCCACAGACAGCACCACAAAAATTGCAGCCAGCGAAAATGTTTTAAACGCCCGTTTCATTGCATCAATTCTGGATGTCAGGAAGATCATTTGGGAACGTTCCCAACTTATCAGGGCAGGGCAATGGAAGCGCACAATTTCCCCTGTCAAAAGTATCGTCCTTCCGAATTGTTGGGCTGACTTGTGAATCTGTACGCAACACAGCCACTTTAACCCGGATTTTTCACGACATTTGAGTTTGAACGGCACAAGGCATTGCCTTCTGGACTGGAATTGTCATCAAATCAAACGTAGCCCTTGCCGATCGTACGGGCTGCAACGACAATAGGGAAATGGCCTTCTTTACTGACAAAAAACTTCGCCGCATTCGAATCAAGATCGATGAGTCGGAACTCAAATCGGACTCGCCAGAGATCCAAAATCGATTGAACCGAATCGAAGAGAATTACGGCAAGCTGGACGAAGTACTTTCGGGCTTGGAAGATCGCTTCGAAAATGACGAAGCATTCCTGAGCCTGTTTCCTGAAGGCGAAGAACCCGTTTTCGATCTGCCGAAAAAGAAGAAACGAAAATGGCGTCCACGCAAGCCACGATAGCGGACTTCCTATGAGCTATCTCTGTCTCTCTGGCGGACGCGTCGTCGACCCGACGAATGACATCGATAAAGTCGCAGACGTCTGGGTTCTGGACGGCTTGATCATTGCGCCACCGACACCTGACGAGCAATCCCGCATTGGCGTTCGCCGAATTGATATCGGTGGACAAGTTGTGATGGCGGGAGCAATCGACATGCACTGCCATATCGCGGGATCCAAGGTCAACGCCGCGCGGATGATGATGCCGCACCTCAACCGCAGGTCCATTGAACAGTGTCGTCAGTTCGACAAGCAGTGGTTTCACTCCGGCCATATGGGAGCAGTACCGTCGCTGTTTACGACCGGCTACAAATACATGGGACTCGGCTATACGACCTGTTTCGATGCGGCGATCTCTCCGTTGGCAGCGCGACACGCTCATCATGACTTCGACATCATCCCTGGCGTCGACACGGGTTTTTTTACGCTCGTTGGCAACAATCAATACGTCATGCAGTGTGCCGCAGATGGCAATCAGAAAGGAATGCAAAACTTCCTAGCGTGGCTGCTGAACAAAGTCGGATCATACGCGCCGAAAGTCGTCAATCCAGGCGGCGTGGAACTTTGGAAACAGAAGCGAACCGGGAACGCACGCGATCTCGACCAAACCATCGATGGATTCAAGACGACTCCGCGAAAGATCATTCAGTCGATTGCTCAAGCCGCGAATGCAATTGACCTGCCACATCCCGTTCACATCCACACCAACAACCTTGGCATTCCCGGCAACTGGGAAACCACACTGGGAACGATGGAATCGCTCTCTGGGTTGAAAGCCCATCTGACTCACATTCAGTTTCACAGTTACGGCGGTGGCGACGAAAGCGAATCGTCGCTGTGTTCGAAAGTCGCGCCATTGGCTCAATTCGTCAACGCGAATCCTGAGCTTTCTGTCGACGTTGGCCAAGTCATGTTCGGTCCGACGATGAGCATGACAGGCGATGGTCCGCTGGGATATTACCTGCAACAAATCGGTGCCGACAAATGGTACTCAGCCGATGCTGAAATCGAATCAGGATGTGGCGTCTCGCCGATTGAGTATCGCGATCGAAATTTCGTGCATTCATTGCAATGGGCGATCGGACTGGAATGGTATCTGTCCGTCAACAATCCGTGGCAAGTCGTGATGAGCACCGATCATCCCAACGGCGGCAGTTTCATGGCGTATCCGCAGATCATTCGGCTGTTGATGGATCGAAGTTTCCGCAATGACATGCTTGCCAAAGTGAATCCGAGAGTGCTGGAGTTCAGCAGCCTCAAAGATATGGATCGGGAATATTCACTTTCCGAGATCGCAATCATTACTCGCAGCGGTCCGGCGAAGCTTCTGGGACTTTCGCAGAAAGGGCACCTCGGCGTTGGCGCCGACGCGGACATCGCTGTTTATCGCGACGACGACGACAAAGAGAAAATGTTTGCCGTCCCTCGTTTCGTCATAAAAGGCGGACAATTCCTTGTCGAAGATTTTGAGATCCGCAACGTGGTGCACGGCAAGACGCTGACGACAAAGCGCGAATTCGATTCAGCTGCCCAACCTGAGATCGAAAAATGGTTTTCGGATCAGTATTCGGTTGCTTCGGAAAGCTACGGCATTGAAGAAGGTGAGTTTACGCGGACGAATTGAGCGTGGTTGCACGTTGTTTGTCGTCAACGCCTTTAGGCGTGTATTGCACTGAGGGAACTGCCCAATCGCGAGACATCCCTAAAGGGATTAACTACGAACAACATGCAGTCAATTCTGATAAACTACGAATCCCCTTCCAAGCCAACGGTGTTCGTCCGTGTCGATTCGGCCAACTACAACTTCCGAACGCTCCGATCGCAGGTTCCGCTATGAGCCGATGATTCCGACGACCGTTTGCTTTGCGATCGGAATTCTTGCGGATCGTTTGCTGGATCTTCCCGGCATCGCATTGGTCACGGTGGGAACGATCGCGTGGTTGATATGGCTGTTGGTTAGCCAGCTTTGGCCGCAGAAAGTCATCGTTGCTTGCGGTCTTCTCTACTTGATGATCGCTTCCAGCGGCGCACTGTGGCATCATGCGAGATGGAATTGGTTTCCCGAAAATGAAATCGGTACATTTGCGTCCGATGAATTTGAAGCCTGCGTTTTGAAGGGTGTTTTGGTTACAGAGCCAGTTCGAGTCGCAGCGGCGGCGTGGCATCCGACGCTCGACACGATGAAACCGAAAGAACGAATTCGATTTCGAATGCGCGTTCATTCGATTCGAGATGATGGAAAATGGCAGTCCGCGTTCGGAATCGCGGGCGTTTCAATTTTTCTTTCTGAAGAACAATCCGCAGGGAAATTGGCGATTGAACTTCCCGACTGCGGTGATGAAGTCGAAATTATTGGAGAGTTTGTTGGAAGTCGCCCCGCATCGAACCCTGGAGAGTTTGATTTCGAAAGTCACTTTCGAGCCAAAGGACAATTCGCTTCGGTGTTCGTGAAATCGACAGACTCAGTTCAACGGCTCACGGTCGCAAAAAGTCCGAGTCGTGGCATCCGTGCGAAATTGAGAACAAAGATTGACGATCAACTGCACGAACATCTTGCTCCGGAAAAGGCAGCGTTTGCTTCCGCGGTGCTGTTGGGAAATCGCGATCAAATGGATATTGAAACTCGAAGTCGATTCTTGAAAACGGGAGCATCCCACTTGCTGGCGATATCGGGACTGCATGTTGGTATCCTTGCGAGCGGATTTTTACTGCTTTTGAAATTGGGTTTCTTAAGCCGACGGAGTTGCCTGTTGTTGACGATCGCATTTGTGATCTCATACGCGTGGTTGGTCGAGTTTCGCCCCACCGTTTTGCGAGCCGCGATTTTGATCTGCGTCATGTGTGGCGCTAGATTGCTTGGCCGCAACGCGCTTTCATGGGGCAGCCTGACAACGGCTCTAATGCTGGTTCTGATTTTCAATCCGGCAGATCTTTTTTCGCTCGGCACCCAGCTTTCATTTTTGGCGATTTCTTCGATCATCATCGGTAAGCTTTGGATTTTTCGGCCAACGTCACAAGATCCAATTGATCAACTGATCGCCAAAACACGTCCAACATTCGTTCGATGGATACAAACTGCGGGTCGCGAAATTCGAGCAGCCTTCTGTGTCAGCTTTTTGATTTGGGCGCTGGCAATCCCACTGGTTACTTGGCAGTTTCACTCAGTTGCATTGATTGCTCCCTTGCTCAATCCATTGCTGCTGATTCCGATGGCGCTGGCATTGTATTTTGGATTGGCAACGATTGCTTGCGGAGCCGTCGCACCTGCGGTCGCCTTCCTACCCGCAGCGGCATGCAGCTTGAGTCTTGGAAGCATCCAGGGAATGGTTGACCTGGGAGCCGCTCAATCGGCAGGTCATTTTTGGTCCAGCGGTCCATCGGGAATTTCGGTTGCTATTTTCTACCTTGGCGTGGCATTGTTTGCCGTGGTTCCTCAAACCAAAGTTCCACCGCGATGGTGCATCCTGCTCGCTGTTGGATGGTTCGTTTTCGGTTGGCTGGTTCCTGATCGAATTTCGCAAATCAAACGGGTAGAAAATCAAAAGCTGGAAGTCATTATCATCGACGTTCGCCACGGTTCGGCGGCTCTGCTAAAACTTCCTGATGGCAGAAATATTTTGTGTGATTGTGGTTCACTTTCGGGATCCAACAATGCGGCCAGAACCATTTCGTCTGTTCTTTGGCAGCAGCGTATCGAACGAATCAACACCGTGATTGTTTCGCATGCGGACGTGGATCACTTCAATGCCTTGCCGGAATTGGTTGAGCGGTTTGTTATCGACTCAGTTTGGATCAGTTCAATGATGGGGGACGACGATGCGAAATCAGTTCTAACGCTGTTCGAAGCATTGGATCAAAATTCAGTCCCGGCTATCGAAGTTCGTGGCGGACACAGTATTGAAATCTCCTCGAACAACGGAAGTGATTCGAATCTCGAGATTCGATTGCTCGGCCCACCTGATTTCCCGAAGGATTCTTCGGACCAACTTAGTGACAACTCGCTCAGCATCGTCGCGAACGTATTTTGGAACGGTCGTTGCATCATGTTGCCAGGCGACGTTGAGAATATCGGAATGGAATCGCTATTGAAAAATCCAATCGAAAAAGTCGACTTACTCGTTGCGGCACATCACGGAAGTAAAAACAGTGATCCAGAAAGGTTTGCTCGTTGGTGCAAACCGGATTTGGTAGTTGCGAGTTGCGGGAATGGCAGAATCGGCGATGCGGAAAAACAAATGTTTCAACTCGGCCACCCCTGCAATGTCGTAACAACGGCTGAGCTCGGTGCTGTAAAATGTACGATTGGCCAAAACGGATCGTTTGAAGTCCAGCGATGGAATGGAGACGACTGGACTCATGTTGCTAGTCTTTAACTCAATGGTTTCGTGACCTACAATCAGCCAAACGCGCCGGCATCCATAATGACACCCAATAGAAAACTCATTTCCTCTGGTTCGCCATTCGAAGAACAATTCGCGTACTCGCGGGCGGTTGTCCAAGGAGACTGGTGCTTCGTCGCGGGCACTACTGGCTACGACTACGCCTCCAAGCAGATGCCGACTAGCGCCGCGGACCAAGCAAAAAACGCGTTTGCAACGATTGAGGAGGTACTTGTCGAAGCCGGGTTTTCGTTGGCAGACGTGGTTCGCGTCCAGTACACCATTGTCGATGTTGCGATCGCTGCCGAAATACAGCCAGTCTTGAAACGGTACCTCGGCAACATTCGCCCCGCCGCTACGATGGTGGTAGCCGGTTTGATCGATCCTGACATGAAACTTGAAATTGAAGTCACGGCTTTAGGTTCTTAGCGATCAAGACTCGACCCAATCGATCGGAACATTCCCCGCCAAACGCACGTGGCTGTTGAATTGCTGCTGTTCCGTAATTCAGTGCTGATTACGATAAGAGCTAGTGTTGGCTACCGCGTTTTTGTTCGCCACTTCGATCCGATCCTATTGATACATGACCCTACTTTTCGCCATTCCGCTCATCATTCTTGTGCTGCTGCTTGCGTTGATGCAAACGCTATTGGTATTGGCCTACCGATGGTTTCTGCGAGATGCGAACGAATCAAACGACGACAAAGAAACTGGCAGCGATGATGACCAGCTTCCAAGCACTGCGATCATTTTGTGTCTGCGTGGTTTTGAAGAGGGCATTCCCGATTGCCTCGCGGAACTTATTGGGCAGAACTATCCCAATTACGAACTGCATATCGCTTTCGATAGCCATCAAGATTCAGCGGTTCAACAGGTGCAAAGCTTCTTTGAAGACAAGAACTTCAACGTGCAACTTCACTTCTTCAGTGCACTACCGAACTGCAGCTACAAATGCTCCGGGATCGTGCACACTCTGAATCAACTCGATGAGAAATTTGAAGTGGTTGCTTTCTGTGACGGTGATGCAATCGTCGATGAGTACTGGCTGCGGGATCTGGTTTCTCCGATCGTCAACGATCGTCAAATTGGTGCTACAACCGGAAACAGATGGTTTGACCCTACCGATGTTTCGACCGGTGCCTTGGTCCGCAAACATTGGAACGCTGCGGCGATTGTGCAGATGCAAGCCTACGATATCGCTTGGGGAGGCTCGATGGCTGTCCGCCGGAACGTCATCGAGGAATGTGGCCTGACTGAGATTTGGTCGAAGTCGTTTTGCGAAGACACCGGACTCACCGAAGCGATTGTGGACAAAGGACTAAGACTTCAACGCGTTCCCAATCTCATCGTGGAAAACAATGAGTCGGCGACTGTACCAGAAAGCTTTCATTGGATCGCTCGCCAACTCCTGACGGTACGCTTGCATCATAAAGCTTGGCCGCTCGTGATGACTCATGGGCTAGTCACTGGACTCGCAACGATGGCAGCTCCCATAGTTGCGATCGCCTTCCTTGCCTGCGGATACTTTGTTGCCGGAAGATCATTGCTAATCGCGTGGCTGGTGTATCAAGCGCTGAACGTTTTACTTCTAATGCTTATCGAACGTTGCAACCAAGAAGCTTTGGGAAGACGGGAGTCAACGGTCTACCATCCGATTCGCAAGCCTCCATTGCGGTGGAGAATCCTATCTCTCGTGATGGTGCAAGTTTTGCACCCTTTAGCCGTCATCCGAGCCATGCGTATGAAATCCGTCGAGTGGCGTGGCATCGAATATCAGATCGAAGATCAGCAAATAAAGGTAGCATCAGTTTCGACAACGCAATAGGTCGAAGTGCTATCGAAGTGCGAGTGAGATCGTGGTCTCGAATTGATCAACGAACAGGCCCAAAGCAGATTCTGGATCTTGGCTTGAGAGTTTGTCCAGCAACTGAGCTACATGTCTGCCGTCGATTGCGAGGATCGGACTTCCCTCACCGGGCAAGCCGCGAGCAATTCGAATCCCAGTCGCGATTTCGGCTAGCGTCCACTGACCGCCGCCTTGGCCCTTGATATCGAGTCCAATCGTCACTGAAGAATCAAGAGTTGCACTTAAGCGACCGACAATTGATTCAGCCAACTGTCCGATTCGCTCCAGTTCGTCGTCAAACCAGTATTCAACCTTCGGAGCAACGACGCGACTCTTGCCCCAGCGATTTGATTCGCCGAACTCGATGAACCGATGGATCATTGATTCATTGATCGCAGGGCAAGGCAGATGGCCCGCCCACTTCTCTACATTGGTGCGATCAAATTCTGGATCACTCGTTTCATACGATTCGTAGATTCGCGTATTCTCAAAAATTGCTTTTGAAAACTCATCATCAGCATCGGGCTTTGCGTCAACGCCCACGTACTCAACACCCGCTGAATTGAAATAATTGCAGCAACTGTCGATGACTTGTCTCGCCGAAGAACATTCTTCCGGTGTTAGATGGTAGGTACGTCCGTGAGCTTCCGGCGTGCAAACAACATGCGCGATAACCGCCGAAACCCAATCGACCGGAACGAGGTTTCGTGGTTCGTCGCCGTTCATCGGCAAACGAATCGGTGTTTGATGTTTTCCGCTTTCATCACGTTGCTGATGCGGAACCAGCATTGCAATTAGTCGCAAGTAAAGAAACAGCCCATGGTAGGTTGAGGTGAAACCAGTTTTCGAGTCACCGATAATGACCGCCGGCCGAAAAATCGTGACATTGCGAAACCCTTCGGCAGCTTGAACAAGTGTCTCGGCATCAAACTTGCTTTGCTCGTAGTCGTTTCGCAACTCTTGTCCGGTGTCGAGTTGATCTTCCGTGACGACATCTGAGGTCTTGCCGCAAACGTAAGCAGTCGAGACGTAGTGGAAGTCAGGAATACCTCGAAGCTTTGCAAACTCCAAAACGTTTCTGGTCCCGCTGAGGTTTGTTCGGAAAGGTTCGTCTTCGCGGGTCGTCGCCTCAAATTTCAAGATAGCTGCATTGTGAATAAGCTCGACACAATTTTCAGAAATCCACCGAGCGTCTCGCTCTGCCAAGCCAAGACCTTCTGAACAGATATCGCCTTCGATGACAATCGGACGAGGCAGACTTTTCTCCAGTTGCTTTTCCCAATACTGCATGATCGACTCGACACGCTGTCGAGCTGACAGTTTCGATGTCGGACGAGCAATAACAGCAACTCGCTGATTTCGCAAAATGAGGTCGCGCAGAAGATATCTGCCAACCAAGCCAGTAGCCCCGGTTAGCAAAATGTAAGTTTTCCCTTTTGCAACGTGGGAGTTGACGGAGGGCGAATCAATTGAGTCAGTCACGTTGTTAGCCTTGAAGCCTTGGTGGGTGATTGGAAATGGTTAAGATCACCCCGAGGAAATATTATGTTCCGAGTCCTAGATTCTTCAATTGGAAAGTAGAATCAAGGCTGAAACTAAACAGACTACCCAAGTTAGCTTTTCAATGGTTCAAAACCCAAATTACCGGTATTTCATCTCGATACTTAAGCCAACTTGCCTTCTGGTTGTCAGTATTAATATGATATTTTCGGGGAATTTACCTGCTGCGGGCCAGGTCAAACTGGCAGGTAAAACACCTGCAACTGTCACAACCTGCGGACTAACCCAAGATGAAATTGATACTGGTTGGCTGGCACTCTTTGATGGCAAGTCGACATTTGGCTGGAGAGCCGCCTCAGAAGCAAACTGGAAAGTCGCCGACGGGATCATTTCAGTAAGTGAAGGGGAACGCGGACTGCTTCGAACCACTTCTCAGTTTGATGACTTTGA
>CAZORS010000179.1:10265-11772 GCA_964582025.1 uncultured Pirellulaceae bacterium | reverse complement strand
GCTTGTATTGCGAACAAGAAACCGTGCAATCCTACGCAATCAATTCATCGATCGGTTTCGCACCTTCGACTCCGACAAGCCGCTGATCGAGCCCGCCGTAGAAGTAGCTCAATCGATTCGGATCGAGTCCCAGCTGTTGCAAAATCGTAGCGTGAACTCGTTTCACATGCATTCGTTTCTCAACCGCCGCCGCACCAAGTTCATCGGTCTTCCCGAAGCTCACGCCGCCTTTGATGCCGCCGCCGGCCAACCACATGGTGAATCCGTAAGCGTTGTGGTCGCGACCGGTTCCGCTTTCGTATTCGGCGGTTGGCTGACGCCCAAATTCGCCACCCCAAACGATCAACGTATCTTCAAGCATTCCACGTTGCTTCAAATCTTGAAGCAATCCAGCGATCGGTTTATCGGTGGCTCCCGCGTGCAGGTTATGGTTCTTGACCAAGTCGCCGTGGGCATCCCAATTGTGATCGTTGTGAGCACCGCCGGAGTAAACTTGAATGAAACGCACGCCGCGTTCGACCAGCCGTCGAGCCATCAAGCATTGCTTGCCGAAGTAAGCGGTACGTTTGTCGTTGAGACCATAGAGCTCATGCGTTGCCTTCGATTCATCGTTGATATCGACAGCTTCGGGAGCGGTTGATTGCATGCGATACGCAAGTTCATAGCTGGCGATTCGTGCGGCAAGTTCCGAATTACCAGGATTCGACGCAGCGTGATCTTGGTTGTAGTCGCGCAGCGAGTCCAACATCCTTCGTTGTACCTTGTCGCTAATGTGAGAGGGGCGATTCAAGTCCAGAATCGGAGCACCTTTGCTTCGCACCACAACACCCTGATACGTCGCCGGCATGTAGCCACTTTGCCAGTTCTTGGGGCCCGAGATCGGTCCGCCGTGATGGTCGAGCATCACCACAAAGCCTGGCAAATCTTCATTGACGGTTCCAAGGCCGTAGTTGACCCACGACCCCAAACACGGACTTCCTGATTGAATCTTCCCCGTGTTCATCTGCAGCATCGCCGAACCGTGAATCGGCGAATCGGCAACCATCGAATGGACAAACGCGATATCGTCAACTTGATTTCCAAGATGCGGAAACAGGTCGGAAACGTATTTCCCGCACTGGCCGTACTGTTTGAATTTCCAACGTGGCTCAACGATGCGACCTTTATTTTTGTGTCCGCCGCGACCAAACGTTTTCACGTCGATCGTTCTGTTGTCCATGCCGTACATCTTTGGTTTGTAGTCAAACGTATCGATGTGGCTGGGGCCGCCATACATATAAAGAAAGATGACCGACTTGGCCTTGGGAGTGAAGTGTGGAGCTTTCGCACGAAGCGGATTCTCCCAGTCGGTGACTCCGTCGGCTTTCTGGTTCTGTGCTGCGAGGAATTTCTGGTCGAGCATGCCAGCCATCGCCAGACCGGTAAATCCTCCTCCGGCTTGCCAGAGAAATTCGCGTCTTGTTCGATTGCAGAAGTTCTTCTTCATGGACGACTCGTTCACAGGTCG
>CAZORS010000179.1:7964-10165 GCA_964582025.1 uncultured Pirellulaceae bacterium | reverse complement strand
CCGATCGCCACAACCGCAGTCGCTTGAATCGCGAGTTCGACACCTTGCAGCCGGCAGAAGAAAACCACCAAACTGATGCAAACCAAAACGCCTCGCGTCATCCCACCCAATCGAGTGAAAGCAAACCCGGCAATGCCCGCCGCGAGTCCAAGGATCGCGATCAACGTCAAACCGACACTGGATACAACCGTCACGATACTGGCGGGCTGGTTGTCAGGCGTCAGCAAAATCAATTCGGGGCTAGCACGAATGCGAAGGGCAGGGCGAAGCCAACCAGCGCAAACCGAAACGCAGCGAAGGCACTCTTCATGACATCGGCTTTAGCAATCGCGGCTCCGGCGTAGGCGGCCAACGCGACTGGCGGCGTGACCATCGACATCATCCCGAAGTAGAAAATGAAAAGATGAGCCGCCAACGGAGCGGTATCGAGTTGAGTCAACACGGTGCCAACAAGGATCGCCATCAACAGGTAGCAAACAGCCGACGGCAAACCCATGCCAAGAATAATTGTCGAAACCATTAACAACAACAAAGCCAAAATCGGACTCTCGCCAGAAAGCGCCAGAACTTTCGAAGGCAGTGTGGCACCGATTCCGGTCAAGTCAACGATGGCAAGAATGACGCCGACGCAACACGATGCAACGACCAAGGCGACTCCACCGCGAGTCGCTTTCACCATCGCTTCGACGACGCCCGCGAAATATCGCGCGATGACTTTCGCGAATGCGTTCGTGTCCAGATCCTTGAGCGTCTGTGAACCGATCCAAGTGTGTTTACTGAAGACGCTCAGAACCAGAATCGCGACCAGTCCAAAACTGACGGCGCGGAACGGAGTGAAACTGATCGGCGGCACCAACATCACAATCAGGACCAGAAACGAACCAAAGAAAACGATGCCTTGAAACAGGCTCCCAGTTCGTTTCGGTTTACCGTCGGTTGCCCCTGCTTCCGCCCCGGCATCAATCCGCCGCGCGTAGAAGTAGACGGTCAACAGCAGTGCCGAGTAATAAAGCAGCGCTGGAATGATGGCGGCTTTGATGATCTGAGGATAGGTCACCGCAGGTTCGACCATTTCCAACATCATGAATGCTCCCGCGCCCATGATTGGAGGCATCAATGCGCCACCCGAACTTGCTGCCGCTTCGACGCCGGCCGCAGATTCGGAACTGAACCCGGAACTTTTCATCAATGGAATCGTCATCGTTCCTGTGGTCGCCGTGTTTGCGACGGCACTGCCCGAGAGCGATCCCATCATGGCGCTGCTGACGACAGAAACCAGTGCCGGACCGCCAGGGATTCGCTCGAACAGTCGCCTGGCAAAGTTGATCACGTACGATGTGGCGCCGGTCTGCTCGAGCAACGTTCCAAACAGGACAAACAGGAACACATAATAGAACATGACTCGAAGCGCAATTCCAAAAACTCCTCCAGCTTGAAGGAACGAAGACTGCGCGACTTGTTGCCACGATGCTCCACGATGAGGAAACAACCAATCTGGCATGCTTTGGCCGTTGAGCGCGTAAAGAATGAAAACAACACAGAGGATCGGCAACGTCCAACCGATCGCTCGACGAGTCGCTTCGAGTACTAACAACAATCCGATCGCTGCGATCACGAAGTCCATCGTTGTTTCGTTTCCAGCGCGATTCCCTAGCACCGTGCCGTCGACCCAGAAAGCTTCCGTCAGTCGTTCGCTCTGAATGAAAACGTAGCCAAACGAGACAATCGTGGCGATGATCAGAACGATATCAACCGCTTTGAGAATTCGATTCTCAGGACACCACTTGCACGCGGGAGTGTTCAGGAAAACGAGTATCAAACCCAGCATTCCAAACATTGCCAGGTTTGGCTGGGCGTCAAAGAGATTCGTATTAACGGCAACCAGCACAAACACGCACAGCACAACCGACAACACGATGTACACTTTGCCTCTGATGCTACTCGCCTGATTCGTATCGGACTTCATCCCGTTTCCTCAATTTCAAAACGGACCGCTACTCTGTCCAAATACCAGCTTCTTTGTAGAACTTGATGGCGCCGGGATGAAATGGAGTTCCCGTATCGCGGATGGCGTTCTTGGGATTGATCGCCTTTCCAGCCGGATGTTTCTCAACAATCGACTCTCGATTTTCGTACATCAGTTTGGTGAAGTTGTAGACGATGTCTTCGTCGACTTTCGCATGCGTGAGCAACTGCATGTT
>CAZORS010000179.1:0-7864 GCA_964582025.1 uncultured Pirellulaceae bacterium | reverse complement strand
CCTTTGGTGGCGAAGTAAGAGATCGCCGCGTTGGCCATGCCGAATTCAAGTTCACCCGCTTCCAAGCGACGAATGTTCTCTTGTGTGCCCTTGGTTCCTTGCGGCGTGACGGTCCAGTTCAATTCACCTTTATTGGCGTCAACGACTCCAGCGATGGCGTTTCCGACTGGCGCAAATGCTCCTCCAGCTGGAGCCGTTCCAACGGTGACGAACTTTTTTCCACCGGCGACTTTGGTTCCGCCTTCTTTCGCATCACAACCGAACTGAACAGAAACGACAAGAATGGCGATGACGAACAGACCGAATCGCGATCCAGCAAATTGAGTTGACATAATTTCTTTCAAAACGTCTTCAGGAAACTTGAAAGAGATCATATCCAGTGTCGCACAGCTTTCCAAGCTGATAGCGCGTAGAAGGATGCCGTTTCTTTTCGGATAAACGTGCCCAGTTACAAACCGGCTTGAAGATTCAGGCTTTCGGTTCGGAGAACCGAGCGACATTGGCTATGCCACATTGCGAATCGTGGTGTCGAGCTCAACACCCAAGGTTTCCAGCAGGTACGCCGCTGCACGTTTCGTTGCTCCCGGTTTGGCGTACTGATTCGCCAGCTGATCCAGCTGCTGCACATTTTTCTCCAGCTCCTGAGGATCAGACAACCATTGCACCACGTTGCCCGCCATCCTTTTTGACGGCGAACCAGTCGTCAGATACTCAGGCATCACGACATCGTCCACGTCCGGATTTGAAGGTCGCCAAGTCGTCTTGCGAATGTCATCCGCCGCCATCAAATTCGTCAACGTAATGAACTGAGTTCGAATCACAATCGACTGAGCAATCATGTACGGCCATTTCAGCTTGTAAACGACCACCGTTGGCTTGCGATGATAAAGCAACTCTAGTGAAACCGATCCGCTGCACGCCATGCAAACCGTTGCCGATTTCATGAGCTCGGGTGTGCGGTCACAGTAGAGCCTTATTTCAGTTCCGTCAGTTCTTTGTCCCAACATTTCTTGGGCGATGGCCAGGTGTTCTTCTTTGTAGCAAGCGATCGCAAACGATGCTTCCGGACGTTCCGCGGCAACACGGTCCGCAGTCTCGATCAAAATCGGCAAGTTGTTTTCAACCTCTTGATCGCGTGAACCTGGCAAAAGCAGGACTAGCCTTTTCTCCGACAAATCCATCTGATCGCGGGCCTGCCGCAAGAAATCTTCGTCGTACGTCTGCGTATCGAGCTGATCAAAGTAGGGATGGCCAACGTAAGTCGCCGTACAGTTGCGATCTTCAAACCACTTTTTCTCGAAAGGCAACTTGCACAACACATGGTCAACGTACTTGCGAATTTTGCGAACTCGCCACGGCGCCCACGCCCACATTTGCGGCACGCCGTAGTAGTAGACCGGGATGCCACGAGCTTTCGCTTTTTTGGCGATGTGCCAATTGAAGCCCGGATAGTCAATCAGCACGACCGCATCAACTTTGTTGTTCGCGAAATACTCATCCGCTTGATCGACAAGCCCAAAGAAGAATCGAAGGTTGGCAATGACTTTACTTAGGAACATCACAGCCAACTGCGTCAAATCGTAAATCAGTTCGCAGCCAGCGGCCTCCATCTTCGGCCCGCCGAATCCGACAAATTCAAAATTCGGATTGGCATCCTGCAAATGGCGAATCAAGTTTGATCCGTGCAAGTCGCCGCTGGGTTCGCCAACTGAGAAAAAGATTCGCATCGTGGTCCGTTCACTGTTCCGTCCTTGAGAACCCAGATTATGACGGCAGAGCTCAAAATCTGGAACGCGAGTTTCGAGTCGAGTTTTCATTGCTAACTGACAGGTCAAAGAGCTCACGCAAAGGCGCTAAGCTCGCAAAGGACATGCACGAATCTTTGCGAGCTTGGCGCCTTTGCGTGAGACAGGCTTCCAAGAAAACCCATAAAAAAAGCCCCGATCAAAGTCGGAGCTTTCAGAAAACCAAATGATTCTCGGTTATTTCTTCGCAAAGCCTTTTTCGAACATCTTCGATCCGAAAACCAATTCGCGTTTGGCTTCGTCGGTTGATGCTGATTCAACTTTCGCTTTACAGTTACCACAGCAGAAAAGAACCTTCACGCCGTCAACTTCGCAGAACTGCTCTGCGTCAACATCGCCACCTGAAATTGGACATGCCGTTTGTTTGAATTGGCCAGTTTGTACAAGCTGCATGTTCGCGGCAGTTTCAAACTTTGCAGGCTCCTTGTTCCACTTCTTCACACAGCCCGGGCAGCAAAAGAAAACTTTGCCGTCACGGTGGTCGACGAACTTGGCTTCTTTGACGTCTCGCTTCGGCATCATGAAACACTTGACGTCCGTCAGGTCATAAGAGGCCTTCATCGCGAAAGACTTCTCGAATGATGCATTGGCGAACACGAGTTCAATTTTCTCTTCTTCGGTCGCAGCCCCGTCAACTTTCGCTTTGCACTTCTCGCAGCACATGGCAACTTTCACACCGCCAACTTCGCAGACTTGCTCGGCATCAACGCCGCCGCCAGAAACCGGGCATCCCGTTTGCTCGAATTGACCGGTTGTCACCAACTGATGATTTGCCAACGTTGCAAACTTAGTGGAGTCCTTCGCGAACGTCTCCACGCAATGTTCGCAGCACAGGAACACCTTACCGCCGCGATAATCAGCAGCCGCTTCGACCTTTGCAGGCTTGCCACCAACAAAACATTTGGTGCCTTCTGGAACTTGCTGAGCTTCGACTGCTCCAACAAATGAAATTGCAACCAGCAATGTTGCCGCGAGAATTTTTGAGAGCATGATTTTCTTTCAATGTTATGATTCTGGCCCAATCGAGTGGAGCTGTCATTGTCTCTGTTGCGCTTGCTCGATGTCAAGAGAAAACCTCAGTCCGCGCGATCTCGGGGCTCCTCTAACCGGAAAGTCATGGCCAGCCCAATCAACAAAAAGCCAAGCACGATACAAAACACGGTCTCAAATCCGGCGATATCGACAAGGGCACCAAAAATTAACGATGTCGCTATCACGGGAAGCGAAATGAACATCCCTAACGTACTCAAATAGAGTGGGTGCTTCGCCCGGTCTGTCACCTCCAAGGTGTAGTTTGTCAGAAACCGCACCGTGATCGGTGTTAGTCCAAGCAAAAAGAACACCAGCGGAAACATCGTGCGGCCAAACTCCCCCGACCAACTGAACACCAACCCCAACACCGGCGTGGCACACAACGCCGACATCAGAATCTTCAACACGATTCGATTTCCAAACTTGTCCGCCAGCCACCCCATCGGCACCGTAATCAACGAAGCCCCAATATGTTGAGCAATCACCCACGGAATCAACGATCGAAAGTTAACCTCCAGTCGCTCGCGAGCCAACGTTTGGTAGTGTGGCGTTAGCACGACGCACATGCCGAACATCGAAGCCACAATCATTAGTCGGCGAAAGTTTGGATCGTGCAGCACCGTCCGCAACGATGACTTGAGTAACGGCAAAGACTTTTCGACAACATTCACTTCGGTGTCTTTCTTTTCCACCAAAGTCAACGAAATGATGCTAGCCACGACGAATGCAATTCCGGTGAACCCAAACACGTACTCGAACATTCCCGTTTCAGCGCTGAGCCAGTTTCGCAACAGAAACCAAGCACATGCCACGGCAATGATTCCGCCAACGATACTTCCCGCCGCTGCTAGTCGACCTCGGACGGTGGTCGTGACCAGTTTTCCGATAAGTGTATTGACCAGCAATTGCGTGACGCCCGTGGAGACGAAAAAGAAAGCGTAGATCATCAGGAACACCAGCGGCATCGCGTAAAAATTCCCCTGCGTCCAATACCAGATCTGCGACAAACTCAGAAAGGCAGCGCCCATACAAAACGTGGTCGCCGCCAACGCATATTTCTTTTGCGGCAGGTTGCTGATTCGCTGCGACACCAACAGCGGCGGAACGCTTTGCCCGAACCGATTCAGCATCGGCAGACAACCGCGCAGCCAACCACTGCCGCCGATGATGTCCAAAAACGCCGGCATGATGACGCTCTCGGTCTTGAAGATCCAACCGATTCGCAACGCGATCTGGTAAAGTGCCAACCGAATGAAGTTGCTGCTCAAACCGCTCGGTGCTTCCGAATTAGAAAGCTGTGTTGTTGATTTTGAGGAGTCGGCCAAGTTCGTTTTCAGTTATCGGTTTTCGGTGTGTGGCCGCAAGCGTACACTACACATCGAAAACCGCACACCGCACACCGAGAACCACTCATGCTGCAACTCAAAAAAGGACTCCGGCTCGAATGTCTGCGACAGCCCTTTCGCCAAGCCATCGAAACGGCCGCACAGATTGGTGCCGAAGCGATCGAAGTCAACGGACGCACCGAAGTCAAACCAAAAGAAATGTCGCGAACTGCGGTTCGACATTTGCGAAAATTGCTGGGCGACTACCAGTTGAAAATTTCCGCCGTCAACTTCCCCACAAGGGCAGGGTACTCGACGCTGGAAATGCTGGAACAAAAAATCGAAGGCACAAAGGCCGCCATGACGATGGCTTACGAACTCGGCTGCAACGTCGTCGTCAATGATGTCGGACCGATCCCAGAAGATCGCGAATCAGCAGCTTGGCAAACGCTAACGGAAGCTCTTTCGGATATCGGTCACCACGGCCAACGATGTGGGGCTTGGTTAGCCGCGAAGACTTCTGCGAATTCCGGCGACGGCTCTCGGATAAAAGAACTGATCGACTTCTTGCCGGCGCAGTCGCTGTTCGTCGATTTCGATCCCGCCAGCTTTCTGTTGGCTGAAAACTCGCCGGTTGACGCAATGAAGAGTTTGGCTGAACACGTGGTGAATTTTCGAGCCCGCGATGCCGTTCGAGACTTTTCGCTCGGTCGCGGTATCGAAGTGGAGCTCGGACGCGGCAGCATCGACTGGGCCGCGCTGCTGGGGAATCTTGAGCAGAAAAACTACGCTGGTTACATCACGGTCGATCGCGATGCCGAATCGAATCCTGTGCCACAATGTGCACAAGGACTCGAGTATTTGTCGAACTTGTTCAGTTGAAATCTGAACGCACGAACGATTTTGAACCGTGCAACCGAGGCAAGATACGTAGCACGGTGGAGGCCGTGCTACATTTCTTCCTCGAACGGCATTGTCGCTAGAATGAGCTCGCCTCTAGCGTTGGCTCATTCTTTGCTTCCGCAATTCGGATCAGTGATGCCGATTCCTGTTTTTCAACCGTGGATTCAATTTTGTCGACGCCTTCGGCAGTAATCGACAGGATGCCGCTCTCTTCACGGGTGATCCAACCCTTTTCTTTGAAGTACCAGATATGAAATCCGATCACTTCTGGTGGAATCTCCAACATGTGTTCCAGCGTCGAAATCCCGATGCCCGGTTTCTTCATGTCTCGACGACGCTGTGCGTAGAATAGCGTCAAGATATGATGTCGATCCGCAGTGTCGCTTGCGGCACAACCGGCTTCCCGCACGATCGCACTTTGTTCACTCTTCTCTGACTGAAAGCTTTCGTCGTAAGCAGCCCGTCGATCGGGATCGCGAAGCGTTTCGTAGGCCTCAACAATTTTCGTGAACCGCTGTTTATCGCCGGTCTCTTGGCAATCGGGATGGTATCGCTTCGCGAGGAAGCGGAATACGCTTTCGATCGTTTCAAAACTGGCGTTGCAGTTGGCCTCAAGTGTTGCGTAATGGTCGACAAATGTAGGAACAGTAGTCACAAAAAAGCTCTTTCAAAAACGGTCACATTCACAGTGGTCAAGTCCACGTTTCAAAACCTAGGTTCGCTTAACCCAACGATAGTCTTTGAACGATGTTCAACACACTGTTTTCTGAGCAATAGGACGGGTCGTTCCGTTTGTGCCGCTTTTACTCTTTCGAGTCAATGATCCAGTTCCGAGCCTGATCTGCTGAATTCAATTCTCCGTCAAGCTGCTTATTCCTGACTGCATCAAGTATCGATTTAAACTGTGGCCCGGGCGAGATCCCCAGCGCTTTCAGGTCATCGCCCCGAAGGAGTGGCGCTGGATTGAGAGTCGCTTCGTCTACGGATAGCTTTTTGCGACAGAGAGCAATTGAATTCGCCAAACCTTGCGGCGCAGCATCTGAATTGGAATCCAACTTGGCTTGCAGAACATCAATGGCTTTCGACGCATGCGGACTGATCAGTAGCGGTTGCAGCTGCGACCACGGCAAATCGATCGCGCGAGCCAACTTTTCTTCATTAGCCAAAATCCAATCGACCCGTACGACTTCATCGTTTTTCAGTCGCCACGAATCCTGAAGTGCTGACGCGGTCAGACCCGTACCAGACAAAATCGCGGCCAACGATGCAGGGAATTCGGCATCAAGTTGCACGAGCAGTTCAACTTTTTTACCGAAGTCGAATTCGTTTGCGATGCCTGACGGCAAAACCTGCTCCCAGAGTCGTGACTGAATCAACAACCGCAGAGCCCGAGCTTTTCCAGCGTGGCCGAGCATTCGACGCAGTTCGGCTCCAATCCTCTCCGGACTGACGGCGCCAATTTCACTGGCTTTATTTTTAATCGCCGAAATCGTCTTCGGTTCGATCTCAAACCCGTACGTCGCCGCAAAGCGGACACCTCGCAACATTCGCAGCTTATCTTCTTCGATGCGTTGGCCTGCATCGCCAATCGCACGAATCAGCTTGCGCTGGATATCCTCTTCGCCACCAACATAGTCGATCACTTTTTCAGTAATGGGATCAAAGAACATTCCGTTAATTGTGTAGTCGCGTCGAAGCGCATCTTCTTTGGCATCGGTAAACTCAACCGAGTCCGGACGGCGCCCATCGCTGTAGCCTCCATCACGACGAAAGGTCGCGACTTCAATATGCCCGGCTGACTTGGGACCTAGCACTGTGATGACGCCGAACGATTTCCCTATCGCCAACGTTTTCTTGAGTCCGAAAAGCTGCTGCACTTCGTCGGGAGTCGCCGACGTCGCAACGTCGTAGTCTTTTGGCATCATGTTCAACAGCGCATCGCGCACGCAACCGCCGGCCCAAAACGTTTGAAAACCCGCACGCTGGAGCTGTTTAACGATTTCTACAGCCCATTGGCGGGGTGTCATGAATGCTCCGAATAAACATTATAAAGCGCTCTAACGTGAGCCGGTATTTTGTCCAATTATGAACATGACTCTGATTTCGAAGAGTCCGTGTGCTACGTTTTCTATCGTACTAATGATTCTGATTCAACGCCGAAGTTCGCAACATTCCATGTGCGATTTATGTTCGGCTTGAACGCTGCCGGAGCGCAACACATGCCCAATGATCCTCCTCCAGATTCCAATGCGCCAATCGAAGATGGGGATGCTTCTCAGCCTCTGGCTTCGGAGATCAGTGTGCATGACACAAAAGGCTTGCTCGAATCCGGCAAGTCAATGATTCTGGTTGACTGCCGGGAGCCAAGAGAATATTCCGTTTGCCAAATTGAAGGCTCTGTTTTAATTCCGATGGATGAACTTCAGGAACGGGTCAACGAACTGGAAGATTTTCGAGACGAGCATATTGTCGTGCACTGCCACCATGGCGGCCGCAGTCTCCGCGTTGTCAATTGGCTACGAAATCATGGTTTCGAAAAGGCCCAGAACATGACGGGCGGGATTGACGTTTGGAGTCAAGAGATCGACCCAGAGGTCCCGCGGTACTAGGATCGGCTGAAAACCGAAAATTCTCCCCGTTGCAGCGGCTTGGCATATTCCGTATCATCTTCACTCGAATTGCGGGTTCGCCAAAGCCCGTACACTGCCTGCGGATGTGGCGGAATTGGCAGACGCGCTGGCTTCAGGTGCCAGTGGGGGCAACCCCGTGGAGGTTCAAATCCTCTCATCCGCACTCTTA
>CAZORS010000178.1:0-12000 GCA_964582025.1 uncultured Pirellulaceae bacterium | reverse complement strand
CACTCAGAAGCGGCCCAGTGCGAAATGTGCCCAAACATTCCACCGTTGTGGCTGTGTGCCCTCGTCCAGAATGCGTGCTAACGTCGCGTCATTGACAACGTGACCTCCAAGGATCGGCTGCCCAAATTCGTAGTTGGTGATTGTTCGGTCCAACCACGCGTTTAGTTTCCCAGGGTCAATCATGTCCAAACCGTCATCTTCGACAGACTCTTGATCGTAGTCAAAGCCGTCATCGTTTTCGAGATTGGCGGCAAGCAATCCTGCCCCTTCGAAATCAACACCGGTAATGTGCCAAACGATATAGCCAACTAACTGATTGAGTTCCGGCACATCGGCAAGGGGCTGCAGTCGCTCGAGCAGTAGTGGATTGCCTCGAAATGCGATTGACCAAAGCGCTTCGCGACGTCTCTGTTCCGCTTCAAGGGAGTCATCGAGCCATTTTTCAAAACTGGCATCATCCGCGGTTAAGGCCGCGCAAAGAACAGCTTGCCGAACTACGGGAAGCTCAACTTCACGATGTGAAAGTGGGCGTGGACTTCCTGAATCAAGTAGTTCTCCTATTGATTCAAACAGAATCCGTGGCGTTGGATCTCCTCCAAGCAGAGCCCGCGTGATTGAAGCCTCGATTCGGCACTCGGGGTTTGAATGCTCAAGAAATTTCTCAATCTCTCTTTCAAAACCTGCGTACCGCTTTTGTCCAATTCCCTGCAATGCCTTTGCCGCCACGATGGGGTCGCTATCTGTCAACACAGACTGAACGAAGTCTTTCGGATCTGGGGTTAAAGAGATCAGTGGTTTGATACTGGCTGCACGCAGTGCGGAGTTGGCGTTGGAAAACCAAGTCTCTGCAAGGGAAAGGCTTTCATGGTTCTGGGCACTGAAAAGGGCGGATTCTGCTGCAAAGGCAAGCTTTGGATTCGTCTGCAACTCAGCATCAATCTGTCCCAACGCTTGGTCCGATTTTGTGATTGCTGCTAAAAAGGCTGCGACGAACAATTCGCCGGGTGCGTGCCAGCGGTCCAATAATTCCAGCGCTGGGGCAACTACTGGTTCGCCCGCTGCTCGGAGTCCTCGCAGGTTCGCTTTGACAACATTTTCAATCCGTTCGATATCGTGTTTTTCAAAAACCGGGCTCCACAAGCCTAACTGATGTTGCCTCCAATAAAACGCAGCCTCCTCAAGATGCTGCGAAATAGCCGCCATGTTCAACGGACGATTAAGTTTCATCATGCAGCTCCAGTCTCTGTCACAACGACCTTTCCAACGATCGCGCAACGATGCGGGCCAGCGGACGAAATCTGGAACAACACGTTTTGATTTTCTTTCGCCGACTGGCATGATGCCAGCGCGTAGCCGAGGCAAAGAGGCCCAAAGGCCGAACCGACCGTCCCAATGGAGCTATCGATAATTTGGTAGCGATAGGTCTCTGGTAACACTTTCCTAAGTACACGAGTCCACGCATAGGCTGACTCGGTGAAGAAATATTCTTCTCCAGTTACATTCGCCAGCCGAAGATGCATTTCACTAGCGTCTATGTTTGCATCACCAATCGCCTTACGAATCGCCTTTCCCAATCCCACGCCTGTTCCGGGCCGGTCGGTTCGCAGACTGACTGATTCATCCTCCATTCCAATGCCGGAAACTTCAAGCCAAGGTCCAATTGGAAGCCGACCACTCGAGCTTTCAAGAACAATAGCACTGGCTGCTTCGCCTGGTATCATGCCATCGCTGCGTTCGCCGGTCAGGAATCGCTCCTGTCGAAGTCCCTCGTTAATCATTGCGACGTTCAACCACGAATCAAAGGCCGCGATGACGGCCACGCGTTTTTTGTTTCCCGAAATCCATCGATGAACGCCATGCAGAATGCGTCCCATCGCAACGGCGCCACCAACGGCGAACTGAGTGCGATCTTCCAAATCGATTCCTATTTCCTTTAGTCTCCTGATCGCGAAAGGTAATAGAGCATCGTCGGGATTGAACTCTGGAAGAATACAAAACAATTGCACTTCATCAACGAGTGATAACTCAACGTCTGCGTTGATGATCGCCTCTTCGATCGCCATGGCTAAAAGTGCGCCTGCTCGCTCAGGACCAGCGCGAAAGTCAAACGAATCGTCGCTTGGGACCGCAGCACCAATGATGGGCTGACCATTTGAGTGGACAAAAGCTGTTTCCGAAAAACAGTCGATTCCCGCATCGATAGCTGCTGCAGTTGAAGTTAAATCAAAACCCAAACTGGTAACCGCACCGGCGCCGGTGACGCGAATTTTGGGAGTTTCCTCAGTTGTCATTCAGATCGTTCCGCTAGAGCGCTATCAATTGTGGACGCTCGTCCATGGTTTCAAGAAACTCCATGAAATCAGCCTTCTCGATTTCAAGGTCTGGCGTCTGCTCTGGTCCGGCTTCCGGCGTTAAGGCAAACACCTCGCTTGCTTCAAGATCACCTAAACTTTGCGACAACTGCTGGTAGATCGAGTTTCCGTCGTCGTCAACAAGATCATAGTCTTCCGGGTCAGAAGCCAAAAGGTTCTCTCGCAGAACTTCGCCGGCACCAACTTGTTTTCCTGCCGAAATGTCGTCTTGGAAAAACAAAACCTGATTCTCGAACAGCCGGTACTTCAAGAAAATACCAGTCTCCAAATCGATCATGTCGATCTGGCCAAAAGAACCTATCAAGACTGGAACAAAATTTCCTTTTGAGAATATTGGAACTTCGTTCAGGCACTTCGAAGTCAACTGTTGCCAGTCGAGCGGATTGATCAGACGCACAAGTCCACCGGCAAAGACAGCTATTCCGTATTGTTTCAGCAGCCGAAAATGGACATCGCAAACGACCGACTCGAGGTTGGCAATTTGCTCATCGGTAAAGGCTGTCGCTGATTCTGGCAGGCCGAAAACAGATTCGAAGTCGGCCAAAAAAGTATCTGCAGGCTCCTCTTTACTCATCTTCTGTCCCGCCATTTTCCTGAAGCTCAACTGAAAGGAAAAGGACATTCCATTCTCCATCAGCGTCCAGCCAGGCCGCGCCTCCAAAGCCAGCGGTCAGCAACATCCCGCCACGTGAAGACAAATGTCCGCAGCAAACTTTGGCTTTGGACGGAACGTCATCCACTGGCTTGCCGTCTTTGAACTTCCATAAGCCACTGTCGTTACAACACCACAAGCAGTCGTCGTGCCACACCATGTCGCGATACGGAAGAGCAAGATCGTCGTCATGGATCAATTCCCATTCGTGGTCCTTGCCGCGATAGATTTTTCCGCCCGCCGATCCAACGTAGACGTTTCCGTCGCCCCCACAGCAGACAGAAGTCACGCCCAAGTTGGTCGGAAACTCCAGCTGAGCCCATCGTTTACCGTCGAACTTAAAGACACCACCACTTCCGCCAACTGTATAGATCTCCTCGGTCGAGAAGCCGTCGAAGTCTTCGAAGAACTCAACGTCGTCGGCCCTTGGGAAATCAGGTCCTACCCGAGCCCACTGCTGTTCTGCTTTGCGTATCAGGACATCACGAGCGCTGGTGATCAGATGAACGTGAGAATCACCGATTGGCCGTACTCTGGTCACCGCTCCATGAATGGGACCGCCTTCAAATGCGGCAGGGATTTGCGGAAGCGACCCAGGGCCACCGACAAACGGTTTGGCATCGCTGTCCACGATAACGATTCGATCTTCCGGATACGTCATCTCGCAAAAAATCGGCCAGTCGTAGTTGAAGAGTTCGCTCTTTGCGAACTGTGGACTATCTTCAGAAACGTCGACTCGCACGATCCTTTTATCGCCGTCATCAGGCTGTTCGACTAGGACGACGCCTTTTTCATCGCGGAAGACCTTCTTCGCAACAACGTAAAACCTGCTGACGTTCTGAACGACGCAGTCCACAATTAAGTATCCGGCAAAGTGCTCGTTCAGCTTGCTTTGGTCACGCACTAAATATCCCCTCCGGTGTCACCACCAAGTCCTTTGTTTTGTTCATTACCTTCGGTACCAGATGTTGCCTTGACTTGCTTTCCTTTGCAATCCTTGTAATAGGCGTCGAGTTGCTCGCGTAGGCACTTCCTAGAACAATGAGAAGCCGGAGCCGTCCCGGGCGGTTTGGTAATCGCATCGATTGCTTTGTCCCTCGCATCTTCGTAGGAGATTGTACTCTTACCTGTCGTCTTGCGATAATTGTCCATTCGCCCCTTCAAGGCTGAATGCGCCCGACCGTGGCTTCCCTGATTGTTGTTTGTCCCTTCAAGACAGATTACCGGCGCTTTGCCTTTTCCCTTGTAGCAGGGATTGTCTTTCATCATCGCATCTGGAATCACGTGGTGCCCGGTCTGGCCGGGGCAGCATCCTTCACCAGATTTTGCCGCATCCCTTGCGCCCGTTTTGTTATACGGCACAAGTTTGCATTTTCGCGAATTGACGCACTTGCTTAACCGCGCTTTGAGCGTCATCGCATCCGCCAAGGCAGCTTGTGGATCGTTTTTGTACTGGTCAAGCTTCTCTTTGGCTGCTTTGCGAATCGCATCCGGATCTGTAACCTGCTTCAAAAGATCTGCTGCGTCAGGACCAAGCTGTTTCGCAATGTCTGTGGCAGTGCTCACGGCGTCAGAAATAGTCCAAGCTCCCATCGCACCGGTAACCACTAAGCCAACACCTGTTGAGCCTGCGACGCCTCCAATAATGTTTTTGATCAGAGAACGAGCTGCAAAACCACCAGCCTTGCGAACCACAAACCACCATCCAAACTTTTCTTTGGCAAGCGCGAGCATTTCACCTGCAGCGGACTTGATCAGCTCCGTGTTACTGGCGTTGGCAATTTGCTCAAGAGCTTTGAGGTCATCTTGGATTCCTTTCACGAAATCCGTGAACATGTTCTCTTTGCCTTTTCCAGGAAACATAGGCTTGACCCACAAGCCGTCGCAATACTCATCGATCCACGCATTCTTCGGTTTTCTGTTGTAGCCGTAGGCGTCTGCCGCCAAGTCGTCGACTTTGCCGATCAGGTCACTGGCTTTTGCGAACAGCCCCTTCTTCTTTCTCCTTTTCTTTTTCTTGTTGTCATCTTTGCGATTTGTTTTGCAGTTTTTGTTGATCTTGTCGCGGTCTTTCTTGCACGCTGGAGATTTGTCGAAGACCGAAAGATACGGATAGCCTGGTGTGTTACCCATGTTGGTGTGATTGTGCGTCACAACATCAACGTGACGAGCCACGCCCTTGCCTTCCGCTTTGACATTCATTGACCACTGTTGGAAGTAGCCTTTGCCTTTGAGGGCTCCCGAGATAACACCTTTCTTCAACGGAAATGTCGCGGGCTCGTCCCCGGTACTGGTGCTGAAATAGCTATAGTTTTCAAGTGCCGCACCTTTGCGCTTGATCAGGACGGTTTTTGTGACTCGCGCGAGATCCTTGGCGAATGCCGTGTTGGGGTACGGTACCGGAATCCCGGCTGGAGGAGTCGGCGGGCCGGGCGAGATGCAGACATCCGTCGCGATCGCTGTGGTGATTCCATCAGCAGATTTGCTGGCGACTTCGTTGTTGTTTGCATAAACATGATGTGCCATCAGACGAGCTCCGAAAGTGACGCGAGACGATCCTCAGTGTCCAATCCATCACAACCGCATCCAGACTCTCCGTAGACCTGAGAATTCCACCATTTTCTGCACACGTCGCCCGCCGCAAGAATTGCTATCTCTCGCAAGCTTCTTTGCAGTTGCATGTTGACTCGCCATGTTAGTGAAAATCGATTCAACGATGGTTCGATGACAATCGTGTCCACGACGGGATCAATTGAAAACTGTTTTCCATTGCTGGTCAGCACAATCATCGGAATGTTGAGGTCAGCAGGTAGTGAAAACGTCAACCGTGGCTTTTCGGGATGAAGGTTGTGAAGCACAAATTGTTCGCCGCCATTTGGAAACGGAATCTGCTGGTCTTCGGGGACGCACTGATAGAACCTGTCATCAAAGTCCATTGGCTGTAACGGAAATACTTCATCCTGCCAGTGTTGGTCATACGTTCCTGCGTAGCCAATGCGCGGCTGGCAATTTCTACCGATCGGCCCAAAGCCCCAAGGCTGGTAGCTGTTTCCCGCGTTTGTAATTGGCTGATCCGGCGGCTCGATCGTGGGGGCTGGTGTATCAATCAACCTTGCGGGGTCTTCCGCATACCCAATTCCAACTGGGTTGGAGCCATAACATTCATGCTGGCTTTCATCTTCGGATTGCCACGTTCCGCCAAAGCTGGTCCCGTAGTGAATGGGCATCGACGTGAACTCTGCGGAGGGACCGACTTTAATCTTCCTGTCGTTGTCCTGCCAGACTCTTGGACCAACGACTCGGGCAAATTTACTCACGGAGCCAACTTCGAAACCGATCTCCAGTTCTGTGACAGGTTTTTTTGAAGGTGCAAAAGCGTCACCAACGATCACGACGTCACATTGCTTTTTGCGAAACGCAATGTCGCTTTCAATCAGTGCGGCGCTGACACCGGGCTCCCCGACAAAAATGTCCGCAGCGTGAACTGGAACCTGTTCGTCCGATTGTTCAAGCGGTTCATTTAGGTTCGCAGGGATATCAAAAGTTGCCTTGAGGACAGCAACCAGCCAGTTGACTCCGTACTTGTCGGTTGACTGGCTGGCAAGAAACTCAAAACCGGATCCGTTGACTATTTGCATGGGATTCTCTAGTTCAGCCTCACCGAGCCACCGCGAATCCGGTTCAGTCCGGTTGAGTGACTGACAACACGATTGCCTCGCATCTCAACAAGTCCTTCGGACGTCATCCGGAAAGTAGCATCGCCGCATCGAAACGCTATTTCCTTTTCCGATTGAATTTCAATCATGCCGTCTTCCTGAGACACCTTTATTTCGGCGGCACTCCCTAACCCAATCACAGCCGACTGCAGCTGACCAAGCACCAAAGCCGTCTGTTGGCTGCCTCCGGTGACCGTGACAGCGCACTGTCTGCCGACTTCCAACACATCCAAAGAACATATCGATTGGGCAACCATTGGGGCGACACCTTCAAACGAGTCATCCATT
Source organism: uncultured Pirellulaceae bacterium (assembly GCA_964582025.1). Classification (GTDB taxonomy): domain Bacteria; phylum Planctomycetota; class Planctomycetia; order Pirellulales; family Pirellulaceae; genus Mariniblastus. The sequence continues at coordinate 4,972 of CAZORS010000178.1, read as the reverse complement.
ACTTGGACGACCGGAAGGCCATTTGCAAGCTTGTCTACGATGACGCCAATCAAGATTTCTCCGGGAGCCGGCAGCTGTGCTGAAACCGAGTTGGCTAACAACTCATCCAACATTGAATCTGGTTCAGTGTAGGTTTTCTCGTGTTCGATAGGATTCATGTTTGTCCGTTGAGTCAAGTTTGCCAAGTATTGCAGGCGATTAGTTCAGGTGAATTTTGGAGCCCTTCATGTCGATTTTGCCGCTCGTCTCCACAAACATTTTCGTGCCAGAAATGCTAATTTCACCATTCTTTTCCAGCGTAACAACACTCGAACCACAAGTGATCGTGACCTTGCTTCCGACATTGATCAGATACTCGTCGCCGATGGCAACAAGCTTGTTCTTGCCAATCTCTTCAACGCTTTCGTCTCCAACGTTGACAGTCAAATTCTTGCCAACGGTAACCGTTTTTTCCTTGCCCACCGTTTCGTTAGCAATCTCGCCAATGACAACGTCTTGCTGCTTTCCAACTTGAACAGACTGATTGTTGCCAACCGCTTCTTGGTGGTCGACGCCGACGGTCATCGAGCGGTTGTTTCCGATTGCGCTTTCTTGATCGACACCGATCGTGTTGGTCTCGTCGTTGTCAATCGTCTTTGTGCGATCGTGATGGACCGTATGAGTTTCATCGTTCTCGACGACCGAGTCCATGTTGTACTGTGCGTGAACGCGGATCTGTTCCTTGCCAGCTGTGTCATCCATCGACATTTCGTTGTAGCCTTCGGCTTCATACGACTTGGTAATGTTTCCACGTCGAGTCTTATTTTTGGTGTTGCTGCCAGCTCCCTTCAAGGCAAACGGAGGTTGGTTGTCACCGTTGTAAACGCGCCCCGTGATGATTGGTCGGTCCGGATCGCCATTGAGAAAGCTAACGATCACTTCCTCGTCCTTGCGAGGGATATCAATCATTCCCCAGCCGGAACCTGCGTGATGTTGGGATACGCGAATCCAGCAAGAACTGTTTACATCGCGTTGGCCGTAGCGATCCCAATGGAACTGGACTTTGACGCGAGCATGTTCGTCGACCACGATTTCTTGGCCATCGGTTGCAACAATCGCCGTCTGTGGTCCTTCAACAAAAGGCTTACGTGTTTCCCGCGCAGGGCGGAACACGGTTTCGGCCGGAATGCAACGAAAGCTGTTAGTGAAGTCATCGCCCTGATGGCTTTCAAAACCAAGATTCGAAGTGATTTCTGTATGAACTTCGATCAACGCATAGGAACGCCCCTCTTCGCCGGGACGGATGTGTTTGTGGACTTCAAATTTTCCGCCAGGAGAAAAATTTAGATACTCACCACTTCCCACGACGTGATCATGTTCGGCTTCAAGTTCCTCCAGCCGAACTTTCGTCAACCTGCTCCCCTTGCCTTCTTCATCGTAGAGGCCGGGATACTGATAGACCTCCAGCTTTGAGCTTTCCTCAAATTTGACTTTGCTGGTGAGGTTTGTTGCCAGACCATCGGTTGGCTTTTTGAAGTTGAAGTCTTTTTGAGTGACTTTGCCGGGACGGAACTCATAGACATGCCGCCAGCTGGTCAACTGCTTGAATTGTTCTTGATTGCGAGGCGAGTACTGAACTTCCGTCTCTTCTAAGTCGAAGTAGCCCGACGGGGAGTCACAGATGACGAGCGTATGTTTGTCTTTGGTGTGTTCAAAGTAAAAGAAAATTCCTTCTTCTTCCATCAGCCGGCAAACAAAGTTGAAATCTGATTCGTTGTACTGAACGCAGTATTCGCGGGTCGGGTACGTTTCAGTTAACTCATCCCGAAAGTCGTTGTATCCGAGTTCATTAAAAATCTGCTTGATGATTTCTGGAGCAGACATTTCTTGGAAAATTTGGCAGTCAGAATTGTGGCGTAGAAACCACAGCCACGGAACCATTTCAATCGTATATGCTGCGGCTTTGACTGGTTCTTCGACATGCTGGTTGTATTCAAACTTGCTGACGAACCCGTTGAAGTATCTTTTGCGATCATCCTCATCGCAGTAGGTGATAGAGATTCTTTTTCCAACGAGTGCGTTGCCGTCGATCGCGGCGTCTTCTGACAGGACCGTCATCGAATAAAAGAAATCTTTGGAGAGGCTTTCCGAGCCACCGAAGTGCTGAAGCATCAGAGCGTCAGGGCCAAGAGGTGTTTCGATAACAGCTTGGCGATTTTCCTGAGTGAGCTTGATCATGTGCTGTGCTCGCGCGATTTAGTGTGTGCGAATAATGAGATCTCAATTGAGCTCGAATTAAGTGTAATCAATACACTTGCATGGCTGAGGATCAAACAGCATCAAACCTAATTCACGCTCCGTTTTTTTCCAAAAAAAACCCGGGCAGAGTTGCCCGGGTATATCCAGAGTCAAACTCTAGTTTTTCTTGTTAGCACCGAGGTCCCAACCAGTGTCGACCGAACCTTGAGCTTTTCCTTTTTCGTCTTTCTTCTTGTAAGACCATTTGATCTTGTTGTAGCAAAGACTGAGGTTTTCCATCATTTCGATTCCACCAGCACCAGAACCGTGCAGGCCGTAGTTCGAAAGGTAAGCGTGCTCCAGAATCCACTGGTAGAATACTTCGTTACCTTTGTCGCTGACGCGAACCATGTCGATGGTAACTTCATCGAAGACTCGGCCTTCGGCGACAGCGGCGACCAATTCCGGAGAAGATTCATCTGCGTTCTTCTGAATCTCGATCGCTCCGAGGTGTACCTGACTCTTGGTCAGAGCGTCTTTTGGCTTTGATGTTGGATTGATGTTCCGGTTAACCGATTGGCTAATCGAAAGTACTTCAATCCAGTCCTTGTGATTCTCGTCTGCGCTGTTTCCTTTGAGGTCTCCAAGCTTGACGTATCCCATTGCACTCATCGTATTCTCCAGAAATATTGTTTTGTTGTTTATTAGGTTTGAACTCCCGTGATGACTGTATCTACGGTTGTTGTCCGCCTGTGTCGCAGAAATTCCTAGGAAATCTTTTGAGAATCGCTCGCTGCGTAGATTCACCCATATTGGGTGCCCGAGATGCTGGGGGAATCTGCCGTGTTTCAGCGAAGAATTGCGACCGGCAGGTGTAGCGAACGCGGAGTGGCTTGGCGGAGCATCTGCGAAAACACTCATCTTTTATTAGGATTTCATGAGCCTTTGGCGCGTGTTTCCCTAAATTCGAACCTCGGCTGCGTTTAGCACACCCGGTTGCGTCACGCGCCACCAGTTAGATTCGATTTCAAATGATTTCGCCTTGCCGGCAGCTTCGACGCGCAACGCGTCCTTGTCGTCGATTCGTCCCCAACCGGGAATGTAGACGGACTTTCCGTGATCCCAATTGTAATTGTCGTAGGCTTGAGCTTGCCACGAATCAAACGTGACCTCAAACGTCGTTGCGTCTTTCTTGACGACCGAAACATCGACTTTGGATCGCAGCGTAAAACCGCCAAGTGCAAAGTACAGCTCGGTAAGTGCGCCGGCGTACATCGAATCTTCCCACGCCATCGAGTAAGTGGCATTGTTGGGATTCTTTTTGATCCGAGGCAAGATGCCCTTCGCAGCATCATGCTGGCTCAGGAATACTCGGCGATGCTTGTTGCGCAGATGGGCGACGACATTGGATTCCTGTTTGAACGCGTCGGCCACAATGCGCCGTGTCGTTCCAGTGTTTCCCAACCAGTGAGCAAGATTCTCCGATGCCAAGGGCGCCAGAGTCCTGCCACGTTCAATCATTTTTTTGTATTCGACGATTAGTTCATCAACAGATTTTTGCCCCATCGCTGATGACGAGCTTGAGTTTCCGCGTGACATGACACTCTCACGATAATTGATGTAACGAGAATCTGGATTTGATGTTGGGTTCGATCAACGTCCGCAACATTAGATCGACGTAGCACTGGGCAGTCAATAAATTCAATAACGTCCTGACGACCGATTGGTCACAACAAAACCATCAGCATCGCGATATCTCACCAATTCAAAGCTGCCGCCCTGATCATCTACGGCGTGTAGTACTTCTCTATCGCATTGGGAATGGCCCATTCGAGGAGTCGCGTTATCGGGTTCGAAAATCAAAATGGCTTCTTTTTCGCCGGCTGCAAAACCACCATAGGAAACTTCTGCTCCATGTTGAATCATTGGAATTCCCAGCAACGAATTAACTCGCTGTTGGACATGAAACTCGAGATTCATCATCTTCTTCAGTTTGTTATTCGACTGAGTCGCAAGGTTTTTTTTGTCCATGTCTTTTCCAGCGCCGTGGCGCAACGTTACCTTGGCTTCAATTACCTTTTTTCCTTTGAGGGGATTCACTGCCAAAAGATCATAGTCCGAGTGAATTAACCTTCCTCCGTCGATCGGCCCGCTGGTCATGTACCTTTTTTGTTGGTCAGAGAAATCAACCAAAACTAGAGCCCCTTGATAAGGCCCAGTCTGGACTTCCCGATATTTTTGTTTGAAGACGGGGCTATGAAAGAACTTTTTCCATTTTTCTTGCGCGTTCCCGGGCTGCGTAAATGCGTTTGGGACTGCATAAGGATTTACAACAAGCCCCGCCAACAGATGGCTTCCATCGGCGGTTTTGGCTGGACAGTGTACAGGTTTTGGGAAGCATAAGTTGGTATGCTGAATCCAATGATTCGCTGCGCGGTTGACAGATCGCACAACAATTTGGCACCTGAGTTCATGGGCAACTTGTTGAAAAGCCTTCACGTGGCTACTGATCATTCGGCCAACCTTCTAATCTTTCTGAACTCAGAGCTGTTTGCAATCTTCGAGGTGGAAATTAATCGAGTGCTCTCTCTCTTGGGAATTTTGCCTGTTTCCAAAGAGCACCATACAGTGATTGCCCAGTATAGCTAAACGCCTTGCAGAGATTCAGATCACGCAATGAATTAGCGCGCACAGGGTTCCCATGCAATCAAAAACTTTCTGGACATCAGGGCAGTAAAGAGCAACCGAAATCGCC
>CAZORS010000177.1:4927-12002 GCA_964582025.1 uncultured Pirellulaceae bacterium | reverse complement strand
AAGAGAAGCCGCCAGCAAAGCGAGAACGATTCAAAGTTCAAGATGACTTACCGTCGTTTCGCTACTTGGAAGTTGGAAATTCAGACAAACTTAAGCTTGGTCAGTGGGTCATCGCGGTCGGTCACCCAGGAGGCCTCGATAAGGAACGAGGGATTGTGTTGCGTGTCGGTCGAGTTAACGAAATCACGAAAGATGTCGTTCGCACCGACTGTTCTCTTGTTGGAGGCGATTCCGGCGGACCGTTGATTGCGATGGATGGCAGTGTCATTGGTATCCACAGTAAAATTGGTCGAATGTTGCGTGAAAACTTTCATGTACCTTCAAACGGATTTCTGGACAATTGGACTGCGTTGCTTGAACCTGTCGTTCTCGATCGAAAAGCTGAACTCAGCATCGAGCTGCGTGGCGAATCCAACGTGATAGCTTCTATCCCGCGTCGTTCGCTCGCTCGTCGATCGGGATTGAAAGTTTCAGATCGAATCATTCGAATCGGCGACAAAGATATTTATGACAAACTGCAGTTCGAAGACGCGATTTCCGACTTGAAGCCGTACCAAGAAGTTGAATTCGTGGTGCAGCGAAAAGGGGAAAAGAAGGTCATCACTGTTGTCCTCGGCGAGAAGAATTTGCTGAGGGGATTCAGATAAAACTTCTTGGTTTTAGATAAATGAGAAAGATACGAAGAGTCACATCATGAAAAAGCGAAACAACTATTCCGCTGTCGCTACCCTTGTCGCATTCTTTTGCGTTGCCTGTTTGAGCGTCGTGACTGCGATGGCTCAGTCTGACGGCCAAACAAAGAGCGACAAAAAAGAGAAGCGAACCATGCGTTCGCTGACCAAGAAAGATTCTGGGTTGATCTCAGTCTTTAAATCGCTTGCGAATTCAGCAAGTGATTCGACGGTGAAGGTCCAAAGTGGTCGTCGGCAGATCGCTGTCGGCACCATTATCGACGGAAGCGGGTTGGTTCTGACCAAAGCCAGCGAGATGCGAGGTGAACTCAAGTGTCGCTTGGCAAATGGTGACTTAGTGTCAGCAAGTGTGTTCGGGATCGACGTTGAAAATGATCTGGCATTGTTGAAAATCGATGCCGATGGCTTGGCTGAAGCACCGCTTCAAATCACAGAAACGCCGACGCAAGGCATGTGGTTGGTTTCTCCTACGGATCAAAACGGATCGCTAACGGTTGGCGTTGTCGGTGTCAACGAACGAAGAATTCCCCCGTCACGTGCTTTCATTGGGATTCAAATGAACAATGAATCGGATGACGGTGGCGTACTGATTACCAAGATCGTTGATAACTCGCCCGCCAAGAAATCCAAATTGCGGATTGATGATGTCATCGTAAAAATTGACTCTGTTGAAATCAAGAATCGTGAAGCGCTGGTTGATTCGATAGGGACCTATTCCCCGGGTTCCGAGATTGCTCTGACGGTCAAACGTGAGGACAAGGAATTGGTGATCAAACTAACGCTCGCCGACGCACAGCAAACGAGTCCAATGAACAGTCGCAGTCGAACTCAAAACAGCATGGGTAGTCGCCTGAGTCCTCGCGGGAAAGATTTTCCTCGTGCGTTTCAACATGATATGGCTTTGGAAAGAAATCAGTGTGGAGGTCCTGTCGTTAACTTGGACGGCCAAATTGTCGGTATCAATATCGCTCGTGCGGGTCGAGTCTCCAGCCTCGCGATTCCAGTCGATGCGGTCCTGTCCGTGATTGAAAAACTCAAAACAGGTGAGTATTCGCCGGTCAACGTTTATGCGGATCGAATTAAGTCGTCAGAGAAGGAACTCGAAGAGATGCGAAGCCAGCTTTTGGCCAACAAAGCGATCGTCGAAGAAAGCAAAGAAGGATACGAGGCTCAGTCTGCGAAAATTGAAGAGCTCGAGCGAATGAAGCGGGAGATTTCCCAGCGTATCAAGGATGTGTTCGCCGAACGCGAGAAGCTCGCAAAATCCAAGCGGGTTTTGGCTTCCAAGAATGGCGAGGCCGAACGAGCGATTCGTAAGCTTGAGCGACAGCTCGATGCTTTAAAGGCTGGGAAGAAGTACTAAGACATTTTACAAGTGCGAATACAAGCCCGAAGCGCAATTTTTGAAGTCGCACAAATACGAGCCCGAAGCGCGAGCGAGTGGTTCTTCCCGCAATCCAGAACCACTAGCTTGCGCGCTGCGCTTCGGGCTTGCAATGGGTAAGACATGATGTCGTGAAAAACCATTGTTTTTGTTGTTTCAAAGACAGAAGCCAGCAGAAGTGTGCAACTTCAAAAAGCGCAAGCGAGTGAATTGAAAGTACTAAAGATTCACTCGCCAGCGTTTCGGGTTTGTGTTTTGGTGAGCTAATCTTCCAACGATTCGGCTTCGTCTCCCGTCCGATCCTTTCGCTCCAGCCACGACGACAGAATCACCTGCGCGGCGATTTTGTCCAAGTGAGCCTTTCGCTTTGTACCCGAAAGTCCTAGCTGTTGGCAAACTTCTTTGGCCATCGCGGTCGAGTATCGCTCGTCATGCCAAGCGACCGGCAGATCGGTGACTTCTCGTAGCCATTGTCCAAACGCAACTGCTTCTCGCGACTTTTTGCTCTGGTCGCCACTCATGTGCAGTGGCAAGCCGACAATAAATCCGGCTGGCTGTTCTGTTTGGACGAGCTTCTGAAAGTACTTGGCGTCGGATTCTTGGTTTTGAACCTGCCGAATTTCCAATGGGCTGGCGATTGATTGACCGGGATCAGTGATTGCGACTCCGATTCGTGCCGTGCCAAAATCGATGCCGATCACGCGTCCGGATTGTGGAATCACATCGGAAATTGGACTAAGCCGTTCCTCTTCAGTATTCACTATTTCACCTCTTGGCTGAGAGGTTTTTCAGGGAGTGATTCAATGGGTTGCTTGCGATCCTTCGAGATGAAATAGCCTTTTTCCAAAAACAGTGTGGTCGCTTCAAGAACTTTCGTTTGATGCATCATGGTGGAATGAAAAAGTGGCTTGGCGAGAAAGTCATCTGCGCCAGGCAACATGGTTTCCCATTTGGAAACGGTAAAATCATTTTCGCCATGAAGCAGGAAATTATTCAGCCCATTGGGATCACCGTAGTTTCCCGCAATGATGCCGAACTCGAATTCCGGCGTCGCAAGGTTCTTGCTTAGCTCGTCCCATCCGAGTGAAAGCTCTGCTCCGCTGGCACCTGCGATCAGTTTGAAGCTCGCGCTGTTTTTCAGCAACCTCGCCATTCGCGATCCCTGATTCGGTGGGCCAATCATCACCATGCGATTGATTCGAGAATCGAGATCCAGCACTTTTGATTTTTTGCAATCCGAAACGTAGTGCCGAACGACAATGTTTCCCAAAGAATGGCCGACGAAATTGATTTCCGTGACGTCGGGAGGTAGCTCACCGATCACGCGTTTCAAATAGCGAGCGTGTTCGCCGACCTGTTGGCGAGAGCTGGCGTAGCGGAACTGAATCACAGTATAGCCTTGAGATTCAAGATGTCCGGCAAGGGGTTTCATTGAATGCCAAGTGCGGCACAATCCGTGCAGTAGGATGACAACTTTACCGCTGTACGGTTTGATAACGCCAGACGTAATGTTTTTCTTGAGTTCAGTTGAACAGGCTTGTTCTGTTCCCCAAGCTTGACGAATGTCAGAATCGTCCAGCAGGCGAAAATGACCGAAGGAGCTGTTGCGTTGGACACGCCAGCCGCCTTCGACGTGAACGTCCGTCCAGAACTGGGTGCCGCCGAGTGTCGCGAGTTTCCAGTTGATGTTGGGATGTTCCGCCGACTCGGGGAAACCAAATTTTTCGAAGTGGGAACCGTCAGCCTTCCTTGTAGTTTGAGCTTCAGCGCCAAAGCAAGCAGCGAAAACAATCGCCAGAAATACAACGCGTTCCATCACCGAATCCTCATCAACTTCCTAAAGGTATTCTATCCATCCGTTTTCCTCGAGCTTCTTTACGACTTCTTTGACGGCGCTTTCGTCATTTCGATTCGCGATCAAAGTCGCATCCGGGGTTCGCACAACGATGCAGTCCTCCATACCAACCGTGACGATCAGGTGGTCGTCATCGCTGCGAACGATGCTGTTGGTTGTCTTGATGCCAAGGTGTTTTGCGTCGACTGTGTTTCCATGTGCATCGACTCCAAGCTGACGCGGCAACGCGGTCCAGTTGCCAAGGTCGTCCCATTGATAGGGAGCTTCGACGACTTTCACGTTCTCGTATCGTTCCATTACGGCGTAGTCGATCGAAGTGCCTTTGATGGCGGTGAACTCTTTTTGAAGCGTTTCCGCAAACGAGTCCGTACCGATCGACGCTTGGATTGTTTTCAGGTGAGCGGCCATTTCAGGTTCGTATTTTTCTAACGCCGCCAAAATTGTTTTCGCTTTCCAGACAAAGATGCCGGCGTTCCAGTAGAACGTTCCTGCTTCCAGGAATTCGGCCGCAGTTTTTGCATTTGGTTTTTCACGAAATCTGGCGACGTCGAATGTTGGAAGGCTGGCCCCCGATAGTTCTTCGGCGCGTTCAATGTAGCCGAATACTTCTGCTGGATAAGTTGGCTTGATGCCGAACGTCACGATTCTCGTATCGTCTTCTTCGACTAGGCTGGCTGCGTGTTGCATCGATTGTTGGAAGACTTCATCTGGTGAGATCACGTGGTCGGCGGGCATGACCGCCATGATAGCTTCCGGATCCATCGCCATGACCCAAGCCGCCGCAAGTCCAACACAGGGAGCGGTGTCACGTTTCGCTGGTTCTCCGATGATCGATTCTGGTGGAACGTCAGGCAATTGTTTTCGAATCGCATCAACGAGCACTTCGTTCGTGACGACCAGTACGTTTTGCGGCGGGCACATATCGCCAAGCCGATCGACGGTTGACTGGATCATGGATCGATCGCCGGCGAGGTTCAGCAATTGTTTCGGATTAAGTTTGCGACTGGCTGGCCAAAATCTTGTGCCGGCGCCGCCGGCCATGATGGTTGCGTAGATCATTTAATCTTTTCTTGGGTGTAGTTGGATGAGTTGTTTAACGTCTAGCCGGAGGCGTCGGCGATTTTGTGCTGCGAAACACCGACGCCTCCGGCTAGAAGTTAAACGAAGAAGTCGTTCAAGAGCTTGCGTCGAAGAACTTATCTGAGTCGACAATGGTACCGGCCTCAATTTTTTCGACCAGTGACTCTCTGTCCGTTGCGAACATTGGACTGATCTCGACTTTGACGCCTTGGCCAACTTTTGCTCCAGCTGATTCCAGCCAGCTGCGGTGCAGTGCCACGATCGCGTCCTTGACGTGTTGAGGCGTTTCAGATGTCGCTGGTGGAGCATTTTTGACGGCACAAAATCCTTCTGCTGGATCGACTTCGCAGACGATCGCGTGTTTGGCTGAAGGAAGCAGGTCAAAGATGAATTTTTCAAACTTGAAAGCATTGGGCGATTCGGGAGTGACAAGATTTCCTTCTCCGTCAAGAAACGGCACCTTTTTGTGAGCCCGATGGAATGGCAGCGAGTCCGCGTTTGCAACGGACTTTTTCAGGAAGTCATAAGTGAAAAGGTGAACAGCGATGCTTCCTGCCCACAGTTTGATCGAACCGTCGTCATTGGTTTGTCGCGCGTACTCTTCGGGCAGGTCGCTGTACTCGATGATCTGGACGACGCCATCAACTTCGACGACGTTGCCAACTTTCTGTAGTGGTTCAACTTTTCGCACGACTTGAGATGTCATCTCAGAGCCAGCCAAAACGTGGTATCCAATCAGCGCCGGGTGGCAAACCTGAACCAGTGGGTTGTCGATTTGAGCATAAAACAGATGTTCAATGCCACGTTGCTGCATGTCATCAAGGCAACCGTTCACTTCTAGTGCCTTGAGTGTCCCTCCATGTCCATCGGGGCTTTGGAAGATGGTCCCTTTGGAGTCCAGCAATAGCTTTCCGTTTTCATCAACCGCTGGCATTGTTCCTTGACAGAAGACGCGAACATCACTTTCGGGAATGCCAAACCAATTGTTGGCCGTAAGGAACTCAACCGTTTCGACGTGAGTCGGTGGGCTGGTCATAATGTAAAGTGGAATCGTTGTGTTCGATTCAGCGCCGCGAGCTTTGACGTTTTCAAAGAAGATTTGAAACAGCGTTCGATCGCTGACGGGACCGATCGGGAACATGCCTTTCGGATGATCGAAACCAAGTCGACTGCCCTGCCCTCCGGCGACAATCACCATGGCAACTTTTCCGCCAGCCAACGTTTCCATTCCTTTGGCTCGGGCTTCGGCGTAAGACTCAGCGTTTGCAAAATCGTCGAGCGTTTTCGCCGGTGGTACTTTGGCTGCCGCGGCAAGCTCTGCCCAGCTTGATTCTGAAAACGATGCGTTGAAGAGATCGTTAAGTTGGCCGAAATCGATCGCAGAAAGTGTTTCCGACAATGAGACCTGCTCGGTTGGTGAAAGGTCGTCCATGAATTTTAGGACATGTTGCTGACCATGTTCTTCAAGGTGTTTTTGTAGCTCGGCGGCGTTCAAGTGTCTTCTCCAAGATGTTTTCGCGGCGATGGTGTTGTTTAATTTGCAGGCGCAGTGGTGCAGATTGCTTCCACGCAGACGGATGAGGAGATCGGATGGTGAGACAAGAGTGAGATTTCGATGCGGACTCCGAACGGCGTGTTCTGCGTAATTCGTGTTCGTCCGTCAGCGTCAATTAGATTCACTTCAACTGAAGGAGCTTTCGCTAGGTCAGGTTGAAACGACAGATGCAGGATAGTTCTGCATTGATCAGGTGCAAATGAAATACGGTGGTATTGGACGACTGTTTCTGTTTGCTGTTTTTCCTGACTTGCGTCCGCAGTGTCTTTGGACCGAGAGCCAAGAAACTTCAGCGATGGATCGGCCATGAACTGCTCGAGCAGCGTCGGCGTTTCCGATTTGACTGAAGCGTCAGTTTCAGGTTCGACTCCCAATGAATTCAACCTCGCCTCAAGCGCGCCAAGGTCGACTTGGTCCCAGGAAGAGTCAGAAGATGTGGAAACGTCAGACATGAAAGTGGCGCTGCAAATTGGATGAGTGTTTCGTTTAACGGCAACGCCGTTAAATGG
>CAZORS010000177.1:0-4827 GCA_964582025.1 uncultured Pirellulaceae bacterium | reverse complement strand
GCCCTCCGGGCTAAAGCGATGTGCAAATTCAAAACGCATAGGCGAAGAACCAACAGCACTTCGCTCACGCTTTGGGTTATGAATTCAGCTTCGCTAAAATAGCAAAATCGCGATGAATCCTGAACGTGAGTTTGCGCAATAAAAAAGACAGAAGAACGAATTCTCCTGCCTTTCGATATTCAAACTGGTTATCTCTTAAACCAGAGCTCCAGCTTTCTCGGCCAGTGCCTTCGCTGAAGACGTGTTTTCCCAAGAGAAATCTGCGTCGGTACGGCCGAAGTGGCCTCCAGCAGCAGTCTTGCGGAAAATCGGACGTTGCAGCTCAAGGTACTTGATGATGCCCTGAGTCGAAAGCGGATACTGCTCCGTCACAATCTCACAGATCTTTTCGTCTGAAATTGAGCCAGTACCTTGCGTGTCAACGCGGACACTCACTGGATCTGCGACGCCGATCGCGTAAGCCAATTGAACTTCACAGCGAGTGGCCAAACCAGCCGCAACGATGTTCTTGGCAACGTGGCGAGCCATATAAGCCGCACTTCGGTCAACCTTGGTTGAGTCCTTGCCGCTGAATGCTCCGCCGCCGTGACGGCCCCATCCACCGTAAGTGTCAACGATGATCTTTCGTCCGGTCAGACCACAGTCTCCGTGAGGACCACCGATCACAAAATTACCCGTTGGGTTAATGTGATACTTGACGTCGCCCTTAACCAAATCAGCAGGAAGCAAAGGGTTAACGATTTCGTCGCGGATAAACTTTTGAATCGTTTCGTTGTCGACACCAGGCGAGTGCTGAGTCGAAACAACGACGGTATCGATACGAACTGGCTTGAAGCCGTCGTACTCAACTGTTACTTGGCTCTTGCTGTCCGGACGAAGCCAATCGACTTCCTTCTCGAATCGAGCCTTGTTCAGACGCTCAAGAATTTTGTGCGAAAGTGAAATCGGAAGAGGCATCAGCTCTTCTGTATCATCGCAGGCGAATCCGAACATCAAGCCTTGGTCACCAGCACCATCAGCGTCAACGCCCATCGCAATGTCGGGACTTTGCTGATCGAGTCGAACTTGAACTTCGCAGCTGTCCGCGCCGATTCCGATTGATGCATCGGTGTAGCCAACATCGCGGATCACGTCGCGGACGACTTTCTCAATATCAACGTCGGCCTTCGAAGTAATCTCACCGGCGACAACAGCAACCTCAGTTGAGACCATTGTTTCGCAAGCGACACGGCTGGCAGGATCCTGCGCGAGCATCGCGTCAAGAATCGCATCGGAAATCTGGTCAGCCAGTTTGTCGGGGTGACCCATACTGACTGATTCACTTGTAAATAGATATTTGCCGGAAGCCACAAAACTCTCCTGTGGTAAACAGTTACAGCGAACGGAAACGCTCGCTTGGCAACGCTTTTATGTACGTCACCTGGATACGAACAAAGAGAAACAGCCCGGGCTCGAGCGTCTCAAACAGCTCAAATGATAACCATAATGAATGATTCTTCCAGTCGAAAACCCGGTTTTTCGCGGATACCTAAGTCAACTTCGTATACCGCCCTAGCAGCCAAGAGGCTGCCAACAGTCCCAGCATGACGATCGAGAAAACTGGACGACCAGTTTCGACCAGCAACGCAGTGCAAGCGTCAAAGATGATCAGGCTTCTCAAGCTGGTGATTACCGCCGCCTGGACCGCGCTCGCAGAAGCTGTGGAAACCGCCATCGCCAATCGGCGCAGAATCGGCAAGCACAAAAATCCCAATGCCACCGGGAAGATGCGAGCGAACTTTGGGTCGACGATTTCGTTCGATAAATCTGAATCGTTCCACAAAACGCTGGCAGCGGAGCAACCGATTAGTAGCATGCCCGCGACCATCAGAAGGCTGCCCGGCCACAACGTTGCGGCCGATTGAGATTCAGCGGCTTCACGTTTTGCGAGCCAAGTGATTCCAGCGACGAAGACTCCGATCGCAATCGCATACCAAACGACGATGCTGGGAATCGCTGCCGCCGATGACGCCCCCAGCAAGATGTTCAGTGAGCGGCAGGAGCCCATCGTTAGCGGACCGACGAGAGTTTTCTTTAAAGGACCGTCGTAAAGAAGCACCATCGTTGCCAGCAAGCCGGCAACGAAAAGGCTGGTCGTGGAGACCGTCGCCGCAAGCAAGACCCCCGCAGCAAGCAACCCAAATCCGACGTTGCGAGCTAGCGAAAGCGAGACGGCTCCCGATGGTAGCGGTCGCGAAGGGCGTTCCTTCCGATCGACTTCAATGTCAAAAACATCGTTCAGCACCATGCCGGCGAGGTACAAACATGCCGACGAAAGCAACAGCCAAACCAACGGCATCGCTGGCTGCCATGATTGATGGGCTAACAGGTAGCCGATCAAAATGTTCGACAGTGCCGATGGGAGAGCGGCGATTCGCAGTAGTCTTAGCCAAGCCATGTGATTCGATTTATTGCAACTTTATATAGACGCTTTAGTGCCAGCACTTTAGAGCATGGATTCGAATCTGCCGATCTATGTCGTAAAAAAATAGCCCGACGCATCTTTGCAGACGTGCCGGGCTTACCCCCCCTGGGATATTGCGTTTATCTTTCGACTCGCAATGTGCGGTGTTTGAAGCCGCTTGCTCGATGCTGTGTATATCGTTCCACTTCGGTCACATACTGAGGCTATCTCTTTAAATGGTGCCGATTGGCCAGGATTGACCGACGAGGTAAGAAAATTCGGTTTTCTGGATTGTAACTCCAATATTCGCTCATTCGGATCACTCAAACGCACCGAAGAAAACGACAGCGCGGAAACTGCTGCGCCTGCTTTCCATTCGAAGTTCCAGGATCATTGTGAAACGAATTCCAAGTTGGTTCGCTGTCTTGCCATCGCTGGTTGTTCCAGTTTGTCTTGGGCTGAGTCTGTACCTTGGCATGCAGTACCTGATTGACACCAAAGTGATCGCGGATGACACCGTTCTGCGATACCTGACCGGTCACCCTGTTTCCAAAATTACCGTCGCGATGTTCCTGATTGGAATGTCGTCGCTGTTGGTGATCGGATGGAATCTGATCCAACAGTTCTCTTGCGAAAGAGACATTACTCTCGGCGAAACAAATTCTGGCATCGAATCCGAAGCCGGTATGACCGACGTGCGTGAAACCGCAGTCGACCATGGACAAGTCATGTTGGACTTGCCGCAGCATCTTCACAGTCATTATCTGTGGGAACGAGTCGTCAACGCGGTTCACTCGATCTACCGAACCGGTTCCACAGCGAACGTGGAAGAAGAACTCAAATACCTTTCTGATATTGACCTCGAGCGACAACAGCAACGTTACTCGTTGGTGCGGATTTTGATCTGGGCGACTCCAATGTTGGGTTTCCTAGGAACTGTACTTGGAATTTCGCAAGCCTTGGGCGGGATTGCGATCGGCCCCGACAACGATTTTCAAGCCATGATGGATGGCTTGCGAGGCAACCTATACATTGCTTTCGACACGACAGCTTTGGCACTGACACTTTCGATGGCCATGATGTTTGGTCAGTTTTTGATCGAGCGTTTCGAGTCGCAGTTGCTACGGCTTGTTGACCAGCGTGCACGATCCGAAGTCGCCAGACACTACGAGTTGACCGCTGGCGGGGCAAATGCTGACTCTCAACAGGTCGTTGATGCAATTCAAAACGTCGTTGCGAACCAAACCGAAATATGGCGCGACAGCATTCGGATGGCAGAACAAGCTTGGACGGCGTCGCTGACACAAACGAGCGACATCGTGCGGGGCAATTTGACTGAGTCGCTCGACGAGAACGTTGCCGCGTTGGCTCACTATCTGGGCGAAGCGATCGACAAGGCGGACGATTCGATTGCCCAACGCTGGACTCAGTGGCAAGTTTCTCTTTCAGAGAACGCTCGGCTGATGGAAAAGCATATGCTGGCGCTTTCGAAGCAAACAGAATCAGTTCAGAAGATCGTTGGTTCGTTGGATGATTCGACGGCTTTTGATGCCGCTCTTAAGCACCAGCAAGACGCCGTGATGGCGACAACACGCACGCATCGCGTATTGAATGAACTGCTGCGGAAAGTCGAAGAAGCGGGAATGGCATCTGAGCCAGTCATCGTGTCGGCTTTGAATGCGACGGATACGACATCTGTAAATCTGCAAGAAGCGTCGGTTGAGGATTCGCCGGCTGTCGCGACAATTGTCGAAGACGTTCAAGCCGACAAGACTGAGGCTTCGATTCGAATTTTTGATGAAGAGCAGAGCGAGGCTGTGAAGTCGCAGCCCGAACCAATTCAAAAGCCGAAACAAATTCCCAAGCCAGAATTGCTTCCCGAATCAGGACCAGCTCCGAAAGTCAATCAATCCAATTCGGCACGTATAGCCAGAGCTTTGGCTGGCGACAGCGAAGCGGCTAAAGACGTTCCTGCGGTCCGTATCGGGAAAGCTTCCGGGTCGATTAAGTCCACCAACGGAAATCGCAAAGCCGCATGAGGCGCCGACTTCGAAAATCTGTCCAGCCCGGCGTTTCGCTGTTCCCTTTTCTGGCAGTTTTGATCTGTACGCTGGGTGTACTAATTGTTTTGCTGGTATTGGCCGCCAAATCGGCGAGCATCGGCCAAGCCGAACAACAAGCCTCGATCGAAGAAGACGCCGCAGCGAAAGCTGCTGCAGAACTGGCCACGCAAAAACGACAGCAAGCGATCATCGAGAAGCTCGAAGACCAAGTCGACATCAACATCATCGCGTCCGAGGGCTTCGAGTCGATTCGACCGGAAGCTCAGCGGAAACTGGCCGCAGCACGTGAGTATCGGGCTCATCTGGAAAAAGAGCTTATCG
>CAZORS010000176.1:0-12005 GCA_964582025.1 uncultured Pirellulaceae bacterium | reverse complement strand
TTCATGAACGGTCCGTTGCCTTCGACGACGTGATAGTTGCTCAACGCGTAGCCATCGGGTGAGATAACGACTCCGCTACCGCCGCCTTGGCTGTTGGGTCCAAAAACGCCAATGGTGCAACGCGAACCCTTTGCGATGGCGTCGATCCGTTTGGTTTCGATCTTTAGAACGGAATCCGCAATTGTGGGAACAGCTTCTTGGCCAGTCGAAATACTTTCGCTGATGAAGAGAAGGATGATTGAGACTGCGAAGCGAATCATTCATTCATTAGAACAAAAGTCGGACCAACTCTACAGAGTGCTTTTGTCGACAGGAAGCTCAGACCTTCGGTCCCAAAATGGTTTGGATATCGAAATCCTATATGTGACATTCATGAGACCGGCCATCAAATCAACTGGATGAGTTCAGAATGCACACGTTGAGTAAACCGTTCGATTCCGGTTGTTCACGCCGCTGACGCCAACTCCACAAGCACTTGCGAAGCATCAGTTCAGCCCCATCATCTAGGGTTTCCAGTAGAGTCAATTCGTCCCGACAGCTGGTTTCGTCGAATACGGCTCAGCAAGACCGCAGCTCCCACTACTGCGCCAATGCAAAGGAATGTGTTTGCGATTGCGCCCGGCCAGTGTACCACCGTTCCGGTGACTGGATCCTGAGTCAGAGCAATGAATGGGAAACCCTGAGACTCGGTTCTGAAACCGGAAATCCAATCGACACTGATTGCATTTAAAGTTGCGAACAAAACGGTGATAGTCGACGCAGCCATGAGGTCGACAATTGACAATTGCATTAAAGTCATGCGATTCCCATCTTGAAGTGCTCGTCCTAGGGACTGTGAATTAGCCTCGTAAGCAATGGACGTTCGCCATCGAAATACCGCTCATCATGGCGCCGATGATGCCAACGTAACCTTGATCCGTCCCGCAAAGGAATAGGTTGTCCAGATGCGTCGTGCCGTCAAGCTGCTTGTCCGGCGCGCCGTAGACGGCTCCGTTGTCGTGCCAAGTGAAACGTTTGATGGTCTTGGGAGTGAAAACGTCGGTGTCGATCACGTACGGTCGAAAGTCCGGAGTGAATCGAACACTTGAAGCCACGCTTTCGTCATACCAGCGCAGTTTGGCTCGATGATAATCTTCTTCTGAAAGTTCGTTCCAACGATTGAAGTCAGCGATCGTCGTGATACGGATGACGCCATCGTCGAGCTGTCCATCGTCGTCAGAGTAAACGTAGTTGTTCGGAGAGCACACAACACCGGTGCGAATGTCGCAGAGATCGTTTTCTGGCGGATGCCAATTGAATTTTTCGCTATCGTTGTAAAACACGATCGTGTCTTCATTACCAAGCGTTTCAGGTTGTCGATCGAGCACTGAAATGGATTCGATGAACGTCAGTTGACCAGCCTTTCGCGGATCGGGCTCGCTGGTGTCGGTGCAGATTCGCATTGTTTCCAATGAACCGGCAGAAGAAAGTATGCGTTTGCCTTCGAGGATTTCTCCGTTGTCGAGTTCAACGGCGGTTGCGTGTCCGTTGTCGACAATGATCTTGCTGACACCGCTGCGAAGTTTCAGTTCTCCACCGAGACTGCGAAATCGTTTGACCAAATTCTTTAGGATCAGACGAACGCCTTTGTAAGGTCTGGCAAATCCTTCTAGGAAGATGCTGCGAAACATGATGCAAAACTGGCCCCAAGCCATATCGTGTTCTTGAGCATTGCCGTACCACATCAACGGACAGAAAAGCATCTCGACTAGCATCGGTTCTGAAATCGTTTCAGAAACAACTTGGCGACCGGAAACTTCAAAGCTGGCTTGATCAAGATCGTCGTAATCAACAATCTTCGCCAACAACGCATCGAAGTTGTCGACTTGATTTGGAAACGCATTTGCGATTTCACTGCGCAACAACTCGAGGTCATTGTCGAAGCGAATGTCGACGCCCGGGAACGCGATTCGCGATCCGCGCTGGGGCGCGAGGGAGAAGTCTTCCCACTTGAATCGGAGTTGCCGAAGGATGCGAGCGAGTGGGCCTTTCTTGGTGCCCTTCTCAGTGAAGTTGGTGACCGCGTGGAGTCCGACGTCGTAGTTGCGTCCATTGACACGATAGAACGAATTCAGGCCGCCGATTGTGTAATGGCGTTCCAAAATGCAGACTTTCTGGTCGTAGTGTGCCAGCCGAATCCCTGCGGCCAAACCCGACATGCCAGCGCCGATGATAATGGTGTCGTACATGTTTGGTTCAATGAGTGACGGCAGCCGTAGGACGGGCACCTTGCCCGCCATGTTTTACACGGGCACTGCCCGTCATCCTACTAAAGACGGGCAAGGTGCCCGTCCTACACTTAAGCTCCGCAGGCAACCATTTTTGGCGTCAAGTAAGTAACCGTCGAGTGCATCGAATCAAGGTTCGTGTAATCTTCTTCGGGGACCTGAACTTTGTAACGCTTGCGAAGTTCCATCACGATATCCAGAAAGTCCATCGAATCGAGTTCCATCTGATCGCGGAACGAAACTTCGTCCTTAAGATCAGTCAAATCTTCATCCGGGGCAATGTCAGCGAGGATGTCGATGATTGCTGAACGGATTTGTGCGGGGACCATTTCCTGACTCCGAATTTCTCTAACTTAGTGGTGTTGTTCTAAAACCGCTTGACGATCAGGGACGAATTGATGCCCAGCATGCCAAACGAGCTGTTCAAAATATACTCAACTTTCCCGATTTCGCGAGACTCGTTTGCGACCAAACCGGTAAGTTCAATCTCCGGGTCCATTGTGTCTACGTTAATGGTCGGATGCACGACGCCGTCGTCAAACGACGGCAAGTTGCCCGCTAATTCTAACGCACCAGCGGCTCCCATCGTATGGCCGATAAAGCTTTTCGTGTTATTTACGAACGTTTTTTTCGACTGCCCGAAAACCTCCTGAACGGCCTTGGCTTCCAAAATGTCGCCCATTCCCGTTGCTGTCGCATGCGTGCTGACGATGTCGATTTGTTCCGCGTTCAAATGAGCCCGGTCCAAAGCCATACGCATGCATTGGGCTTGTCGTTCGGCGTTGGGCAAAACAAAGTCCGTTGCATCGGTATTCATTCCGTAACCGACAATCTCTGCGTAAATTTTGGCACCGCGTTTCTTCGCATCGTCCAACCGCTCCATGACGTAGAGACAGCCACCTTCGGAGACCACGATTCCGTTGCGGTCTTTGTCGAACGGTCGCGATGCTTTCGTTGGATCGGTGTGAGTCGCCAAAGCATTCTGGCTATTGAATCCGGCGAAGATTCCAAAAGTATGAATGCTTTCCGAAATACCACCGGCGATCGCCAGATCGCATTCGTGCAACCGCAACATTTGAACGGCTTGAATCAAGCACGCGTTGCCTGCGGCGCAAGCAGCTCCGATCGTGTAGTGTGGGCCGGTGATGCCCATGTGAAGAGCGACTTCCCCGGCCGGGTTGTTGGCGACGGTTCGTGGGTTGTGATGATGTGTCCAATACTGACAGTCGTATTCGTATTGGCTGATCTCGTAGATTTCGCTTTCCGTTTCGACGTTGCCGTGTTCGGTGATTCCGACGTAGACACCGATGCGACTTTTGTCGATCGTATCCATATCTAGGCCCGCATCGGCGACGGCTTCGTGGCTGCAGTAGACGCCAATGCTGCCGGCTCGAGTTCCGCGACGAGCATCTTTTCGCGATTGATGTTTCTTGACGTCGAAGTCACAAACTCCAGCCACGGTCTTTCCGAAGTAGCGAATTTCGTAGTCGCTGATTCCGCTGCGCGCGTTCAGTACAGCGTCGCGCATCTCGGCGAGGCTGTTTCCGTTAGGAGATGTCAAACCGATTCCGGTCATGACGATCCGCTGTGAGTCCGGCAAATCGGATGGATTGGGATACGGGATCATGTTTGTTTGCTGCGCGAGAAGGATAGTGTTGCCTTGGGATTAAAGGTAACTTTATCGAGCAGAATTGACAATCGGCAGGCGTGCGGCAAGTTGGCTATCTGTCTAACGCGATACTGCTCAATTGATCGGAGTCAAGAGAGCATAGCCCGACGCGTAAGCGAGGAACCGGCCGCACCTCGTTCACGCTTCGGGTTGCGATGACGCGGCACGGAACTGCATCCCCCAGCCACTGCCTCGTGTCCGGCCTAGCCAGAGAGCATTGGTGTCTACGCAAGCTTGAACGACGAAAAATTGACTCCCCTCTCCCCGTGAATTCGGACCTGCAAGCTAGGCTTCGAGATCAAATGTTGACCGAATTCGCGGGGAGAGGGGCTGGGGGTGAGGGGCAATAGTTTTGCGTTAATCCACGAGTTGAACGAGTGTACAGCTTCTCGGCAAGTGTAGATTAGAAACCCCAGAGACCTACCGGATTTCCCTCACCCCCAACCCCACACCCAAAAATTCGAACAACATTTGATCAGCAAAAATTGTGTTGGGGTTCGAATTTTCGGGAGAGGGGAGCCAATTAATTATTTGCGTAGACACCAATGGCCAGAGGGACGATGACGAAGGGCAATCGCTATCGCGAGAACGTCGTTTGGTCAGAGCTAAGACCCGGCCCCTGTGTCGTTGGTGATCCGCCTCGAGTGAATGGCCGGACACCGTTGTCGAACTGACGATAGATTCCAAAATCGTATTCCGGAATTGTGCTAGGGATACCCGCCTTCGTCGCCTGGATGCGAAGTACTTTCTCGAAGTAGATGAATGGAAAATTCGTGTCGGGACGTTTCTTCTGAACCCACTTGAAACTTGTCTGAATTAGTTTCGAAGGCAGCTTTCCTGCTCGAACATTGAGCACGAGATCGGAGATAAATTTCCGTTCTTCGTCACGTCGAGTTTTCAGGATCGCGTTGAGCTGCTGTTCATACTGCTCGAATCGTTGATCCGTGAAGTTCTCTGGTGTAAACGTTTGGGCGTTTACGGTTTCAACCGAAGCGCTCTGTAAAAACGCGAAAATGCCAAACACGATTAGTGAAATTTTGAATTTTGAGTTCTTGGAAAACATCGAAGCCTGCCGCTTGGGAAACGATTCCTAGGATTTACGAGGTGTGATTAGCAGGTTTTTTGAGCTCTCAATAGGGGAAAATTTACAAATCTGGAATTCGTGCCAGTCGTTGCCTCGCAACAAATCGCTTAGGATTTACGATCGAACTATGAAAGGGCGCGTTTTCTTCCTCAATTTGGTCGAAACGAATCCTGCCACTTAACCAAACCTGGACTGGGAGAAATAGACAGTGATCGAAAAGAACGAAACCAATTCAAAATCGAATGACGATTCATCGAGTTGCGAAACATCACGTCGTGGCTTTCTCAAAACTGGTTCCGCTGCAAGTGCCGCAGCAGCTGTCGGAGTGGGAGTTCCTTCACTTTCGCTAGCTCGATCGGCAAATGCTGCCGGACGCGACACGATCAAGATTGGTTTGATCGGCGGCGGTGGACGCGGTACAGGTGCTTCGATTCAGGCGATGAATACGCAATCTGGCAACAACGTTGAACTGCACGCGATCGCAGACGTATTCGAAAATCGAGCCGACTTGGCGATCGAACAGTGTACTTCTGAGCACGATGGCAAAGTCAAAGTAACTGACGATTCGAAGTTTATCGGGTTGGACGGATACAAGCGTGTGCTTGATTCTGATGTCGACATGGTGATCTTGGCGACGCCTCCTGGCTTCCGCCCGCTGCACTTTGAGAAAGCGATCGACGCTGGCAAGCACGTGTTTATGGAGAAGCCGGTTGCCGTGGACGCGCCGGGGATTCGTCGCGTGTTGGCCGCCGGCGAGAAAGCCCGCGAAAAGAAGCTGATGGTTCAAGTTGGACTGCAACGTCGTCACGAGCCAATCTACAAAGACACCATTAAGCAGTTGCAAGACGGAATCATTGGCGACCTTCTAGTTAGCCGCGTCTATTGGAACAACAACGGTGTTTGGAATCGTCCGCGCGATCCACGTGATAATGAGTTGGAATACCAGTTGCGAAACTGGTATTACTTCAACTGGCTTTGTGGAGACCATATTGTTGAGCAGCACATTCACAATCTTGACGTGATCAACTGGTTGATGAAAAGTCATCCAACCAAGGCTCAAGGGCAGGGCGGAAGACTATTGCGAACAGGTCGCAAGAACGGCGAGATCTTTGACCACCACGCGGTTGAGTACACTTATGAAAATGGGCACAAGATGTTTAGCTTCTGTCGCCACATGCCAAAATGCTGGAGTGCGGTGACTGAGTTTGTCCACGGAAGCAACGGCTGGGCTCATCTGTCCGAAGGCACGATCTACGACAAGGACAACAAGGTTATCTTCCAAGCCGAATTCGACCCAAAGAAGAAACATGACGGCTGGCAGCAGGAGCATCATGACTTGTTCGCTTCGATTGAAGCTGGCGAGTACGTGAATGAAGCTGAGTACGGAGCCAACAGTACGTTCACGGCGATCTTTGGGCGTTTGGCGACCTACACAGGTAAAGAGCTTAATTGGGATCAATGTCTGGCTAATGGTCCTTCGCTAGCCAATGTCGACGATATGACATCGTTTGATTCTGTCGCTCCAGTTTTACCAAAGGCGGACGGATCCTATGCCTTTCCAACGCCAGGAGTCAATGTCAGCAAGCGTCTTGGATTCGGTAAGAAAGCTCCGGCAAAGAAACAGGGCAAGGGAAAAGGTAAAGATAAAGCCTAGTTCCAATTTTAACAGTTGTAGCGTTTGACGATCAAAAAACCTGCACATCCGTTTGTTCGGAGTGCAGGTTTTTTTTGTTTCCGTTGCTTAAAGGACGATAACTTTAGGAGGGATAAAGCTGCCAAATTCAAGGAAGGATTGTGCATGAACGCCGAAGAAAACCAAATAACTCGGCAAGATGCGCTGAATCAGATCCAGCAGTTCTACGACGATGGCCAATACCTGAAAGCTTGGAGGCTTTCGCAATTGCTGGGACCGTTGAAGCAATGGCGTGGCAGTCAAGAAATGATCTTGGCTGGTCGCTTGGCCTTTAATCTTGGTTCTCGACGGCTTGGCAACGTGATGCATCGGTTGGCTCTGCGAATGCATCCCAATGATCCGAAAGTGATCGTTTTTGCAATGTTGACCATGTCGGGCCGATTGGGGCCTTGGGAAACATTGCAGCGGATGAAATTGCATGGTGATCTAGCAAACGCTCCCGCTGAAAACCGTGCCGATTGGCATGCGTTGAAGGCGTTGAGTTACGCTCAGCTTCGGGATTTTCAGAAGGCCGAATACTGGCAAGCCAAAGCTTTCGAATTGGCTCCGCAGAATCCATGGATGTATGTTAGCCAAGCTTCTATTTTGGAATATCAGGACCGCAATGACGAAGCGACTGAAGCCGCCGAGAATGCAGTTCGTGTCAAGCCAACGTATCGTCCGGCGATTCAGACATTGGCCAATCGATACATCGAATCAAATCGAGATGTGGACGCGGTAAAATTGCTCGTTCACGCCTCCAACGCAATCGAAAGCGGCGTGGTGCGGTGTCAGTTGGCGTCCTTCTATCGAGAGCTTGAACTTTACGACCTCGCGATGCAGTTGTACGATGGTATCGAGGTTTTCTTTCCGCTGATTTCCGAAGATGTAAAGTACGAGCAGTGGTTGGTTTCCGTCATGGCGGACTTAAACTATCTGACCGGAAACAAACAGAAGGCCGCCGCACTCGCCAACAAGTCGGATGACGAATTCTACACGGAATTCGCTGGACGTTTGGAAGACAGCTCTTTCCAAGGGCGCCGAGTCCAACTTTTGGTCCGCTATTTCAAGCAACATCATGTCACTTGCGCGCCTGCGACTCTCACCGCGATCGCGGACTATTGGAAGAAGGACCCCGAACATCTTGATATTGTCGAAAAAATTTGCTACGACGGAACGCCGTCTTACAGCGAACGACGTTGGGCAGCGCAGAACGGATTCAAAACCGTCGAATTCACCGTCACTTGGGAAACGGCAACCGCTCTAATCGACCAAGGGATTCCATTCACGCTGACCACCATCGAACC
This sequence comes from uncultured Pirellulaceae bacterium, assembly GCA_964582025.1. Lineage (GTDB taxonomy): Bacteria > Planctomycetota > Planctomycetia > Pirellulales > Pirellulaceae > Mariniblastus. The sequence continues at coordinate 4,006 of CAZORS010000176.1, read as the reverse complement.
CGGGAATGGTCACTTGCAACCGATTATTGGGTACGATAGCTTTCGCAAAACATTGATCACGAGAGATCCTGGCAATCGCCACGCAAGCGAATTTCTTGTCGACAAGACTTTGGAGCGATACGCTTCGAACGGTCCTCGAGGCATGGCACTGGTCCCCAATGAGCATGCTCAGAAGTTAGAAGGGGTCACGTTCAAGGACTCCAAGGAATACGATCTACTTTTCAATGTTGAGCTTTGCCTTGAAAAGCATTTGCGTGAAAAAGCCGATAAAATCGTCAACTTGATGGAGCAACACTTTCCTGACCATCGTTTGACTTTGCGTGCCCGAGCAAGCGTTGCGAAGTACGATTCAGATTCGCAAACGATGTTGGCGACCGTCGATCAAATGCTGGCTCAGTATCCCGATGACGTTAATTTCCAGTTGCATAAGCTTGGCTGTTTGCACGAACTTGGGCGCAAAGAAGATCGTCTTTCGACGTTGCGAGAAATTCGCAATTCCGATCGTTGCCATCCATTGTTTTGGACTCGATTGGCCGCTGAATTGTCTGATGATGCGAGGGAGAATGAAGAAGTTCACTATTTGTTGAAACGTGCCATTCGATATCGATCCTTTGACGGATACGGCTTCTATTTGCTTGGAACAATACGGCAGGATGAACGCCGTGACGAAGATGCGCTGGAGCTGTTTCGGATTGGTGCTTGTCTCGATCAAATGAACGAACATCGAGCCCAAGCTTATTTCTACACCGCTCAAAAAATGAATCGGATCGATGAAGCTCTCGATCTTCTGCAGGATCGAATCAGTCGCTTTGGCAAAAAGTCTTCATCGCCTGTGATGACCTTAGCATCCGCGTATGATCAGATGGATCAAGCAGAAAAGTCGTTTGAAGTGCTGCAAAATGGCATGCAACATCATGGTGCCGACGGCGACTACTTGCTGTTTTACGCGAACTTCTGCAGCCGCTTTGGCAAAGCCGATCAAGCCAGTTCGCTGTTAGCTCAAGCCGAACCTCATACCGGTCGTCAGCAATGGCTTCAATGCGCTGCGCAGCAGCTGTCTCAAAATGGTGACACTGCGAAGGCTCTGAAATGCGTGCTAGAGATCATCGAAATCGATCCGCTAAATTATGGTGCTCATTCTCAGGCGGCTACGTTAATCGCAAACCGTGATGGCAATCCCGCGGCGATCCAACACATTCGAAGTTTTGTGGATCGGTTTCCGAATTCGTACAGTTTGCGAAAGATATTGATTGATTGGCTCTTTCACGAGAAACTGGAAGTTCGCGAAGCTGAGCTAGTCAAGTTTCTTGAAATACACTCGGGTGATGCTTGGGCGTTGCGCGAGCTGGCCTCTGTTTGTGCTGACTTGAAAAAGTTCGACGTCGCCGCCGCGATGATTGAACATGCTTGTGTCGTGGATCCAAACACTGCGGCAACTTATGGATTTCGTGGTGAAATCTATCGCAAACAAAACCGTCTGGACGATGCGATTGAGTCTTTCAGAAAGGCAATCTCGATTTCGGTCGACTACGATTATGCGATTCACGAGTTAATGGAGTGTTGCTGCACCCGAGAGCAGCGTTTGGAGCAGTTAGACTTTGTTTTCCAACAGCTGAATTCGCAAGCTAATCGCGGCGACGGCCTATTGCGATACCGCGAGTATGCCAAACAGGTTCTCGATCCGGCCGATCTTCTTCAGTCGATGATCGATTTTGTTGGCGAAAGAAATGACTTGTGGCAAGCGTGGATTGCGCTTTCGAGGCAGCTTTGTGATATGCAAAGCCACGAGAAAGCGATCGAAGTCGCCGCCAAGGCAACTGAAAAGTTTCCATTGTTGCCGCGAGTCTGGTTGGAGCTGGCATCGGCGTATTCAGCATGTGGTAAATGGGACGAGGAGATTGAGTCCTTGAAACGTGCCAGTGAGATCAATTCAAGTTGGGGACAAGTGATTCGGGCGCTATCAGAGGCGTACGACAAAAAAGGGGATCTGGAGTCAGCCAAACGTGAGATCGAAAAAGCGATTGAGCTCGATCCAAGAAGTGCCGTCAACTTCGGCTATCACGCAGATCTGTTGTGGCGTCATGGTGAAAAAGAAACAGCTCTGGAAAAAATTGCACACGCGGTACAGCTTGACCCTGACTATGATTTTGCGTGGTCAGCCCTGCGGGCGTGGTGCGAAGAACTTGGGCAACCTGACTACGACGTGGAAGTTGCCAATCGACTTTGTTCTGAACGCCCCCAAGAAGCTAGATCGTGGTTGAAGCTGGCGTTTTGCCTCGACCAACCTCATCAAATCGACGATGCAATTGTCGCGTTGGATCGTGCTTTGGGAATTGACCCAATGTTGGTTTCAGCTTTCAATCAAAAGGCCATGTTGCATTGTGCCGCAGGACGATTTGACGACGCTCGTGACGTTCTTGCGACGACTGTGTTTGGCGACAACTTCCCGATCGAACTATCGACTAGAAGGGCGATCATTTTTGCAGAGGAAGGCGATGTTAAGACTGCATTGAACGAAATGCTTAATGTCACCGAACGCGAGCCCGACTACTTCGCTGCTTGGCAGATTATCGCGGATTGGAGCAGTGGTGCTGACAACCTAAAAGAACTCTATATGCGAGCCGCGCACAACATGACGCGGCTTGAACCTCAATATTATATTTCGTGGGGCTATCTCGCAGAGGCTCACCTCATTGAGGGCAATAAGGCGGAAGCCAAATCGAATTTGCAACAGGCCCTGCGGCTTTCGCCCGACTACACTTACGCTGCCGGTCAGTTGTTGGATCTGCATCTGGAGGCACAAGAATTCGACGACGCGATTTCTGTGGTCGAAACCGTCGCGCCACATATGTCGGGCGTAGCGCGACTTTCAAAGCTGATCGAAATCGAATCACTCCGCGCAAATAAAGCGGCAGCAATGCGATACTTTGGCGAACTTGCCGTTTTGGAAACCGATAACGTGGAAGCGCTTTCAGAGTCGGTTGTCTTTCTGCAGAAGGCTGGTTGGGACGATGAAGTTCTTGCAGCCTTGCAGGATTTGGTACTGGATCCTGCTGCGTTGCCGGGCGTTGGAGACGCTTTCGCCTTTCATGGCACACATATGGAAAAATGGGTGCTGGTGGAAGCTACGTTGGACAAGATTCGAGGCCAACGAAAAGTGTGGGATGTCGCGATGTGTCGATTGCTCCAGCAAGCTCAAGACGTCGGCGAGATTGATCGTTTCTTACGAATCATCAATGTGGAGCGAGAGTTCATTCGCGCCACGATTGACGGCTGGCAGAATGTAGGTTGGCTGTTTATACGAGCCAATCTGTACACGAATTGCATTGAATGGATGTTCGATTGGGAAATTCGACCCACTGCTGAAGCGTGGGCATTATCAAATTTGGCTGGCGCTTTCTTTTGCGCTCAGCGCGATCACAAGGTCGCAGAAGTCTGTGAATTTACGCTTGAAAAGAAGGACTGCGCTCCATCGGAGCAGGTGAGCCTAAAAGTGCTGCTCGGTAACCACCAATTGGTGTTCGGAGATCCAGAGGAAGCTTTCAGTTGTTTGTCGACGGTTGACTCGGATCGGTTGTCGGGCTTCTATCAGGTTATATATTACCAATCGATGGTAGCGCTAGAACTCATTCGCAATGGCGAGTCGTTTTCGAGTATCAAGACTGAACTCGTGGCGTTGATATCTGAGTTGGATGAATCGTTCGCCGATGATATGCCGATCTTCCAGCGCAACCATGATTTATTGTTGTGGGGCGTTGCTAGGCGGGAAGGTAAATCGATTCGAGCGGCGTTGCTGAAACGGAAGTCAAAGCCGGACGTGTTGGTATAACGTATCGCGGTTTGTTTGAGTCGGCTCAAGGCGCGTAAATTGCTGCTAGACGAAAAAACCCGTTGTTCGAATGAACGAACAACGGGCTGTCATAGCTGAACTTATCTTCACAAGGGATGATGAGTCCTGCGATGGGTGGCCTTCGGCTACCCGCCGATAGCGTCAAGCGGTTCCACC
>CAZORS010000175.1:10549-12005 GCA_964582025.1 uncultured Pirellulaceae bacterium | reverse complement strand
TGGAAATGATGATTGGCCGATTCATCGATTCAAACGACTCCAACAATCAAGCGAACGTTTGCGTGCTGGGTGCCGAAGTCGCACAGAAGCTTTTTGTTTTCGATTCTCCAATCGGGAAAACAGTTCAGATTGCGGACAAGCAAATGTTTCGCGTCGTCGGAGTGACGAAAGAGAAGCTTTCTTCGGCCGGCGTGGGCTCAAGCCTTTCTGCCCAAGACTACAATCGCGATGTCTACATTCCATTGAGCACCGATCGCAATCGGATGGGAGAATTGCTGGTCTATCAACAACAGGGAACCGAATCTTACGAGCGGCTGGAACTGAGTCAGATGACATTGCAAGTGTCCAAGGCTGAACTGGTGAAATCAACTGCCAGCGCGGTGGAAAGTTTGCTCGGTAGCACACACTCCAAGAAGGACTACGAAATCACGATCCCGTTGGATTTGCTCGAGCAAGCCAAAGCGACTCAGCGGATTTTCAATTTCGTTCTTGGAAGCATCGCCGCAATCAGTTTGCTGGTCGGCGGTATCGGCATCATGAACATCATGCTGGCCACTGTCAGCGAACGAACTGGTGAAATCGGAATCCGTAGAGCGTTGGGCGCGACCAAGGGCGACATCACGATGCAGTTCCTCGTCGAGACCACTGTGTTGGCGACTTCAGGAGCCGTTCTGGGCGCGGTCGTCGGGTTGAGTGCACCGCCGCTGATCAGCTTGATCACTGGAAGAGAAACGGTTTTGACTTGGTGGGGCCCGATGATCGCCGTCATCGTAGCGATGAGCACCGGGTTGATTTTCGGCATTTACCCTGCCCGACGTGCCGCCATGCTCGACCCAATCGAAGCACTACGGCGGCTTTAGGCGACCAGCCACGAAGTGGCTGCCCAATACAAGCCCGAAGCACCCGAACCGTAAGCGAGTGAGTATTTCCCGGATTTAGGGAAGCGAATCACTCGCTTGTATTTGCTATCGATATCCAAAATCTACAATCCGCATCCGACCGCCAACTCGTGTTATTATGTCACCATGTTCGAACGTAAGTCACTAAAACTCCCGATCACACTCGGCGTCACCATGATCGTGGTCACGATCGTGTTGCTGGTTGGTTGGATCCTGATCAACGTTTTCGCGCTCGACAGTGCGAGTGATCCGGGCGTCTATTGGACGCTGCTTTCGGTCGGCACGGTTTTGTTCGCCGGCGTCATCGCTGGTTCAGCCGTCTACCTGACGTTTGCCATCAAAGCCGTCAATCTAACGCGTCGTCAGTCAAACTTTATCGACAGCGTCACCCACGAACTCAAGTCACCGATCGCGTCACTGAAACTGTATCTGCAAACGCTCAACATGCGGGAAGTCAGCGAAGACGAACGGCGAAAGTTTCTCGAATTCATGATGGACGATGTCGAGCGACTTGATTCCTTGATCAATCATGTACTCGATGCGGGCTACACGGCTCA
>CAZORS010000175.1:0-10449 GCA_964582025.1 uncultured Pirellulaceae bacterium | reverse complement strand
CAACAAAGATTCGAAACCTGCGACAGCACAATAAGTATGAGCGAAAGCCCACACATTCTGGTCGTTGATGATGAAGAGCATCTGGCCATCGGAATTAAATTCAATCTTGAAGCGGAAGGCTTCAAAGTTTCGACCGCCAGCAACGGCCCGGAAGCACTGGGGCTTCTCGATTCAGTCGAAAAGCCCGTCGATTTGATCGTGCTGGACATCATGATGCCGGGCATGAGCGGCTATGAAGTTTGCGAACAGCTTCGCGCGTCCGGGAAATTCATGCCGGTGTTGATGCTCAGCGCTCGCACGCTGTCCGAAGACAAAACTCGCGGATTCGAAGTCGGCGCAAATCAGTATTTGGTGAAGCCATTTGAATTGGAAGAACTCCTCGCCCGCATCAAGAATTTGCTCTCTCAACATCGCCAGCAAGTCGACATCGTGAAGCCGGAGCTCACGGAGTTCGAATTCGGCAACGCGAAGATCAATTTCAAAACCCATGAAGCCCATTTCGATGGCGAATCGGTAAAGCTTACTCAGCTTCAGTTGAAGATGTTGAAGTACTTTTTCGAACACGAAGGCGAAGTCATTCCTCGCAGTGAAATTCTGGAGCAAGTCTGGGAGCTCCCCGGTCACGTCAACACTCGTGCGCCCGATCAGGTTTTGCGTCAGCTTCGCAAAGCCTTCGAACCCGATCCCGCAAATCCGATATACTTTTTGACGATCCGCGACGCCGGATACCGATTCGTAAAGGGAGAGTAGCCACGAAGTGGTGGCCGCAAATAGCTACGGGCATGAGCCCGTAGAAACGGAACCCACCCAAAACCAAGCCACGAAGTGGCGACACATCCATTGCCCTGTTTTGTGCACCGAGTTGCTGCGTGCCGTGTTGAAACCCAGCCAATTAGAAAACGACTCAGCTTGTCATCCTTGGGTTTGCCTGTCGCAAATGCAAACCATTGAGTTGAATTCGCCATGACCGACTACAATAATGGACATCAAGATATCCTTTCATGGAATCTTACTACGACCTAGTCAGACATCAATTTAATCATGCGTCGCATTTTCAAATTCAGGTTAAGAACTTGCTTGCTCCTTGTATTTGGATTTTCTTTGGTACTTGCATGGTTGATTCCTCAGCGAAGCCTTCGGTTACAGGATCGAAGCGCAATGGATCAGTTGACGTCGCAAGGCTGCCACGTTTTGTGCTTTAACGGGTTCGACAAAGATGATTCGACTTGGGTCGAAAAACGTCTGGACGACTGTTTTGGTCGGCGTGCCCGTTGCGTCAAATGGAATCGAAAGGTCGTTGAAGACTTGAGTGCACTGAACCAGATTGCGAATTTGCAAGAAGTATTTATCACGAACTCTCAAATCAAAGACCTATCAGGTCTTTCCGGAATTGAGAGTGTCAAGCTAATTGATTTGATCGGCAGCGATGTAGATGACTTGACGCCACTCTGCAAACTGCCAAACCTGACTTACTTGAATGTAAACCGAACGCAGGTTACCGACGCGCAGGCTACAGGATTTGCCATCGCAAATCCTCGATGCACCGTTCTTCATTCGTCGACTATAGATGAAGATGGGTCACCCAAAAAACTATCTGATTTCGATGCATCCAACCATTAAGGTATCTTAAGACCAATCACGTGGTTGCCGTCAGGCATGCTGGCCATTAGGCCGCCAACGTAGAGCACTAATTCGGCGAATGCGAAGTGGTTCGTTTTCAACGGCGGAGACCAAGGCTATAAATGCTCGACTTCGATTGGTCGGAGCATTTGATGGACTCTTAGTCCAAGCCGAGGCTTTCCAATGTTCCTCAGCATTGGACGGTATTTTTGAACCTGTTAGAATGTAGGGATGAATATTGAAGCGAACAATCTGTTTGACCAAGCACTTTCATTGTCCGATGCGGATCGCGCTGCTTTGGCAGCTTCGCTCATTCGTAGTTTGGAGAGCGATTCGAATCCAGAGGCAGAACATGACTGGGCATCAGAAGTAAAACGTCGAATAGCGGAGATCGACAACGGTGATGTTGAACTGTTGCCTTGGGATCAGGTCATGGCAAAGTTGAAATCGCGCAAATGAACAAATGGACACTGTCACTCCACCCAGGGGCAGAGGCTGATCTTCTTGACGGTTTTGATTGGTACGCTGAACGCAATTCTGACGCTGCAGATGAATTTGCTGTGGCTGTCAGGGAAGCTGGGAACCTGATTCGCAGGGCTCCCTTGGTTTGGCCTAGCTTCACAGAAGATACTAGGAAATATACGTTAAAGCACTTTCCATACAAAATCATCTATCGGGTAACTGGATCGCAAATTGAGGTTATCGCTGTCGCGCATGACCGCAGACGATCCAACTATTGGGCAAAACGAATCGGGAGCAAACACTAAACTTCGTTAGTACGGGCTTGTAAAGTTGAAGACCGAATTGGATCGCCACTGGTGAATTCATCAAGGTCGCGTACTTCTAGTCGTTTGGAATTTCCCCCACAGCAGACTCATTCGAGCCCGTAAACCACGACGACATCTTGCTTGCCGCGGACGGATGCTTCGAATGGACCGGTGATGGGGAAGTCGCCTGTGAGTCTATCGCGTGTTGCCGCGGAAAATAGAATCGTTTCCTGCAAGCGCTTCGTCAAACCTTCAATTCGTGACGCGACATTCACTGTATCGCCGATGGCAGTGTACTCCAAACGCTGCTGCGAACCGATGCTTCCGACGACTGCTTGACCTGTGTGGATGCCGACCCCGATTGCGAAATCGAACGGGAGAGCAACTCGCTGATTTACTTCTTCCAGTCGCCCAGCCATCTTGACCGCACATTCAACCGCCGCATCGGCGTGCGTCCGTTCACTTGGAATCTCTCCTTCGATGGCACCAAACAACGCCATGAAGCCATCGCCAAGAAACTTGTTCACCATCCCGCCGCTGGCTTCTACGATCTCGACCATGTTTTGAAAGAACACGTTTAGCAGTTCGACGACTTCTTCCGGGCTGCGAGATTCACTGATCGATGTGAAATTTCTAACGTCCACGAACATGGCTGTAATTTCGCGGTTGGTACCACTAAGTCCAGCGGGACTTTCAAGGATCGCTTGAGCAGCCTGTTGACCGACGTGACGTCCAAACATGGTTTGAACGTGTTCTTTTTCCTTCAAGCCAGAAACCATGCTGTTGAACTCGGCAATCAGTAGTCCAAAATCGTCGGATCGTTGAAGTTCGACTTGCGCATCGAGATCTCCTTCACCAACTTTCTTCGCTGCAGAACGCAAATGATGAATTGGACGAATGATCAAACGCGCCAACAGCCACGCGCTTAGCAGACTAAAAGCGATAAAGATCAAAGCAACGGCGATGGCGAATCCACCGACGTTTTCAGAACGCTCGCCAGGTGCAAAGAACAAAAGTAATTCGGCACTGACGGGACACACAACCGTCGAGACCACCCAGATCAACCATTTGACACGCAAACTTCCGGCGACCCCGCCGTCGGCCTGAACGTGTTGGCCACGTTCAAAAAATTCCGGATACAAATACTGAAGGCAACAGATTTCAGCGATGAAGAAAGCTTGAGTTCCACAGATCGATCCGGAGATCAAAAACGAAATAATCAAGTGAGTGTTGATTTGCGAAATGATCTGCGGATCGATCGTCTCGGCGGCGAAACTGAGGCTACAAATGAAAGCCGGTATGCATCCCAACCAACCGATGGAACACAACAACGCAATCACCCAGGGGATGTTGATCGTTTTTGCTCGCGCTCGTTTTAATTCTTCACTGGAAACCTCCTGACCAGCACGAATCCTGTTTCGTACGCTGCGCAGGAACAACAACCACGTGAACCAAATGAACAACAGGAGGCCAAACACGGCAACGTTGTATACCAAAACAGTCGCGTGAAATCTGCCGAGCAGTCCCACGTCAGACAGTGGCTGGTAGATATTCATCTGGTTGTACCAGATGTTCAAAAGAGCACCGATGACGATCGCCAACAACGGCGCGAGGGTGACGACAAGCAGGCTGTGCTTTTGCAGAAAGCTGAGTTTTCTCTTCTCGTTCACCATCTACCGTCGTCCAAAGAAAAAAGCCGATCGCATCCACGACCGGCTTTCATCGTAACCAATTTTTGATCTGAGATTTACAGAGCCCGTTTCTCGAGCGCTTTTTCTGACGGCAGGCGAACTTTCCAGGCGAGTCCTGTCGCTTGCATCGTGCGAATGATGATCCAGCTCAAATCGAACTGCCACCACTTCAAACCGTGGCGAGCCGAAGTTGGGAATGCGTGATGGTTGTTGTGCCAACCTTCTCCGTGGCTCAAGACGCCAAACAGAAGATTGTTGCGAGAATCGTCAGACGATTTGTAGTCTCGTGAGCCAAACACGTGGCAAATTGAATTGATTGACCAAGTCATGTGGTGCGTGAAACAAACGCGAGCGAAACCGCCCCACAGCAAACCAAGCAAGGCTCCCGTGAAAGACATCGTCACCACACCGGCGATAACGGTCGGGAGCATCATCGAAGCAACGACGATCCAGACATAATTACGATCCATCCAACAAAGTGCCGGATCCTTCAACAAATCGAGACCGTATTTCTTTGTGTCGCCTTCGGTCCAATGTCCGGTAATCAACCATCCGAAGTGAGCATGCATGAAGCCTTTGATCGCATTGATAGCTCCACCGTCATGCAAGTGCGGAGAGTGCGGATCGCCGTGATGGTCACTGAATTGATGGTGCTTCCGATGCGTTGCACACCATTTCACAGGTGAACCTTCGACAGCAAGGGCTCCAACGGTTGCCCAGAAAAGCCTTACCGGACGCGGGCAGTCAAAGCTCTGATGCGTAAATAATCGGTGGTAACCAACAGTGATTCCCAAACCAGTCACGTACCAGCCGCCAAACAGCAGACCAATGTAAAGCCAGCCCATGAATCCGTATTGCCATGACATCCAAATCACAGCCAGCATCGCCAGCATCGGCAAAACAACAACGTTGACCATCAGAATCTTCTGAGCCAACGATGGAGCTCCGTCATCATGGTGGTCTACTGGAAGAGCTTCTGGTTCGTCAAATCGAACGAACTTTTCACGGCTTCCGACGACAGTACCTTGAAGGTCTTTAGTTTTGCTTCGCTTACTGGAGGTTGGTTTCTCTTGAACCGTCGACATAATATTTGCCTATCCTTGGGTTTAATCCGCGGCTTGAAGGGAAGTAGCCAGCAGGTCAGGTTGCTTTCACTTTTCAGTGAGGAAGTATAGGAAACATCGGCCAATAACATCGCTCCGGTGTGTATGCAGCGTGTAATACTTATGTAAGGAAATTTTTCCAACGTGTCGATCAGGGCGAATCAGGCACTGTACACGGGTTGGGAACGGCACTGAGGCTAAAAACGCGAGGTTCAATGGCCCCGAAAGCTTGATGTTGGGCAAAATCCTGTTCCTCAGGAGCGTGAATTCCTGTAGTCTCGCACAAATCTTCGATTCCTCACGACCTGACATTCTGATGCGCGATCCGTTTCGTCCCAACACCAACAAGCAGCTCGTTCGCGAAGCCCAATTTGGGTTTACGGTTATCGGCTTGCTGATCGCAGTTCTGATCTATGTCGCCTACTTCCGGATCAACGGTTTGGGCGACTCGCTTCCGCAGCACATTCGTGATGCCCCTATCGCGATGCATGTGTTTCCCAATTCGCCAAACTATGATCGTCAGAGCAATATGATGCAATCGCGTGATTCGAATCCGCGCGTCGCAAGTACTTCCAATTCTCCGATCAAGCAAAAGTCTCCGTTGGTTGAGACGCCAAAACGATTGCTGGAAGACTCGAACAGTACGTTTCGAAGCCTGCGTAAAACCGCCAAGTCAATCGAGTCTTCTGCTGCGAAAGTTCAATCGCTGGCAAGTATCCCCGTCAGCAAAAAGAGTTTCGGACTGATTAGCAATCCGGCGTCGGAAACCGTGGAGGATTCCGGTTTCAAAATCCCAAAGAAACCGCAGCCAGATATTGCGACAAGCGAATCTTCTTCTTTCGCACCAATGAAAGATCCGTCACGGTCGGAACTTCCCCCAACCCAATCGAATCCAATTCAATCGCTTTTGAATAAGCTCAAACCCAAAAAGCCGGTAAGGCCAAAAGCCGAACTGCCAACGAATAAACCATCGAACGATTTTAAGCCGAACTCTATTGAGCCAGTCTTTGCGGAGCCGAGTTCCATTGAATCAAACTCCGCTGAATCAAATACTAAACCAGCGACTGTGTCAGCTCCGGCCGTGAATCCGTTGCTTGCAAACTTGAATGACGTCACGTCAGGTTTCGCACCATTGCGAACTCCTCAAAAAACCCCAACGCCGGACAACAACACGTTGCGGCAGAGTACCAAGTCGCTTACTACATCACCAAAATTCCCACCAGCACTTCGGCAGCCAATTGATCGAAAGCCGGAAACCGAATCACCCTCCCCTGCAGTTGTAACCCCAATGCCGAAGTCAACGATAGAAACCGTCTCATTTGAAGAAACAACTTGGACGGTAAAAAAGGGAGACAGTTTCTGGTCGATCGCTCAATCACAATACGGTGATGGTCGATTCTTTCGAGCTCTCTACGAACAAAACCGTCGCAACGTTCCGGGATTTGAAAACTTAACCGAAGGCACCGAGCTGTTTTTGCCGTCAGTCGACGAATTGATTCGGCGGAACCCTTCTCTTTGTCCTGCGGACTACGTGCGAAAAAACGATCCTTGGCGAGCGACTCCCAGCAATATCATGGACGATTTAACAGAAGCTTGTGAAGCAGATTTGGATCAGCGTCTTTACGAAACGAAACCGGGCGATACACTTTTTGGAATCGCTCGCCAACAACTTGGACAAGCTTCACGATACGTCGAATTGTTGCAGCTCAACGAGTATCGTATCGACGGCAACCTGAACCACGAATCCAAGTTGCCACCTGGAACTCAATTGCTTTTGCCGATCAAATAATGCCCCCCACGTTAACGCAAGTCGTCTCCGGAGGCCAAACCGGCGTCGATCGCGCGGGACTTGACGCCGCAATCTTTCATAACATTCCGCATGGCGGTTGGTGCCCTGCGGGTCGCCGCAGCGAAGATGGTCGCATTCCCGACACGTACCAACTTCGCGAAAGTGACAGTCGAAACTATGCGGTTCGCACCAAACAAAACGTGACGGATTCAGATGGAACATTGATTCTGTTTGAAGATTCTATGTCACGTGGCACGCAATTGACGGCCAAGTTCGCCCGACAACTAAAACGGCCTCTGATTTCGATCGACATCATCGAATTGCCTGACTGGAGTGACGATCAATTCGAAGAAGAAGTTCAGCGTGTGATCACTTGGATCGAAGCGAAGAACGTCAACGTTTTGAATATCGCGGGTTCCCGCGAGTCCACCTGCCCCGGGATCGGCGGGATAGCTCGAATGTTTCTGTTAAAGCTGTTTGAGTCGCAAGTTTCGCAAAGCAGCTAAGCCGCCATTTTTTCTGGAACGTTCGCCACAGAACCGTCCTTCGACGTGCTATTCTATAGTCATCTGCGAAACTCCCTTCCACTTGGATGTTCTCGTCATGACCGATTCGAAACCTTACATCGCCGGACTACTTGAGCTAGTCGACAATTTGGCGTTTTGCTTTTCTCTCGACGGCAGCAAGCTTTTCTATTTCAACGCCGCCGCCAAACGTGTCTACAGCGAAACCGGCGCCCATCTCGCCGAGCAACCCGGCCTTTGGATGGAACGTGTTCACGAAGCCGATCGCGAGCGACTAAAAGAGAACATTGGGAAAATGCCAGGCTTGGAATCGTTCGAACAAAAATTTCGATTCCATGCCAGTTCCGGCGAAGTTCGCGGTGTTCGTGGTCGGTTCCACGTGATGAAAAATCAACAGGGAGAGCCCGAAGCTATCGGAGCGATCCTGCACGACGTTACCGATCGCGTCAAAGCAGAACGAAGGTTTCAGGAGTCGCAAGCGATCTATCACGCGCTCGTTGAGAGTCTTCCCATCAATGTGTTTCGAAAGGACTCACAGGGACGGATCCTTTTTGCCAATCAACGATTCTGCAAAGAAGTCGGTTTGCCGCTGGAAAAACTGCTAGGCAAAACTGATTCAGAGTTATTCGGTAAGGAAATTGGCGAAAAATACGAATCCGATGATCGACATGTCATTGAGACCGGTGAAGTTTTTCATGACATCGAACTTCATCCCGGAGACGGCGACGTAAAACACGTCGAAGTTCTCAAAGCTCCGGTCACCGACACGAAAGGAGTTCGCGTTGGAACGCAGGGGATGTTTTGGGACGTTACCGATCGTGTTCAAGCCGAACAGGCACTCCGGCAAGCCAAAGAGATTGCCGAAAACGCCAATCAGGCAAAAAGTGACTTTCTGGCAAACGTCAGTCACGAAATTAGAACTCCGATGAACGGCATCATTGGCATGTCCGAGCTCGTGTTGCAAGACATCGAAGAAGATCAGTCTCGCGAACGGGTCGAAATGATTCTTGAATCGGGAGAATCGTTATTGAAACTGATCAACGAGATTCTGGACTTCTCCAAAATCGAATCTGGAAAGATCAATCTGGAAACGGAGCGTTTTGATTTGCGTGAACGAATCGGCGACACGGTTCGATCATTCGGATTTCGGTCTCACGAAAAAAAGGTCGAACTGATTTTACATTTCGATCCGTCGCTTCCCGAAGAGATCGTTGGGGACCTCAATCGACTTCGGCAAGTCGTCGTCAATCTGGTTGGCAATGCGGTTAAGTTTACGAATCAGGGCCACGTTTTCTTCTCTGCCCAAGCCAAAAAACAAACAGCCGAAGACGTCACGATCGAATTTACGGTCGTCGACACGGGAGTCGGGATTCCCGAAGATGACCACGAGAAAATTTTTCGTGAATTCGAACAGGTTGATACATCAACGACTCGCGAGTTCGGCGGTACGGGGCTTGGTTTGGCGATTTCATCGAAGATCGTTGAAATGATGGGTGGCCATTTGCTGGTCGAAAGCAGCCCGGGGATTGGCAGCCGTTTCTCGTTCGAAGCAAAGTTTTTCAAAAGTACCGCATCGAATACCCCCAGCGAAGACGACAGGATCTTTATTGGAAAGTCCGTCGTAGTCGTAACCGGACACCGTTTGCTTTCGGAAAGTTTGCAGCAACGATTGGCGTGGCACCGAATGATTGTCGGATCGGTGACCGATTGCGAACATGCAAAAACGTTATTGATTCAGCACTCCGAAGAAAATTCGCCTGTTGAAATCCTTTTACTCGATGCCATGATGCCGGAAGCAGCATCATTTTTACGATGGCTAGTTGATCGTGAAGAGGTCACCCGACCAAAGTTGATTTTGTTGAATTCGTCCGCCCGCATCGATTCGCTGAAAGTGCCTGAAGGATTAGAAGTCGTCCAGCAAATTTTGAAGCCCGTGAAGTCAAGTGACTTGCGAAACGCGTTCGTCGCCGCGATCGCTGGCCCAGATACGGAAATTCAACCGATCACCGAAGACACTGCCAACAGCTCGAATCGGAAACTCGACATCCTGTTGGTCGAAGACAATATCATCAATCAAAAACTCGCCGTCGCACTACTGGAACAGAACGGCCACAGTGTGACACTTGCCAATGACGGAAGTGAGGCCGTCAAATTTTTTATCGGTCATGAATTCGATTTGGTATTGATGGACATTCAGATGCCGGTGATGGATGGTTTTGAAGCCACGCTTCGAATTCGGGAGTATGAATCATCTCAACCAACGTCGAACGAAACTCCGATCATCGCGTTGACCGCTTACGCCAGCAGCGCCGACCGGGAGCGTTGTTTGGCGGCAGGCATGAACGAGTACATTTCAAAACCAATTCGGGCTAACGCGCTGCATCGGTTGATCGAACAACAAACGGGATCGCTTACTAGCGAAAGTGAAGTAAATGGTGAGGCACCAGCTAGCCGCATCGTTGACTGGAACAGCGCGTTTGAAACCGTTGGAGGGCATCGCCCACTGCTGATCGAATTGATCGAGGTGTTCCTGAAAGAGAAAGATGGAATGTTGATCACGGTCGAAAATGCGATGGCGGCCAATGACGAACAAAACACTCGAATTTCCGCGCACTCTTTAAAAGGTGCACTCGGTCATCTTGGGGCACTAACGGCAAGTGAAACGGCCGGCCAGCTCGAATCGATGGCTGGAAATTCACCTGTTGACATGGAAGCTTGCGGCGAACTTTTTGGGCAACTTAAAATACTCGTCACCGCTGTATGTGAAGAGTTCGACACGTTCATTGCCGGATCCGCATAGATTCCGTCTAACAGGTCCTCGCGGTACAAGCCCTCGGATAAACTTTGCGCGCAATACAAGCCCGAACCGCAAGCGAGTGTTTTACAAAAGACATTGGATTAAATATGGCGATGCTGATCCTTCACTGAAACACTCTCTTGCGCTTTTGCGCTTCG
>CAZORS010000174.1:0-12131 GCA_964582025.1 uncultured Pirellulaceae bacterium | reverse complement strand
GCTTGAGCATCCGTTCTGCCAAGAGAAATTTCCGGCAACACTGGAATGGTACTGCCTGAGACGGCACTCACAGCAGAACTAAGTGCTCCTGACTGCGGCACTCCGTAGGTAACATCATGACCGTCGGATCCAAGGGCACCAACTCGCGGCTCAACGATCAGCGTCGCCTCTTTACGATCGTCCTGAATCAGCGCTCCGGAAGCCGTAAGCTGTTGACGCAACGAACTGGTGACGTAGTTGGAGTCAATGAAAAGATTTGTCTTCAGCGAAGAAATGTAACGCGAATCGAGATAAACCTTCGTTCCGTTGAGAGCAGAGAAATCGATTCGGTCGACTGCCTTATCCACCGCATCCGATATCAGAAGCTGTTCGGTACCGACGCGATTCGTCGTTGTTCCGCAACCAGAATGCAGTGACATAGAAAGCGCAAACAGTATCAACATGTGCAGCGCCATGTTGCCTGTGCGAAACAAAGTTGTTTTTTTGTGAACGGCCAAGGTGCGATCAAGTCGGTGGAAGTGAATCCGGATCGCGGCAACGGTAGCAGAATGCCATTACTGCAAGAACCCGAATCGTCATTCAGTCCGCGAATTCACGTGACATTCGTGAACCAGAACTGAGCCTTGCAACGCGTGTCAAAGTGCTGTCACTCTGGCAAGCTACATCGGCAGATCAATATTGACCGAGATAGGCAGTCTGATCATAATCCGCGGCGTTGGCAAAGTTGGCAAGCTCGGAAGAGACGGTCAGCATTGCGAACTGGAGCGTCGTCGCAAGCTACAACAGTTGGAACCTTTGCGAACGTTGGTATGAATGACACATGGTAAGTCTCACAATTTTGAGACCGCCGAACTGTTGCTTACTCCAAAGCTCAACAATGGAATGTGAACAAAATTTCGATTCGCGTTGCGATGCATAACGCGCCGCCCCCTAGGGAGAGGATGGATCCATGACTACTAAGACAGTTTTTACGACCGGCGAAGCAGCAAAGATTTGCAAAGTAAGCCAACAGACGATCATTCGTTGTTTTGACAATGGAAGCCTGAAAGGTTTCCGAGTTCCGGGCAGTCGATTTCGTCGTATTCCACGCGACAACTTGTATTCTTTCATGAAAGAGAACGGAATTCCAACCGACGCTCTTGAGAGCGGCAAGCGCAAGCTATTGATCGTCGATGACGATGTGGATTTGGTTGAGCTGATGGTTGACGCGTTCACTCGCGATGGCCGTTTCGATATCAAGTCAGCCAACAATGGCTTCGACGCCGGAATGCTCGTCCGTGAGTTCCGTCCGGACTTAGTGGTCCTCGATGTGATGCTTCCCGATATCAATGGCAAGGAAGTTTGCCAACGAGTCCGCAGCGACGACACCATGAAAAGTCTGAAGATCATTTGCATCTCAGGTATGGTCGAGCAAGACAAAATTCAGGACTTGCTGCTGGCCGGTGCGGATGACTTTATGAACAAGCCATTCGATGTCGACAAGTTGCTCGAACGTGGATGTCAAATGCTTGACATGGACGTGGTTAATGTTGCGACCGGAACTCAAGGCTAGTTCGCGTTTGCATTTTCTTTATGAGAAATCTTTATGAGAAATCACCCTCCCTCTGGGAGGGTCAGGCACGAGGAACGAGTGGCTGGGGAGGGCGCAGTTCCCTCAGTTTTCCAATTGTACGCGTTAACCTTCGCACCCTCCCCGTCGCTTAGGCTCCGACCCTCCTAAAAGAGGGTGATGTTGAAAATTCACAGCCTGAGAGGTATGGGATGTCGAAAGTAGTGCCTTGGCGTTAGGTGGCGATGTGTATTTGCTGAAGATCGAACTTCGAGGACCACTTGGACAACGAGTCAACACGACTCTTCCGTGCCCAAGTGGTGAACTGAATCGATGGCTTGCCGCATCGCAAGGCGAACTTTCTAGCGGACAACTAAACACGCTGATCCGTTCCAATCCCACGTTGCTTTTGATCGCGGTCTCCCGAGCGGTTGATTGCACCGGCGCGCCGATTCAATCAATGGTAAAGCTGCAATCGCGGTTGGACCATTGTTTTTTGGAAGGTAATCCGCTCGAAACGGCGCTGGGTCACGTGCTCGATGTGCAGCCTTGTGATAGCCAACACTTCGAATGGGACGTTCAATCCGAAGCGATACTGGGGCAATTTCTGCAAAGCAAGAAACGCTCTACTTTGTTAAAGTCGCTCGTCAAGTTTGTCCGCTTCTTCAACAAGCAACAGTTACCCAAAGCAGATCGTCCAAAGAGATCGGCTGTGAAGGGGCTGATCGATTCGATGTTTGTCGATTCGTTTCGCATTCGTCGCCAAAAGCGTTCGAACACGGACTGGTCCAACGAAAAAAAATCACCACTGAAACAAAACTTGAACTCGGTCGTGCTTGGCTTATTGCAAGAACGACAATCGAACAAAACCGAATTCGCGGCAAAGCTACTCGACGCAAAACTTGCCGCCATGAAGCAACTGGCCTACGGCGCCAGTCACGAAATCAACAATCCACTTGCCAATGTCGCCACGCGAGCCCACACAATGTTGGCTGACGAAACGAATCCGGATCGACGGTTCCAACTGGCCGTGATGCACGAACAGGCAATGCGTGCTCATGACATGATCTCTGACATGATGCTGTTCGCGCATCCGCCCAAGCTAAACGTTAAAGCCGTCGACATTCGTCTGATGGTATCCGCTCTGGTTCGTGAATGCGAAGCGAACATGATGGCCATTTCTCGATCTGGGGCGACGATTGTTGCCAAAGTCAGCCAAGAAGTTGATCGTGCGATCATTGACCCGACGCATTGCAAGGTGGCGATTGCCAGTTTGATCCAAAATGCTGCTGAAGCCATCCGTCACGATCATGGCGAGATCGAAATTCATTTGCGACACGATTCCAATGACCTTTGCATTACGGTGTCCGACAATGGAATTGGTATCAACGAACAGGTTCGGCAACACCTCTTCGATCCGTTCTACTCCGGTCGCGAAGCTGGCCGAGGTCTTGGCTTCGGCCTTTCGAAGTGTTGGCGAATCGCAAAACTGCACGGCGGCTCATTGACGCACCGCTTCGATGCCGACTCGCTGCGGACGATCTTCGAATTGCGACTGCCGATCTGAACAAGGTGGCATCGGCTTCCAGCGCTTCCAGCCTGTGGACGTACAGAACACAGGCTGGAAGCCGATGCCACCTCTACCACTACATTCGCGTGCCGAATTTGCTATGTTGCATGCAGAGAACAATGGCACCAGCGGCAAGAAAATGAACAAATCTGATTTTCAGCTCTCCAACGATCACATCGACTCCATTCCGCTTTGGTACGCGATCGTCCCAGTGGTCACGTTGATCGCGCTGCTTGCCGTTAACGTCTATTTCTACAAAGACGACGCGACCTATGGCCCGAACCAGATTGCTTTGGTCGTCGCCGCAATCGTCGCCGGACTGTTCGGTTGGTCAATGAAAATCCCTTTCAACAAAATGCTCGACGGCATCAACAAGAGCATCGGATCGGCGTTGAATGCGATTCTGATTCTGCTGATGATTGGCGCCCTTGCCGGAACGTGGATGATGAGCGGCGTCGTTCCGGCCATGGTTTGTTACGGCTTGAAAATCCTTACTCCAGGCACTTTCCTAGTCGCCTGCGTCATCATTTGTTCGCTCGTCTCGGTCATCACGGGAAGTTCGTGGTCGACCATCGCGACGGTTGGCATTGCGTTGCTGGGCATTGGCCAAGCACTTGGTTTTCCGATGGCGATGACGGCAGGAGCAATTATCTCTGGCGCCTACTTCGGCGACAAAATGTCTCCACTTTCTGACACCACGAATTTGGCACCGGCGATGGCTGGAACCGATCTGATCACCCACATTCGATACATGCTCTGGACGACTGTGCCAAGCATCACGATTACTTTGATTGCGTTTCTGGTGATTGGACTGACAAGAGATGTTTCAGGTGGCGCGACGGTCCAATCCGAAGAACTCGTGGCAGCGTTAACGGACAAGTTCACTATTTCGTGGTGGTTGATGTTGGTGCCATTGGCGACCTTGGTTTTAGTAGCGCTGAAAGTGGATGCCGTCGTCGCACTTTTCTGCGGAGCACTTCTTGGCGGAATCTGTGCGGTCATCATGCAGCCGGGAGCGATTCGCGAAATCGGCGGTGGAAGCAACTACGTCGAGAGCTCCTACATGGCGGTGGTCAACGCGATGAAAGGAAGCATTGAAATCGCAACCGATTTCGAACCTGCGAAAAAACTGATGCAAGCCAAAGGAATGGGCGGCATGATGAACACCGTATGGCTGATCATCTGCGCAATGTGCTTTGGTGGCGTGATGGAAGCGACGGGTTTGCTCCAACGGATCACGCGACCATTGGTTTCGGTGGCGAAATCGACTGCGTCATTGGTGGCCACCACCACAGGAAGCTGCCTGTTCCTGAACTTGACTGCCTCGGATCAATATCTTGCGATCGTGGTCCCCGGCCGCATGTTTCAAAAGACATATCAAGACAGAGGGTTGGCTCCTGAGAACCTGTCGCGAACTTTGGAAGACGCTGGCACCGTCACCTCAGTTCTGGTTCCATGGAATACTTGTGGAGCGGCCCAGTCGACGGTTCTGGGCGTGGCGACGCTTTCTTATCTTCCCTTTTGTTTCTTCAACATCCTGAGTCCATTGATGACGATGCTGATAGCGATGATTGGATTAAAAATTGCGAAACTGAAAGAAGGAAACCCAGACAACGACGATCACGTCGCTGAAGCAACTGGCCGCTAGCAAACTTCAATCTGTTTGGCCATAAGTGGATTTGCTATAGATCGAGACGTTATCTCTTTTACACATAGAAGTCTCGCCATGTTCGTCTCCCATCGCTTCGCAATCTTTGCGTTTGTCTCCTTTTGTGCTGCCATTTTCCCCACTGAATTGGTCGCGCAAAATCCTGCCAATGATACTCGTCAAGAGTACGTTCGCTCCTCTTCTCCAACAAAAAGTGGAGGACGTGTCATCAGTGAGTCGATCGGCGGACAGAAGATGGTACGCATCGCTCGAGCACCCGGAACCACTGCGCCCAGAAATGCCCCTTCGGAGAAAGCTGCCACCGATCGCGCAGCGAACACGGACACAGACCGCGCGAAGTACACCTATCCAGATCGCGGCGATTCACAGCAGGTTACCGCTTATCGTCAAGCCGCGAATCAACCGCCGCAACTTCGATTTCCGCAACAGAATCGATTAGCACAGTGTAACTGCAATGGAGTTCCTGTTCCTCCACAGCAACTGCAATTCCCACCACAAAACTATGGTTACGCAGGATTCCAGGGCCAACCAAATCCCACCTGCCAAGCTCCTCAGCCAACGTTTCAACAACAAGGCTTCCCTCCGCAAGGCTACGGCGTTGCAGGGCAGGGCGGTTATCCGCTTCAAGCAGGGCTCGGTGTGCCACAGTTTAATCAAACCGGTGGCAACTGGTGGAGTCCGTTTATCACCGGATCCGGATACTACACACCGCTTTTGAATTTCCGCAACATGCCGCAAGGAACATATCTCGGGCAAGGGCTTATCGGGCAGCCGACAGCCTACGTTGACAGTCAGCCGTTTCGAAATCTGCTGCGTTATGTGTCGCCTTAGGCTGCTACCGTTCAGTTAAAGCCCATTGCATGTTGTTTGTAGTCAATCCCTTTAGGGATGTTTTGCATTGAGGAACTGCCTTGAACGCAGGACACGCCTTTAGACGTTAACTGCGAACAACATGCAAATCATCTAACCTTAAAAGCCGATTCGCATCTCTGCACCGACCGCGACGTGTGACTTGAACGCAGCTGCAAGCGAATCGAGAACATCAGCCGCCACCATCGAAATGTGGCCATATTTTTCAGCTGCAAAATCGCCAGCGCGACCGTGAATATGGACGCCCATCACTGACGACTCAAATGGCTCATAGCCCTGTCCAATTAGCGAAGTGATAACTCCGGTTAAAACGTCGCCACTTCCTGCTGTTGCCATACCAACGTTCCCTGAAACGTTCCGATACTCTCGCGATCCATCAGTCACCAAAGTTTGATGACCCTTGAGCACAACGATGCACTTCTGATCCGCAGCAAACGTGACGGCGGCAGTTTCCATCTCGTTGCGGCTCGTAAACTCCTTGTTCGCGAGGTTTGAAAATTCACCCGGATGAGGTGTCAGAACGGTGGCTCCTTGCCGATTGCGAAACAAGGCGTGCGACTCAGCCAACAAGTGCAATCCGTCGGCGTCCACAACGATCGGCTGTTCGACTTCCAAAATCGCTTGCAAGAAATAACGATCGACATCGCGTCCCATTCCCGGACCTATCGCAATCACATCGGCGACTTTTAATTGCTTCTTCAAGTCGTCGGGCACGGACGAAAAATGGCCTTTGCTGTCCCGACAAGGAACCGTCATCACGCAAGGATCAAAACTGCCGGCAACATCGGCGATCGACTCAGGAACCGCTGCCGTCACCAGTCCGCTTCCACTGCGAAGCGCCGCCATCGCCGACAAACTGATCGCACCAGCCATGCCCTGCGAACCTCCAATCAACAGGACGCGACCAAAGTCTCCTTTGTGGGCATCGACGGGCCGCGGTTTCAACGCCGGAACAGAAACTTCGTTTGCAACGGTCGCCATCACAACTTCTGCGTCGCGATTCGCTCCAACAATCGCGATCTCTTTCCCATCCTCAAAAACAAGTTCAATCAACTGATTGAGACTGAGCTGTCCGGAACGGAAATGACGTGCGTGCTGTTCGAACTTGTGACGTTTCATGTTGGCGGCCTGAATTTCGGTTACAATCTGGGACTAACAATATCTTACAGAAACCTCACTTACGGAAGCGATAATGAGCAGTTGCGTTTTGGCATATTCTGGTGGACTCGATACGTCCGTCATTCTTGGCTGGTTGATGGACGAAGGATACGAAGTCCACGCCGTCTATGTTGACCTTGGCCAACCCGGCGAAGACCGCCAACAGGTACTCGACAAAGCCAACAACGCCGGAGCCAAATCGGCTCGGATCGTTGACGTTCGCGAAGAACTCTGCCGTGAGTATGCGTTTCCTGTCATGCAATGGCAAGCCAAATACGAAGGGCCTTATTTGCTAGGAACTTCAATTGCTCGTCCGCTTATTTCAAAGGTCATGTTGCAAGTCGCGAAAGAAGTCGGCGCGACGGCGTACGCTCACGGGGCAACCGGAAAGGGTAATGACCAGTGTCGTTTTCAGTTGGCCGCCGAAGCTCTCGAAGCCGGCATCACGATGATTGCGCCATGGCGAATCAAAAAGTTCAGAGACATGTTCCCGGGGCGAACGGAGCTGATCAAGTATTGCGAAGATCGCGACATTCCGGTCAAGGCTTCGAAGGCTAAACCTTACAGCAGTGACGAAAACTGTTTGCACATCAGCTACGAAGCCGGCGAATTGGAGCGACTGGACGTTAACGGTGTCGAGCTGGTTGATTTCGGTATGGGCGTTTCTCCTCAGGAAGCTCCTGACAAAACGGAGTCGGTCACAATCGATTTCGAATCGGGCGTGCCAGTTTCGGTCAACGGCGAAAAACTTTCGGCTTTAGGCATCGTTGAAAAGCTCAATGAAATTGGCGGTCGCAACGGCGTCGGTCGAATCGACATGGTTGAAAATCGTTTCGTCGGCATGAAGAGTCGCGGAGTCTACGAATCGCCGGGCATGACGGTTCTATATGAAGCTCATCGCAACGTCGAACAACTTGCGATGGATCGTGACTTGATGCACCTGCGAGATCGCATGGCTCCAGAAGTTGCCGAAATGGTGTACTACGGATTCTGGTTCTGCCCAAAGTTCGATGCTCTGTTGGCGTTTAATACCGAAGCGCAGAAAGTCGTTACTGGAAGTGTGACGTTGGAACTGTACAAAGGCAACATGATGGTCTCCAAACGTTCGAGCCCAAACAGCCTCTACGACGAGGACATCGCGACGATGGAAGGCGGCGGTTCGTATAACCAAGACGATGCGGAGGGTTTCCTCCGCATCCAAGGGTTGCCCGGACGGGTGCAGGCGAAAGTAAATCCGAGAGAATATTAGTTTTCGGTTTACGGTGTGTGGTGTGTAGTTACATACAAGGATTCAACTGAATGGTGTATCGATCGTTTGAAGACTTAGACGTATGGAAACGTTCTTGTCAGCTGGCGGTCTCTGTATACGCACTCACACGACACTGGAAAGACTATGGATTGAAGAATCAACTCGAGCGTGCTTCGGTATCGATTGCATCAAACATTGCTGAGGGCAGCGAGCGTGGCGGAAAAGACTTTATCCGGTTTTTACGAATCGCCGCTGGTTCGGCAGCCGAAGTTCGAACCCAGATCTATATCGCCAAACGAATAAAGCTAGTCAATGAGGACGACTTTGCATCTCTGATTGATGAGGCAAAAGGCATCTCCAAAATGCTCTCTGGCCTAATAAAGTCGCTATCATAGATTGCATCGGACAACACACCGAAAACCGCACACCGAAAACCGCACACCGAAAACCAGATGCTCGAAAACCCTGTTCTACAACGTGAACTTCTGGTTAACTTGCGAATGCCACGAGCGTTTGTCTTGCTGCTGATCTATCAAGCAGTTTTGGCGGCAGTGGTTTACTTCGCGTGGCCGAAGGAAGACATTCGACTCGACCTGACCGACAGTAGCAGTTCTGTTGGCAATCTTGTCGACATGGTTTTCTTGGGGCAATATCTGCTGGCTTCACTGATGGCACCAAGCTTCGCGTCGACTGCAATCTCTGGTGAGAAAGAACGCAAGACTTACGAAATGTTGTTGGCCAGCCCGATCGTGCCGCAATCAATCGTGATGGGGAAGTTGGTCGCGGCGCTGACTCATTTGGCGATTTTGATTTTCGCTTCGCTGCCAATCGTGATGCTGTGTTTGCCACTAGGAGGAGTCTCCTTTTACGAAGTCATCGCGGCCTACATCGCATTGATATGCGCGGTGGCTACGTTTGGCATGATCAGTGTCGCCTGTGGCAGCTTCTTTTCACGCAACAGTTCGTCGTTGGTGGTTTCGTATCTTGTGATTTTGCCGATGGCGATTGCGGGGGTTTTGTTCTGGCAATCGCTGAGCAATTTCGGTGAGACACGATTCAATCTTGCGATCACGGTTATCCCTGGAATCGCCGCGGCAATATCGATTTTCCTGTTCTACATCGTTAGTGCGAGAATGCTTTATCCTCGCGATATGGGCAGCGAAGGTAAAGAAGTCATCGACCCGGAACGCGAAGCCGACGAAGCAATCGGTTTGGTGATTCAACGCGATCAATTTCCTGACCGCTTGTTCGCTCCTCCTAAGCGCGACACGCTAATGAAGGACGGCACGAACCCCGTCTACGACAAGGAAATGCGCAGTGAAATCTTTGGCCAAGGAACGCTGATGCTGCGGCTGGCGATTCAGATCAGTATGCTGCTGGCGATTCCGATGATGGCGATTTTTCTTTACATCTGCAAAGACCTCGCGCCGTGGTACATCTCGTATGTGATTCTGTTCAACATTCTAATCGGACCGGTTTTCTCTGCGGGCAGCGTCACCAGCGAACGCGAAAGACAGACTTTAGACTTGCTATTAACAACGGTTATCACGCCGTGGCAAATTCTCTGGGGCAAATTGCTCTCGAGTCTGCGAGTCTCCAGTGTGCTTTCGTGCTTTCTGCTCTGGCCGCTATTGCTGGCGATCCCTTTGGTTCCCGAATACCTAGCGAACATTCCGACGATGCTCGCCTACTTGATCATCTTTTGCTTGACTTGCCTGACGACTTCAGTCCTAGGACTTTTTTGTTCAACTGTTTTCGGCAAGACAATCACTTCGCTGATCGCGACTTACTCGATCATCCTGTTTTTGTACCTAGCACCTCTGGCGACCAGCTATTTCGCATACGAGTACTTTCCTGATGCCGAAGGAACTCCCGCGGTCTACGCAACGACCGTTACCAGTCCATTTGCTGCTTCGTTCGCGATGCCGCTTTATGTTGACGGGTTTCACAACATGACGTTGATGGATTGGGCACCGCGATCCAAGGGCGAGTCCGGAATTGGCAACTATCGTTGGGGCGATCTGGCACACTTTGGGGGTTATGTTGGTTTCACGGTGCTATTAAATGCAGTACTCTTGGGATTGATGGTGTGGATGTTCAATTCGCGTTGGCGAGTTGCTTCGGCAGGCAGCTGATTTCTGACGGGATCTTCGAGGACACGATATGAAAACGATAGGTTTGCTCTTGCTGTCTCTTCTTGCCGGTTGCCTCCTTGGACCAACACTCATTGGTCAAGACCGTAACGAATCGCGATACCAGCTGCAAGAAAAATCGCCAGCTGAAGAGACGCAAACCGATTCAAAGATCCCGCGAGGCGTCGACACTTATATGGGGCGTCAAGTCGCCCAAACGATGGGGCATCAGGGCGCCGATTGGCTGATCCGCGACACGCGAGAACGCGAAGAACGCTGCTCATTGATGCTGGCAAACCTAGGCATTAAACGTGGTATGACGATTTGCGACATGGGTTGCGGGAACGGCTATTACGCGTTGCAAATGGCCCAGATGACCGGTGAAAAGGGTTACGTCGTCGGCGTCGATGTTCAGCCAGAAATGCTCTCGCTGTTAAGGGATCGCATGGAAAAAGAAGGCGTTGAGAACATCATTCCAATTCTTGGCTCATTCCACAATCCACACCTACCTGAGAACTTGGTCGACATGATTCTACTGGTCGACGTCTACCACGAGTTTTCTCATCCCGAAGAAATGCTCGCCGCGATGCGAAAGAGTTTAAAGCCCGATGGCGTCGCAGTTTTCCTTGAGTATCGCAAAGAAGATCCCAAAGTTCCGATCAAGCGATTGCACAAGATGAGCAAAGATCAGGTCAACAAGGAACTGACCGCGAACGGCTTCAAGCTAGTCAAAGAATTTGACGAACTACCGTGGCAGCACATGATGTTCTTTGGAAAAGACGAAGATTGGGACAAAGCCAACGAATGAATTTGGAGATTGGGCAGCTTCGCTCGGATCCTTGCCGCCGAACCTATTCGTGCAGACCGACCTGATCAGTCAGAAGCCCGACCTTGGCTACGAACGATTCCACCTCATGCTGTCCTGCGAGCCGAACGAACTTTACGCCATGCGGTGGGCTTTTCTCGATCGCAGAGTAGCGTTTTCGTAGTCGCCCGTAAGATGTCGCCGTCCACAGAATCATCGAGTCCTTACTGAAAAAAGTTTGCCGAAACGATTCGCGATTGCCGGTTCCTGGCCACAGCTCCCGTTGAGTCCATGCTCGGTTCACCGCGCGTGTTACGGCGCGGTACATGTTGGTTGAAAACGGCATGTCCAGCCACAAGATCATTGTAGCGCGGGACCATTTGATATCGTGTGTCTTGCTGTGATAGTTCCCATCGAGCACCCACTTGTTCGGCGACGTCGCGTTGGCGACTCGTTCGCGAAACACTTCCGGCTTGGCTTCGGTCCAGTTTGGCTCGTGGAACAAAGCATCCATTTCCGTGTAGGGAGCGTCGAGGATTTTTGACAGCCGTTTTCCTAGTGTCGATTTTCCGCACGAACTCGTTCCGACCAAATTGATCCGTTGCAAATCGGCATACTCGAACGACGTCACAGTGCAATTCCCATTCAGCGCATGAAAAAACGCACTGAAGCTTAACAGCCTCAGTGCGTCTGGTGATAGTGGGCGCAAAGGGACTCGAACCCCTGACCCCTTCGGTGTAAACGAAGTGCTCTAGCCAACTGAGCTATGCGCCCTATCAACCCGACCAAAGATACTGGCTTGCAGCCAAATTTCAATCGGTGTCCAACAAAAGATCGGCAATTCTGATGACATACTTTGGGAAATAATTCGTTTATTCGCCAAGCGTCACCGAGGAAGGCTTTTTTCGGGTAACTCAATCTCTGGCCCCATGCGGGCTCCAGATTCTGTAAACCGAAGCCACCATCCCATCGAATCGGACTCTGCTGCCTGAAGACGGTCAGCGTCACAGACCGTCACGCCAGTTCCACAGTGTCGGCAAGTCGATTTCTCACCGAGCAATTCGATTGGAAACTGGTTGGATCTACTGCAACGGTGACAGCGACAGTTTATGAACAGGTGATTCATGGC
>CAZORS010000173.1:0-12169 GCA_964582025.1 uncultured Pirellulaceae bacterium | reverse complement strand
TTTCAGAAATTTACCATGCGGTTGATCCGGCGATTCCAGTCATGAATTTGAATCCGAAACAGATGCCGAAAGACTATCGGTTCGCTCACGAAGATTGGACCGGAGCCGAAGAAGCTCGTCAGATGAAACGCGTCGAAGATTTCACTCGCCGATTCGCGTACATGCTCGATGGAATGGATTTGGATCGGAAAGCCAAAGGTAGCCGATTTTGGTCGCCGCGTGCGTTGCTTAAGCAGATGGAGCGACACTACAATGAACACTCAGCCAACGTTGTGAAGAAGATGAAGCTCGACGGATGGCCCAGCGATAAAAATTGATCTCCACTCAAAGCCAAAGTCTTACGCAATGTCCATTCGAATCTTCGTTGTCGCTTCGTTTCTCCTTGGTGCCGTTTTTACGGAAGCCGGTTTTGCTCAACAGGATTGGAGCCAATGGCGAGGTCCAAAACTCGATTCGGTGGCCGAAGGCGAGGTCGTCGAGACGCTTGATGAATCGACGAAGCTTTGGCGTGCTGAACTTCCAGGCAAAGCTGGCTCGAGCCCAATCGTGGTCGGCGATCGAGTGTTTGTCACGTCGGTTGATGGCGATTCACTGGTTGTGATCTGCGTTGGGGCATCTTCCGGAAAGCAGCTTTGGCGTAAGACCGTTGATGGTAAGAACAAGGATAGCCGCGATAGTGCCAATGGAGCAAGTAGTTCACCTTGCAGCGATGGCACGCATGTCTGGACGATGTTCGGCAACGGTCAAGTGGATTGTTTTACGGTGGAAGGCGAAGAAGTTTGGTCAAAGGATTTGCAAAAAGAATATGGCAAGTTTCAAATTCAGTTTGGGATGTCGACGACTCCTGTGCTGCTCGACGATCAGCTGATCTTTGGTTTGATGCACGGCAAGATGCGAAATGACACTTCGACTTCGGTTGGAAAGATCCTATCGCTGAACAAGAAGACGGGCGAGGAGAATTGGTTGCACCTTCGCAAGACGGACGCCATTTCAGAAAACAAACATGTCTACGCGTCGCCAACGATCGATTATTCAGGTCATACTCCGCAGCTAATCATCCACGGTGCCGACTACACAACAGGTCACTCGACCGAAGACGGGTCAGAAGTTTGGCGGCTGGGTGGAATGAATCCGAAAGGCGATTCGTACAATCCGTATTTGCGTTTTGTTGCTTCGGCGACGTGTGCCAATGGGAAGGTCATTATCCCGACGGCCAAACGCGGTCCCGTGTTGGCGATTTCGTCAGGGCTCACAGGTAAGCTGACTCGCGATTCATTGACATGGCGCAGTGATCGGGTCACGCCAGACGTTGCGACGCCAATTTACTATCGCGATCGAATTTTCTTGGCTCGAGAAAACGGAACACTTGCGTGTTTGGACGCCGACAGTGGCGAGAAGCTCGTTGAGAAACGTTACATGGCTGACAAGCATCGTTCGACGCCAGTTGCCGTTGATGAGAAGCTGGTTATTACGGACCGATCTGGCAAGGTGATCCTCGTTCAGGCTGACGATTCTTTAAATGAGATTTCATCGATCGAGCTTGGGGAAGAGACAACTGCTTCGCCAGCGGTTTCGGGTGGAAAGATATTCGTGCGAACCTTTGACGCGTTGTATGCGTTTGGTGAAAAGTAGGGTGCGTTGGAGTTGCGACGAGCTTGAATTTTTTGGAGATGGAATTGATGCGTTTTGGATCGCTTGCTTTTGTGGTTTTGTTGATTTGTTGTTTTTCGTCGGCTGCGTTTGGTGACGAACCAAAATTTGCGATCGCCATCCACGGCGGCGCGGGTTCTGCGAAAGCTGCCATGAGCGCTGAAGCTGCGGCATCGCGTGAGAAGTCGATGACAGAAGCGTTGACGATCGGCACGAAGATTCTCAGCGAAGGCGGCACTTCGCTGGACGCTGTAGAGGCCGTGATCGTGTTTCTCGAAAATGATCCCAAGTTCAATGCGGGAAAAGGAGCGGTCTTGAATGCCAAAGGAAAGCATGAACTGGATGCGTCGATCATGAACGGAGAAAATCTGCAGTGCGGAGCCGTCGCCGGAGTCTCAACCATCAAGAATCCGATCGTTGTTGCTCGTCGAGTGATGACTGACACTCGGCATGTGCTGTTGGCTGCTGCCGGAGCAGAAGCTTTCGCTGATTCACTCGGTTCGGAAATCGAACGCGTGGAGAACGTTTGGTTTACGACACCAAAGCGAGCGAAACAACGGGAACGGATGCTGAAAAAAGATGCCGTAGAAAGCAGCACTTCACAAACGGAGCTTTCTTCTGCCAAATGTGACTATATGGGAACCGTTGGATGCGTCGCGTTAGATTCGCATGGTAATCTCGCGGCGGGGACTTCAACGGGTGGCATGTCGAACAAGAAATTTGGACGGGTCGGAGACAGTCCCATAGTTGGCGCTGGTACTTATGCTGACAACAAAACGTGTGCCGTATCTGGCACAGGCATTGGCGAACAGTACATTCGAAACGCGGTCGCATACAACGTTGCGGCTCAGATGCAGTATGGCAAAGCGTCGTTGGTTGATGCGTTGAAAGACAATCTTGAGAATCGCTTGGATCCTGCTGACGGAGGACTGATCGGTGTGGACAAAGACGGCAACATCGCGACGGGAACTAATACCGGCGGGATGCTCCGCGGGGTCGCCGACGGAAAAGGGCGATTCGAAGTGTCTTGGTGATGCGTGAATGCGGCATTACGAGTGACTTGATTGTGGGTATAATGCGAATGATGTCCGGCATGTCACATTCTTTAAGACGCGGTTCAAGTTGAGTAGCAAACCTCCCTTGGACGCGAAAATTCCCAAAGCAGTCGTTTCCCGTCTGAGTCTATATCTGCGCGAATTGCAACAGTTGCTGCGGGAGGAATCGAAAACGATTAGTTCGACAAAACTTGGGCGACGGCTTGGATTCACGGCATCGCAAGTACGAAAAGATTTCGCGTACTTTGGCCAGTTTGGCTATCCCGGAATTGGATACAAATGCGAGGAGCTGGTTGCGAAGATCCGTTCCATTCTTGGTACCGATCGAACTTGGCCGGTTGTGCTTGTCGGATGTGGAAATCTGGGGCAGGCACTTTTGGGTTACCGCGGCTTTTCGACGCAGGGCTTTGAAGTCGTGGCGGCAGTCGATGTCGACGAGTCACTGGTCGGGACAAAAATCGAAGGGTTAACCATAGAGCTTCTTTCGAGCCTGCCAAAGATCGTAACGGAAAAGCAGATTCGCGTTGCGATTTTGGCAGTGCCAGCAAAAGCTGCAGATTCTGCGGTCCAATCGATCCTTGATGCCGGAATCACCGGAATCCTTAATTTCGCTCCCGTGACGTTGTCTCTGCCGAAGAATATCGGCCTCGTCGAAGTCGACCTCGCGCGGGAGCTTGAACAGCTTGCATTTTCCGTGCTTCAGAACGGCCAGTCTTAGAAGCACCGTCCAATGAAGCCAAAAACATAACCCGAAGCGTGAGCGTGGTGCAGCTGGTTCCTCGCTAACGCGTCGGGTTATGATCTCGTGCCAACCACTCATTGAACGGTATTGACGTTAAACTGCCCGCATTCATTGACCGGGTTACGAGAATGCCCCTCTTTAACCATTGCCAAAAAGCCCTGTTGTTGACTAGACTGGATTCCGGTTAAAGTACGATGGTGCCGTCCGTTGCGAGTCCGCAAATCCGGCTTTTGATGATTTCGTCGCAGTCGCGACACAACGCCAAAAAGAGGAGAGACTCGTGGCAAGTGTAGAGAAACAGGTTGAACGACTACCTTATAAAGTCAAAGACATTTCACTCGCAGAATTCGGTCGCAAAGAGATTGCTCTGGCCGAAAACGAAATGCCAGGTTTGATGGCACTTCGTGAGAAGTACGGTGAGAGTAAGCCTCTGGCAGGTGCTCGTATCGCGGGTTGCCTTCACATGACGATTCAGACTGCTGTTCTGATCGAAACGTTGGTTGAGCTAGGTGCCGAAGTCACTTGGTCCAGCTGCAACATCTTCAGTACTCAGGATCACGCCGCTGCTGCAATCGCTGCCGCCGGCATTCCTGTTTTCGCCTGGAAGGGTGAGACTGACGAGGAGTTCGAATGGTGCATTGAGCAAACTTTGTTCTTCCCATCCGGCGAGCCAATGAACATGATTCTTGACGATGGTGGTGACCTCACTGCTATGGTTCACGATAAGTTCCCAGAGATGCTCACAAACATCCACGGAATTAGCGAAGAGACAACCGCTGGTGTTCATCGCCTCGAAGCATTGGTCAAAGCCAACGCTCTTAAAGTTCCTGCGATCAACATCAACGACAGTGCCACAAAAAGTAAGTTCGACAACCTCTACGGTTGCCGCGAATCACTTGCTGACGGCGTGAAGCGTGCGACAGACGTCATGCTTGCCGGTAAGGTTGCTGTTGTTTGTGGTTACGGCGACGTTGGTAAGGGTTGTGCTCACAGCCTGCGCAGCTACGGTTGCCGCGTAATCGTAACTGAGATCGATCCAATCAATGCTCTTCAGGCAGCGATGGAAGGTTACGAAGTAACGACGATGGAAGAGGCCTGCAAAGAAGGCAACCTTTACGTCACAACGACTGGTAACAAAGACATCATCCTTGGCGATCACATTTCTCAAATGCCTGATGACGCCATCCTGTGCAACATCGGTCACTTCGATACTGAAATCGACGTTGCTTGGCTCGAATCACAAGTCGAAGCCGGCAAAGTTTCAAAGTCGGAAATCAAGCCTGCTGACATTGGTGCCGTTGAGCGTTATACGTTTGCTGATTCTGGCAAAAGCGTGATCATTCTGGCCAAAGGTCGTTTGGTTAACCTTGGCTGTGCAACAGGTCACCCGAGCTTCGTGATGAGCACGTCATTCACCAACCAAGTGTTGGCTCAGCTTGAGCTATGGGAAAACCGTGACAACGACAAGTACGAAGTCAAGGTTTACATGTTGCCTAAGAAGTTGGACGAAGAAGTTGCTCGTTTGCACCTCGACAAGATCGGCGTCAAGCTGACCACATTGACTCAGGAACAAGCAGACTACATCAACGTTCCAGTTGAAGGCCCATATAAGGCTGATCACTACCGATATTAAGATCGAAGTTGGCTTCAGAGCCATCAGATTGATTTAAAAAAGCCGCCTGTCGTGTCTCGACAGGCGGCTTTTGTCTTTTGTCACGTTCGTTGCTTCTCGCTAAAACGTCTCTTGCCCCAATAAAGTCTGCCCGGTGAACGACGTACCCGATCCGAACAGGAAGCTTCCTGTTGTGGTTGCTGTGAAAGGAACGTTGACGGTAACCCGAATTTTCAAATCGTCACCTACAGGAACGTTTTGCTCAACGTTGACAGTGAAGTCGCTGACGCCGACCGAACTGAGTACTACAGCGACCTGATTTTCGACTTCCTGCTGAGTTGCACCTGGAATGATTCCCGCACGAGCTCCTTCGTAAGCCGCGGCTTCGGTGGCGTGCTGAATCATGCTGGCCCGAGAGATCTCAAAGAATGCGAATAGAGCCAGAAGAAGGAGGGGCAGCACCATTGCAAACTCTACGGCGACAGCGCCTTGGCGACGCAATCGAGATTTTTCTTTTAAGTGTTTCACTAGTGTTTCCTTTTCTCAGTTTATTCAATCAGCATGACGGCGTATCGTCGTGCAATCGATTCGAATCTGTCTTCCAGTTGGTCTTAACGGAGCAATTGAGATGCAATTACTCTTTGACCATTGCTGCGGTCGCAACAACTTCCTTGCCGGCGAAAGGCCCGAATGGAAAAATGCTGTTGTCGTCTCCTGGTGCCGAGACAGTAATCTCGATGATATCCCCTCGCGCGACGGAACTCAGATCAGAAGGGTCGAGCGAAATCGTTACGTTTTGCAGGCTCCGGCCATTTGTAACGTCGGTAGCTGCGGCAATTGCAGTTGCAGCAGATCCCTCTGCTTTGACGCCAGTCTTGACGCCTTCGTAGGCCGCTTGAACCAGTGTCTGACGCAGGAAGAGCATGCTCGCCGCTTCGATTCCGCCGAACACAATCAACACGATCAACGGAAGGCAAACTGCGAACTCGACGACAGCGGCTCCTTGTCGAAGAAGCCCATGCTGTTGGCGGCGCCTAATCTTTATTCTTGGCATGATGTTTCCAGACAGTGTTGTTAGAGGGGGCGTTGTTTTACTAGTTGCGTGATGTGACGCCAGAATTTTTAAGCTGACTTTTTAGACGCTCGATCTCTTTGGCTTGTTCTTCAAAACGTTGAGCAACCAAGTTGTACTCATCTGACATTTCTGCCCAAAAGTCGTTGCCACGGAAAGAAAGCGGTTCCGTGTTTCCGTCTTGCCCCAATTTTCGCAAGTAACTTCTCAAGCGACCGACGGGACCAACAAAGCGGTTGCTGAAACGGACTGTATCCAATAAGAATGCTGGGAAAATGCAAATTAGAATTAGGCCCACCAAAGTGAACTCGCCGATTTCTTGCATGATGCGAACCGAAAGTGGATCGCCTTGTGGGCCGCTGAGCATCGCTTGAAGCATCACGATTGCCAATCCTGCCACCACGAAGTACATGAACCAGTGCAGGATAATTCGCTTGAGTAACGCACCTTGCACTGATGAGTCAACGTAGTTCTGTTTTCTCGCGTGTTTCTGTTTCATTTCACTTGCCGTATTTTGATCGATCTGATGACCGCCGCGAATCACAGTTCGCGTGCTGTTTAAAATACGACCTAGATTCGCGCAATGCAGACAAAACAATGACTTTTCCTGACAAGAAAACTCACCCAAGAAGACAAACTTGATTTGACCGTGCTGGCCGGCACAATCCATACGACAAGCGATCGCCGGTGTTTGATTTTTGCATCAATCATTGAATGATTTGGCTGGGCCGGATTTAAATCTGCGAAACAGAATTGCTCGCGATGCTTGAACGCGATCGGTTGAGTTAATTGATCCATTGGTGACATTTTTAAGTGTGATTCGAACTGTTCAGTTCGTGACGGCGTCCGCCAGCAGAATTGAGCGGCGACTCAAATCATCCGATAAAGATCGAAACCTACACGGCTTCCACTCTTTCACGGATTGTTTCATGAGTTTGAAATTCGGTATTTATCTCGTTGAGCAACGAATTGTTAGTCCTGAGCAATTCTGTGGGCTGGTAAAGATTCAACAGGAGTCAACACGAAGTTTGGCGTCCCTAGCAATTACTCACAATTTCATGACAATGAAGCAAGTGAGTCGAGTTCTTGACACAGTAAAAGATGAAGGTCGAGAGTTTGTTGACGTTGCCACTAGCAACGGAATCTTGGACCGATCCGAAGCGAATCAATTGGTCAAACTTCAACAGCAAAGCGGCGAAAACATTCGCAGCTTGGCGGTTGAGTGCGGATTGCTTTCTGAGCGACAGAGCGAAGTGCTGTTCAACCATTTCCAGCGATCGGGATCACGGCCTGTTGAGATGCAGCAGCGTAAGCCGCAGGTTAAGCCTGCGACAGCTCCACCGGCACAAATGCCGCAATCCAGTCCTCGCATGACTCCATCGCCGAAATTTAAGCAACATCCGATCATCACGATCGAAGAAGTGCGACAGTAGTAGTGGTTCGGCTCTAATGTGATTCCGAATTCGTTTGTTGTTTTGTCGGAACAAAATGCATTTCTTTGCGTCCTAAACGTGGCCAATCGAGCCTTCGTCACTTTTGGGATCCAACGATGCAGCGTCAAGATTCGATTCTTTTCTTCAGCCTGATCCTGTTTTGCGTGGCGATAATTGCGTTTGCGTTGCAGTCTCGCGATATCCGCTTAACAGGCAAGCAAGATTTGGATCTTGCTCAGGGACAGTTGTTGCAGCGTGGTGAATCTATCGCTGCAACACCTCAACAGAATTTGGTGATTCGTGGATCACTCGAATTCGAAGCACACGTCGCAGAGCTCAAAAGGACGACATCGGATGATTTTACGATCATCATCGAAAAGCCGTTCGTCGTCATTGGAGATCAATCTCCCGATCAGGTGAAACAGTGGGCGACCGGCACAATTCGGTGGGCCGTTAAGCAGATCAAGGAATCGTATTTCGGACACGATCCGGATCACATCATCAATATCTGGTTGTTTAAAGACAAAGACAGCTACGAAAAGAATACTCTTTCACTTTTCGGTCGCAAGCCAACAACTCCTTACGGTTACTACTCACCGTCAGACAAGGCACTGGTGATGAACATCAGCACTGGCGGCGGAACGCTGGTCCACGAAATCGTTCATCCATTCATGTCGGCAAATTTCGAAGCTTGTCCTTCTTGGTTCAACGAAGGACTAGCCTCGCTGTATGAGCAGAGTTCCGAACGCGACGGGAAGATTGTTGGATTGACGAATTGGAGACTCCGCGGATTGCAGCTGGCAATTCACGATCGATTGCTCGGTTCGTTTGAGAAATTAATGTCGACGAACGATCGGGAATTTTACGAGGGCGATGCGACGAACTATGCCCAAGCCAGATATCTTTGTTACTGGCTGCAGGAACAGGGTTTGCTACGGCAGTACTACCATCGTTTTACGAAGAATGCGGATCGCGATCCTGAGGGGATCAAAACGCTGCAAGAGATTTTGAAAGTAAACGACCTACGGAAGTTTCAAACGCAGTGGGAAGAATACGTATTGAAGTTGCGATTCCGTTAGTTCACGCATTTAATCGTCGTAAGCTTGACGATAGCGCCTTCGACGTCGGCGACTCCGCAACGTTGACTGTTCGCCTTCAACAAACCAATAGCCGCCTAGAACTTTGTACATGATCAACAGGACAAACGCGCCGCCGGAACCAACAGAAAATCCGAGCAGGCTGACGGGTTTGACGGCTTCGGCTTGCGGTCCTTGTGTCCATTGAAGGAACGCACATCCGATCAATGTTCCTGCGATTCCCATCATCACGGTGGCAATCGTGCCGCCAGGATCACGTCCCGGCATTACGGCTTTGGCAGTCAGACCAACAACGACACCGAATCCAATCCACGTTAAACCCAGATTCGCGTATTCCGTGAGTTGTACGATGTCCAAATCCATGGTTTCATTCCGAGATAACGAACGCTGCCAACGCGCGTAAGTGCGCATTGGTCCCCAACACTT
This sequence comes from uncultured Pirellulaceae bacterium, assembly GCA_964582025.1. Taxonomy (GTDB): domain Bacteria; phylum Planctomycetota; class Planctomycetia; order Pirellulales; family Pirellulaceae; genus Mariniblastus. The sequence goes on along the minus strand of CAZORS010000173.1, from coordinate 3,082 downwards.
TTATCAGAACTACCGGTGACGTCTCAATAGAAGTTTTTCAAGAAAACTGGATCGCAACCGCTCTAGTCGATCACATCGAGCTTGCGTTTTCGCCGCAAGCGTTCGCTAACGCGATGCAGCAGCATCTTTTCTTCTGACGTTAAGCTTTCGAATCCGCCCTCGTGAAGCTTTACCAGCACCTCATCGGCCATCTCGATCTCGCGTTGCTCAAGCTGAAGTTCGTCGCGAATTCTGGCTTCCTGTTTCTCGACCAGCCACTTTGAATACTCGGGATCTTCGCTACTGTCACCGAAAACGAAGAATGATGGCGATTCAGAAAAAGCGTCCGACAATCCCAGTGCTGAATGTGCTTCATCCCAGTCCGAAGTGTCATCAAAAGTCTCGACGTAGAACGAATGTCGAGCCGCAAAATAAAGGCCGATTCCGCCAACCAGCAGAACGAACCAAGTCGGCTCGATCGGGCCCATTTGTTCGTTTCGCATTAACCAAGCGAATCCCATTAGCGTCAGGGAAACCGCGGTTCCAGTCACTCGAATAGCAGATTCGATGCGATAGTGCGGCACGTTTTTGTGCAAATAGCCAAATACTGTCCGTAGCAATTCCGCCCCATCGAACGGAAAGCACGGAATCATGTTCACGATTAGCAGCTGAAAGTTGATCCATGTAATGATCTGAATCAGCGTCGTTGGGACATCGTTTGTCTCAAACGCGTGCGGACGAAACGGATGCACAATGTTCAGGATCGAAGTGTCTGACGACTGGAGCAGCAGTGTTGCTCCAAACATGAAGATCGCGAAGTTGACAAACGGTCCGGCAAAAATCGTAATCAAACGCCAATATCTCTGAGTCGGATACTCAAATCCCGAATTTCCACCCCACGGCATTAGCATCACAGAATGCACTGATCCACCCACATTGTGGATCGCGAAAATATGAGCCAGCTCATGAAGGACAAGACTGCCGACCAATACTGCGGCCGTGACCATTGCGGTCGAAAGGATCCCATCGTGTCGGCTTACGCCAGAGTTGAAATCCACGCAGAAAATGACGGCCAAAAATAGAAGCAGCAACGCATGGATCCGTACGGGTACTCCGACCCAACGTCCCAAGCTTAGACTCCAGCTTAATTTGTGGTCCATACAGGCACCGATGAATCCAAGGGGGCGAGTTGCTCTTTCCGACAATTACAGGGCCGTAGTTTACACCCTACCCAGTTTTTCTTCAATAAATCGCTCGGCGAAAATTCGAAATGATCACGATTTGTGCTGGTTTTAACGAGTCTTTTCGAACTGCAGCGCAATCAGCTACGTAACGACCGCTCGGCGCAAACAGCGTTGAAGCACAAACAGCAATGGACTGCTAGCAAAACCCCGATCACAATGGCTCGATTCAAGCAACGATTGCTTGGCGAGTAACGGCGACAGAAGGTCGCTTCACGGTATCAGGATCAGCAATGGCAGACATTCAGGCTTTTCGCGGACTTCGCTACGACCTGTCGCAAGTAGGTTCACTTTCGGAAGTCGTAGCACCTCCTTACGACGTGATTTCTCCGAAACAGCAGGCTGAGTTGTACGCCTTGAATGCGCACAATGTGGTGCGGCTAATTCTGTCCAAGGACGATGATCTTCGCGGCCAAGAAACTGTTTACGATCGAGCGGCTGATCATTTGAAAGACTGGCGGCGTGATCGAATTCTTCGAACCGATCCAGCGGCTTCAGTTTACGTTTACCACCAATCGTTTGAGTTCGAAGGAAGCAAGTTTCAGCGACGCGGATTTCTCTCTCGAGTTAAGCTCGAGCCTTTTGGTGAAGGCAAGATCTATCCGCATGAGGAAACTCATTCGAAGGCAAAAGAAGATCGCTATCAATTAATGAAGCGATGCATGACGAACCTCAGTCCAATTTTCGGAATCTACCCCGACCAGACGAACCAAGCCCAAGACGTTCTTGAATCCGCGATTGAGGACCGCACGCCTCTGACTGCAATCGACGACGATGGAGTTGAACACCAAATCTGGCAAGTCACCGATCCGGCCGCGATTTCGCAAGCCGCGACGATCTTGGGTGCGGCTCCCGTTTACATCGCCGACGGACATCATCGCTACGAAACTGCTTGCCGAATTCGCGATGAGTCTCGAGCTGCTGGCAGTTCCGGCTCGACGGATTATACGCTGATGATGTTTGTCAGTATGCACGATCCCGGCCTTGCGGTTTTGCCGACGCACCGACTATTCCGTGGGTTTCCTGCGATGACATCCAACGAATTGATTGATCGACTGGGTAATTCTTTCGAAACCGAAATCGTCGGAAAAGGAGCTCAGCTTTCGGTCGAAACGTGGGATGCGATTCGTGTCGAAGGAGAACAGTCAACGATTGGCCTCTATTGTCGCGCCGACGATACTTGGCTGCTAGCAAGATTGACCGCCGAGGGCCTTGAGCGAATGGAAAAGTTGTCTCCTGATCAAAGCGATCGTTGGCGTGGCCTAGGAGTTTCGCTACTGCATCGATTACTCGTTGAAGAGCTGTTGGGTCTACAGAATGTTGCAGCCCCAAAGTACGTTCACGCGATCGACGAAGTCGTCCAAGGAATTTTAAACGGCGATGCTGTGGGGCGAGATGCTAGCGGTCAAGTCGGGACTGGAGATCCGTTCGAGTTCGTTGCGTTAGTAATGCCGGCGAGTGTGGAGGATGTCAAACACATTTCTGAGCAAGGTTTACGGATGCCAGCGAAGAGCACTTACTTCTATCCGAAGCTGCTGAGCGGGTTGGTGTTCAATCCGTTGGATGAATAGGTCGGTTGCGAGTTCCACGTGGAACAAACGAAGCTTGAGGCCGCGAAAGCAACGATTCAACTTTTGGATTAGCGTATGTTCCCCGTGAAACGGTCGAGTACTAATTTCTGATTACCGATTCCTGAGTACCGAGTACTGATGAGATCTGGTTTATATTATCGCTGTGAAGTCCCAATCCGTTCTTCCAATCCCGCACTCCTTTTCCTCCGCGACGATCGCTGGAAACGTCCCTACTGTTTGCTGTCAAAGAACTCCCATTTGAGCAAACGTCCATTTGGAGTATTTTCTGTC
>CAZORS010000172.1:0-12258 GCA_964582025.1 uncultured Pirellulaceae bacterium | reverse complement strand
TTCGGGCTTGCGTTTCGGGCTTGTATTGAAAGTGCTATCGCTACCTCGCACACACAAGCGAAGTGATCTTGCCCAGATTTCGCAATTTGGCGAAAACTATCGACGGTCCCATGGATGGGATCAGAAACGATCGGCTTCAATCGGCGGATCGCGAATCAGAATTCTCATCGTCGTTATCGTCACGGAAGGCGTTAAAGATGAAGCAAAAAATCGACCTGCAATTTTTCACAATACTAAGCGTGTCGATTTGCACATTTGCCTTTACATGCTGTGTCGAATCCTCGATTTGCAACGCTCAAGGCCTGCAGACTTCTTCGGCGAACACAACGCAACTCTATGGTCAATGGAATCATCCGACCGAACAGCAAACCCAGAGCGCGCCGCCGGCTGACGATCCAACCAAAGACAAGTTCCGCAATCTCTTTCCATCGGTAAACCTCCGACCGATCGCAGATCGAAGTGCGGCGAAATATCCATTGCAGCCGCAAAAGCCGTCTCCAATGACTGAGCTGGCTCCGAAAGCTCGTCCTTTGCAACCGGTCAGTCAGAACAATTTCATCCCTGGAAAGTTTTCGCAAGAGCCAAGCCCCGGCGGCGACTTCGTGCACGTCAACCACCACGAAGCGTCGACCGCAGAGGCCGTCATGCCGCTCCCGAAATCCACTCCAACATGGAACAATGTTGCTCCAACATTGAACACACAAGCAGAAGTTGAAAATTGGCCAACGACTCAGCGATCAGACGTGACGTCGCAATCTTCCCTTTCAGGAATTGTTGGATCGATTCAATCCAGCAGCAAAGAACTTCTTGGCGGATTTCAATCCAAAGGCGGTTGGGGTGAAAAGATCGCGGCCTTGTTCGGCGGACCAAACAATCAATCAAAAAAAGTCTTCGGATCGTTGGCTCTGGTCATCGGCGGCTACCTTGGATTCGTTTGGCTGATGCGAAAGTTCAATTTCTCCTCAAATCGAGGCATCCCTTCAGAAGTCATCGAAGTCATCGGCAATGCTCCATTCGGGCCGCGCAAGAACCTGCAACTCGTGCGGCTCGGCAGCAAACTCTTGCTTTTGATGAACGGCCCCGAAGGCACTCATCCAGTCGGAGAAATCACCGATGCTGAAGAAGTCGACCATTTGATCTCGCTGTGCAAAGGCAGACGCACCAAAGCGACCAGTTCGGTCAGCTCGGCGGTCAAGCAAATCAGTGATCGTGTGCCCCAACTGAAGCCAACTCCCAGAGAGAGCACTTTTTCGACATCGCAGCTAGTGCAAGCTTTGGAGTCAATTCAAAACTCGAATCGTTCGAACACTGTTTTTGAAGCGTAGCAAAAAGATGATCCGCACCTCAAAACTGATACGAGATACGGTTGCAGCGCTGTTCATTGCGTTTCTGTTTCTGTGTAGCAGTGCAAACGCGTTTCAATCTCCTCTCGCTCCGATGCAGATGCCAATTGGGCTCAATGACACGGTGTCGGTGGAGACAACGCCATCATTTGAGCTTCCGACAAGTACAAACATCCAGCAGACAGAAACGGCGCCAACAAGTGAGGCGCTAACCGGATCTGAATTGAATATCGATCAATTGTTATCGGACCAAACGAGTTCGCTAACGACTCCCGAATCGCTTCCATCGTCGATCAGACTTGCGGTTCTCCTAGGCGTCCTTTCGTTGGCTCCCGCGATCATTTTGATGTCGACTTGCTACGTACGAATCATTGTCGTACTGACACTGCTACGGCAAGCGTTCGGCGTGCAGCAGCTACCACCAACACAAGTTTTAACGGCGCTTTCGCTGTTTGTGACGCTACTGGTGATGGCTCCGGTATGGCAACAAGTCAAAACGGAGGCCATCGATCCGTACACTCGAGCTGAAAATCCGATCGCTTGGCAAGAAGCTTGGGACAATGGCGTTGCTCCGATGAAGGAGTTCATGCTCAAGCAAATTCGAATCGCCAAGAACGAAGACTCAATCGCTGTTTTCTACCAGAACCTGCCACAAGAATCGGCTTCGGATTCGTCCGAACTTCCAACGACGCTCGAAGAAGTACCGATCAAGATTCTGCTACCTGCGTTTCTGATCAGTGAATTGAAAGTCGCGTTTTTACTTGGCTTCCAGATTTACCTGCCGTTCCTGATTCTAGACCTAGTGGTTTCATCGGTCACTGTTTCGATGGGAATGGTGATGCTGCCGCCGACGATGGTTAGCTTTCCATTGAAACTGATCCTGTTCGTGATGGTCGACGGCTGGAACCTTGTGTTGGGCATGCTGCTGCAAAGCTTCGGCTGACCAAGAGCATGAGCCTCCAGAGAACTACACACCTTAAACCGCAAACCGAAAACCACTATGGAACCTGAATCAGCAATCGAAGCCAGCCGCGAAGCGATCAAAGTCTGCTTAATGGTTGGCGGCCCTATTCTGGCAGTCTGTCTGATCGTTGGGCTATTAATGGGACTCGCTCAAGCGATGTCGCACATTCAAGATCAAGCGCTGGCAACGGTTCCAAAAATCCTTGCGATACTCGCGGTTGTTGGGCTCGCGTTGCCATGGTTTGCAGATCGCATGATGGAGTTCTCGAAAGATCAATTCAGTCGTCCCTTCATGGCCGATGCATCGCCAACATGGGCCGCACCGGAAAGCGACGTGCAATCACTGCTCGCCAATCCACCGTCGACCGATGACAGTTACTATCCGCAGTTGGATGTGCCAAAGATTCGAAACGGTTCGGTCGTTCGACCGGCCTCATTCAACAAATCCAGAATTGGGGCCCTGCCAAGTTTCCTTGCACCTTCGAACAAAGCCAATGAAATGCCGCCAGTCCCGAAGATTGAAGAATCTGCGAATCCATTTTCTCTACCGAGCCACCGTTTTACTCGTCGACCGAGCGAAAACATTGAAGGGTAGGGCAGGGCAGTGGTGTCAGCGTTCCTTCTGGTTTTCGTCCGAATTGCCGCGATGGTATTCACTGCGCCGATTCTGGGCAGCAAAGCAGTCTCCGCGAAGCATCGTGTGATTATTGCGATCGTCCTAGCATTGGTCAGCTATTCGGCGATGCCCCCGCAGTCTACTGGCGATTCGATACCGATCGACGCGAACATGGTTGCTCCTCTGGCTGCCGAAGCTTCGATTGGAATTTCGCTGGGCCTTGGAACGTTAATCATTTTTTCGGCAGCTCAAATGGCCGGCAATATTCTGGGGCAACTTGCCGGATTGCAGTTCTTTGATCAGCTCGACCCAACGACTGGAGGAACCAGTTCTCCTGTCGGTCAATTATTTGGGCTCACTTCATTGGCAACATTTGCATTGATGAACGGTCCAGACATGGTCGTCGGATCCGTGCTGCAAACCTTTCAGCAGATGCCGCCGGGGACTCCAATCGCGACCGATGGTCTGCTCGATCTACTGCCGCAAATCCTACACCAGAGTTTCATTTTAGCGATCAGCGGTGTCGGACCAGGCATCGCCGCGATGCTTGCCACCAGCATCACGTTTGGTTTCGTTTGCCGCACGTTTCCGCAAATGAACCTCACAACGATGGCGCTAGGTTCGAACGTAACGATCATGTTCCTAGCCATTTCGCTAACCCTTGGCGGATGTATCTGGCTGTTTATCGATGACCTTGGTCCAACGCTGGAACAAATTCAGTCGGCATTGATCGGCGCTGCATCGGAGGCTGGGCGATGAGTTTCACAGGTGAAGAGAGACAACACGAGGCAACGGCTGCTCGCATCAAACGAGCTCGAGAAGAAGGTGACGTCGCTCACAGCCACGAATTGGCGACCGCGATACAAATGGTGGCTGGCGTCGGAGCCCTCTGGTTTTGCGCCGCGGCGATCGGCAACGGACTTCAACAAACAACCGTTGGACTTTGGAGCGATAGTTCGATTAGCACTTCCCCGGAAGTCATCGTTCAAACATCCCAATCACTTCTATGGAAAACGATGCGGCTTGTGTTGCCGTTTCTCATTTCTGTTTTTGTGATCGGCACGCTGGCTCACATGGTACAAACTCGATTTTACGTCAGACGTCCGAAGGTTTCGTTTTCCGCAGTTTCGGGAAAGCGATGGTTTGAAAACCTGTTTTCGGCGTCAAGCTTTGGACAAGTATTCATCGCGTCACCGAAAGCTCTGGTTGGACTTGGTGTTGGTGCCGCAACCGTCTGGGCCTTGCGAGAATCGTTTTTTTCTGTTGGCAACATGCCGACGAATCTTCTTGCGGCAACACTGCTGCGGCTTACCGCGACGGTCGGCATGAGTGTCGCGGTTTCGTTGTTACTGTGTTCGATCTTCGATTATGCGATGCAATGGTACAGCTTCAATCAGCGTATCAGGATGACCGATCAGGAAATGCGTGAGGAGATTCGCGGACAAACTGGAGACCCGCAGATTGCGAGAATCCGACATCAACGCATGCGAGAAATATCAAGCAATCGCCAACGCTGATTCGTGGAGCAGGTTTCCAACCTGCCAAATAATTCGAGATGGCAGGTTAAAAACCTGCCCCACACAAAGAAAGACCTAGCCACCCGGTTTATCCATATTCCGGATTGAATAAACCTTGGTCTCGGTTCGCAAGATCAATCGATCGCCAACGATGGCCGGAGTCGCCATACAGAATTCACCAAGCGGATTAGCGTGCAAGAGTTCGTACTCTTCTCCCATCTTGATCACGTAAGCATCCCCCTGTTCGCTCAAGCAGTAGAGCTTGTCGCCACAGATCCATGGCGAGGCCGTGAAGTCGGCACCGCTGGCTTTGATGCGTTTCTTGTACGTCCGCTTTCCGGTTGCGACGTCGTGTCGCGCCAGAATCCCATCGTCATGTAAAATATAGAGTCCCTTTTCATCGGCGACGGGAGTTGGAATGTAGGTGCCAGACATTTTTCGGGACCAAGCAACAGACTCACTTTCACGTTCTCCTGCCTCGAGTGTGATATCGCCGGTCGCTCCCGGGCGAATCGCGTAGAACGATTTCGTCTTACCGGCATTGAGCAACAACACCCCGCCGACCGCAAACGAGCTGGCTGCGGGTGCCGGAGTCATGCCTTTCATCCGCCACAATTCATTTCCGTTGTTGTCGTAGCTAACGGCAAGCCCCGGGCCAACGGTAACGATTTCGGTTCGCTCTGGCGTTTTCCAAATGTAAGGTGTTGCCCAGCCAGACTTTGGCAATCCCTCCGGGGCGCCTTCCACACCAGTCCGTACGGTTTGCCAAAGTTGTTCGCCGCTTGATTTGTCATAGGAAGTGAGCGAAGAAGCCTCTTCGTTGTCGTCGAGAATGATCAGTTGATTGTCCAACAAAACAGGAGACGTTCCGGTTCCGAATTCCATGTAGATCGGATGACTCTCGAGTTCCTGTTTCCATACTTGCGAACCTTCGAGCGTGTAAGCGAAAAGTCCGACGTGCGTGGCGTAAACGAAGACGTGTTGCCCGTCGCTAACGGGAGTCTCGGAAGCAAAACTGTTTTTGCGATGCATTCCACCGGGCGGTTTGCCCGTGTGGAACTCGTGCTTCCAAAGCTCTTTGCCAGAATTCAAATCGAGGCAATAGATGAAGTAGTGCAAATCAACTTCGTCGGGAAGTTCGAAATCGCGCTCCATAATCTTCTTTTTGACTTCTTCCTCGGACAGCCCCTCTTTCATCAACTCCGCAACGTACTCATTGCTGTAATTGGTGCCCGCTTGAGGAGCTTTTGTGTCACCATCGGCAACCGCTGCCGTCACGAAGACTTTATCGCCAACCACAATCGGAGAAGACCAGCCGCGACCTGCCACCTCGGTAGCCCACTCGACATTCTCTGTCTCTGACCACTTTTCAGGTATCGCCGAATCTTTGCTGACCGGATTAGCCGCGTCACCACGAAACTGAGACCACGACTGCCCAAACGTTGATTGGGCTGGTTGCAACAATACGGCAAAAAGAAAACAGATTGAAAAATGACTCACTCGAGCAAACATATTTGGATCCAGCCAATACAAAAGGGGATAATCGATTGTTACCCCCACTCGGGGCCAGAGGTTTCAAACCTACTACTCTGTTTCTTCAACCGCCGTGTTTGCGGCGGCTTTATTATCTGGGACAGGCCCAGCAAGTGTAAAGTTGTCGAAATCAGCCGTGTCATCGAAACAACCGAGCCCGATTTGGCCTTCTTTTTGTAGTCGGTGCCTCAGGCGCCTCAGGCCGGTGGACACATCCTATCGTTGGCTTGTGCCAAAACGCAGCATCCAATCCCAAAATCTACATTCGCACCAACGCATTCAAAAACATTGATCCGTAGATCGACATCAGCATGACGACGACAAAATAGGTAATCGTGCGACGAGCCCCTGTGCGAATTAGCCAAGCCCCAATGGCCACCTCAACCAACGTCAACAAAATCCACAACCACACCATTTCCTCTGATCGCGTGCCAAAGAATCCACAGAGGAAAAAGGTCGGAAAAAATGTGGGTAGCCCGACGGCGTTGAACACAATCGTCCAGCTCAAACCTTTGAACGTGCCAGGAAAGAGCGTCCAGACGTAGGGGAAATACATACATGCCAATAGCGCCGCAAGCTGCCGTCGCCACGTAAGATCCTTCGCGACCATCCGCGATGTGGCAACGAACGCGATTACCCAAAGCGAGATACAAAACGCAATCGTAAAGTGAGTCGCGCTGGCGATGCCTATTGCGACTATCGTTGTAACGGCCAACAACATTCGTAAATTGAATTGAAATGGCTTTTTCGCATCGTCCAAGGAAGGCTCTTTCATCGGTAACCAAGGAATGAACAACCAAGAGAGAACACCAAATCCGAGCAAGGACCAAGTGGCTTCATCAAATGCGGGCGACGAGCGACTTTGATTTGCGCCAGACCAATCGTAGAAATTGGGAATCATCCAACCGAAAATGAAGCATCCCAAAACAAACAAGGGAAAGAAAACGGTTTTCGCCAGCTTCTGTTTTCCGCCCATCGAAACACCCGATTCCAGCCGAACGGTTTACTCGTAGCCAAACGCTTCCATGTACTCACGCCAATGATGATCGATATCTTCAGCAAACTCGGACTCGACATCCTTGGTTCGAATTTTGTGGTTCTTTCGCGAGTCAAAATAGGACTGCACTGTTGGCTTTGTTGGCGTGAAATCTCCGAGCTCCAGCTGTTCGTAAACTTGCTGCATCACGGTTGTCGGGTCGTCGACTAAAGACTCAAACCGGACCTCTGCCAATTGATTCTTGGGCAGTGATTCACGTTGCGAAAAATAGGCTTGATACATCAAGTCCTTGCATTCAAAAACGTAGTTCTTCAACCAACTTTCGTCGTACTTCGGCAGTTGAAATCCCTGAATTTCATCAAGCAGCTTCCACAACCGCATCGTCGAAGCGACAACCCTGTGCGGATGTCGCGAAAGGTGCACAAATTTCGCTTGCGGAAACCATTGAGCCAACTGTTTGATGCGGCCAGTGTGAGGCGGCGACTTTAACACCAGGCGCCTCGAATCGTATCGGATTGTCAGCGACTTGATGAAGTGCTCAAGCGCTTTCTGCAATTCCACTCGCTGGTTCGGCTCTGCCAACGAAAGGTTAAGCTGCAAATGATCGCGCCCCTTCCGATTCGGAAATGCGACGCGACGATACGGTGTTGGGGCACCGTAAGCACACAATGCAAAATCGTCTTCCTGTGGAGAACCAACACGAATCGACATATCGTCCATCGGACGTTGCTTCGGCAGCAGCGCCCACAGCATTGGCCCCAAAATATATCGCGTCACCAAAAAATGATTTGGCGTGAACGTATCAAGCGTGTTGGGAAACGCAAACCGATCGTCCAACGATAACAGCTCGTGCATCAACGTTGTGCCAGATCGCCAGTGCCCAATCACGAAGATCGGAGGATGCTCAATCGGCGTATCGGTAATCTTCTTGTGCAGCAGCAATCGCTGCGTCGCGGCGGCAACCGTATTGAGAATCGAACAGCCGCCGACAGCGACGGTCATCGGATACTTCGCTGGGTGGATCTGAAATTTATTTTCGCGCAGTAACGAAAAATAGTCACCGCACTTCATGCCGTTCCAGAATCGAGGCGCCCATGGCGGATACCAATTGGCTTTCAATTTTTTCTCGGATGCTTGAGCCATCAAATCGAGGCTGGGACATCCCGCCCCAGTTTTGTTCCATGTCTTGAGAGCAGATCAGGCTGCGTCGCCGAAAATCTTACCGTCTGGCGTCGTTAGCTTAAACAGCCCAAAGATCTCATCTCGAGAAAGACCCCGTTTTGCAGGCTGATCATCATCGTCCAAGATTTCACGAAACAGCTCTCGTTTCGCCTCCAAAATCTCGTGAATTCGTTGCTCAATCGTTCCCGCCATGATCATTCGAGTCACCGTGACACTGCCCGCGGCCCCAATCCGATGAGCCCGATTGATGGCCTGATCTTCGACAGCCGGATTCCACCAGCGATCATAAAGGAACACGTATCGACAAAACTGTAAGTTCAAGCCAACGCTCCCGGCACCGTAGCTCATCAGCAAAATGTTGCGATTTGGATCTTCCTTGAACTCTTTCAAAATCGGCTCGCGCTGCTTCGTCGGAATGCGACCGTGATACTCGAGCGGATTGAATTCCGAGAGCTGGCCGCTGATCTCCTTGATCGAGTCAACCCACTGACTGAAGACGATTGCCTTCTGCCCGCTCGCTGCGATTTCTTCCATGTCTGCTTTGAGGCGTTCGATCTTGCTACTGGTTTTGGTTGCGGGATCGAAGTTGCAAATCTGTTTGAGCCGAAGCACCAATTCGAACACGTGCTTGATCGTAATCTCTTGGCCCATTTCACTAAGCTTAATCACTCCATCCTGCTCAGCAGCCTCGTAAGTCGATTGCTGCTCAGGAGTAAGTGATAGTTCCGCATCACGCATCAAACGCGGCGGCATGTCTTTCATGACCAGGTCTTTTGTCCTGCGAATGATCAAGTCTTGGACTCGGGAGCGAATCTGACGTGGTTCCATCCCGGAATGGACCGTTCCTGGCGAAACGAATTCGCAAATTCCGACTAAGTCTTCGATGCTGTTCTCGATCGGCGTTCCAGTAAGAGCCCAGCTCCTTTTTCGCTCGATCTTCTGGATGACTTTCGAAGTCGAGTTCGACTTATTCTTTACGCGTTGGGCTTCGTCGAGCACCACCAGATCGAACGCCGGGTCCAACTGAGTCACGGTTGCTTCATCGCGAATCATCAGCTCGTAGTTCGCGATCTTGACCATGGCTCGATCCTGCTTCCAGTGAAACTCGCGATTGGCCTGTGAACCTGAAACCGCGCCGACGGTAATCTCGGGCGCCCAAGTCTTGAATTCTCGCAACCAGTTTGGGACCAAAGGCTTTGGGCAGATCAACAGAATCCGCTTTGCACTTCCCGTTCGAAGCAACAACCGAATTGCCGTGATGGCTTGCATCGTTTTCCCGAGCCCCATTTCGTCAGCCAAAATTCCGCTGTAACGCGGAAAGAGGAAGGCGATGCCTTCGTATTGAAAATCAAAAGGCTTGAATGGAAATCGCATTGTGCGATTCGTCAGAATGGACTCCAACGGCGGCTGCAAAGTGAAGAACAAGCGATCCTCCAGTTTGATCACATCCTTCGGCGGCTTGATTCGCGTTCTACTTTTTGCCGGTGTGCTGGATTCAGGATCCAATGATGCAGGTTCCGGCGGCTGAGCCTCTGCGTCAGAACTCGATGGCTTGACCGGCAGCGACTCTTGCGGCTCAAAAAAGTAGCTGGCAATCCGAGGCGGCTTTTGAGCAGACTTGGCGGAAACAACTGGCACCTTTCCACGCGATTGCTTTTCCAACAGCTCCTGTTTGACGAAGCCAATTGGCTTGAAGTCAAACGCTGATTCCGAAACGAACGTGGTGGGGTTCGACACTGGAACAATACCGCAAAATTCTGTACTGTTTGATTCAGGCAGCATCTGCTTGCCGCGCGACTTGCTGTGCTTCTGCAATGGCTTGACGAATTCGCTCAAATGGCTCATCCAATGTCAGCGTCGTTGTAAATCGATCGCAAGCTGCCTTCACGAATTCGAATTGCTCAAGATCTGTGGTCAGTACGCTCACATTCAAATGGTCCACTTCAAATTCTGGATACTGAATCGTCTTGATTTCGATCGTCAGCGGTGCTGCCTCGGCCTCGGACACCATCAGAACGGGTGTCGTAATTTCGCCTGCTAGTTGCTGAAGTTCCGATTGCTCGACGAATAGCAGTTCGGGCGTTGTGGAACACTTTTTCACCAACGCTGCGCCGATCAAATCGCAATAGATGTGGCTGTGATAAGTTTGGCCGTAGAGAATTTTCTGAGTTCGATTTTCGGTCACCGGTGCCGTACAGTGGAACTCGGTCGGCTTTCCGTCTTGGTTTACAAGCAGCAAACCGCCGGTGAAGCCGAGACTTTCGTCAGAAACGACTTCAAGAAACCCATAATTGATCGATGCATCCATGCCGTGTTACCGATCGCCAAACGGCGATTCCTGAAATTGCTGTGCCCCACTTATTCAGGCCGTCGAAATCGACGACTTAGGGCAGCTGGAGTGTCAATACTTACGTGTCGACTTTTAGGGAAAATCCTGTTTCCGCAGATCCAACCCCCGTTACATCGGTGACTGAACCGAACCGCATGAAATGCGTATAGACCGCGACAACAACCCTGCCGAACCGGTATGTGCGTTACAAGCGGACCATTGTCAAGCGCCAGTGAGAAGGTTTACTGATCGCATGCGTTAGTCGCTCAAATGTTTTTTCAAATGTTGGAATACAACTTTGAATTCGACAATTCCTCGACACTGGTACTACTGGCGTTTATACTGTGTTGTCATTTGAAGTTACGATTATTCCTACCGTGTCGGAGACGCAAACATGCAAAACGATTCTCAAGATATCTCTCCCATCTTCCGAATCGATGTGACCCAAGGTGCTAGCGAGCCGCAGATTGAAACTGCCGCCGACCAACATCAGGCGAATATGACCATGCTTCTGGAGCAACTGGTCGTCGGTCAAGATCGACAAAATGAGCTGCTCGAAGAAATGGTTGAGCAAATGGGTGCTACCCAACGCCAACGTTCCCATGAGCTACACAATTGGAAGGAAGCCAATCCGATTTTGGCGAAGCGGTGTCGTGCTGCTGCAGAGGCACTTTCTCAAGTGCAAACTGAATTCCTACACAACATCACCGGCGAAGTTCAAGACAGCTACGAGAATATGCTCGACAGCGATTTCGTGATGAACGAGTTCGTTGATCGATACGGCCCACGCTTGGCTCATTTAAACGGAGTCTTGCAATTGCTTTCTCAGCTTAGCGGCCGACCAGCAAACGCCGAACAGTAACGATCCAATTAGGTCAGACTAACTATCTGTTGATTCGAAGAAGCCTCGTCCTTGCGACGGGGCTTTTTTCGTTAACTGTCAACAACATTGAGTATCGCAAATCGTCTATATTGGCCGAACGGTTGAACAAAATTTGGATTGCACTCATGTTTGAAACTTACAAACCATCTGGCGGATTCGGCATCGCACTGCTGCCATTTATCCTGCTTGGCGTGGCGATTACAGTTGCTGCTGCGTTCGTTTACCAACTCTTGTTGAATTGGATTCCGTTAATCTACATCAACTTCTTGTTGACGCTTGGCGTCGGTGCATTGTTGAGCTTCATTGCCCTCTCGATCTGCCACTGGGGCCACTGCCGAAATCGCATGCTTGGATTCGTGGTCGGAATGCTCTTGGCGACAAGTTTCCTTGGAGCCAAATTCTGGTTTCAGTATCAGGCTGCCTACCCTGTTGTTCGCGGACAGCTGCTGAATGAATTGCAATTTAATGAAGAGTTTAAGTTAAGCCCTCAAGAGGCAGAAACTGCCGCAGATGAGTTCATGTCGGAAAGCTATTCTCTGCTCGATCATCTTGGCAATAGAGTTCAGGACGGATGGCAAATTGGAAGACGTGGTGGCGGAGGACCGGTGGCCGGATATTTCGTGTACTTGGTCTGGTTGATTGAAGCGGGAATCGTTTGCTTCTTGGCGACAACTGGAGGACTCTCCCAGTCTGGTTCGCCCTACAGCGAGAAAACGTCGACTTGGGCCAACGAAGAAGAAATCGTGATGAATCTTCCGATTTCTGATGCGGAGATGATTACGCAAATCCAACAGGCATCGACCGTGGAACAACTGCTTGAAATCCCTATCCCCAAG
Source organism: uncultured Pirellulaceae bacterium (assembly GCA_964582025.1). Classification (GTDB taxonomy): domain Bacteria; phylum Planctomycetota; class Planctomycetia; order Pirellulales; family Pirellulaceae; genus Mariniblastus. Next base: position 59 of record CAZORS010000172.1, on the reverse strand, counting down.
ACCGACGAATCAGCCACATTCGCTGTCTACAAAACGAACAGCATTCCCGGCGATGAGCT
>CAZORS010000171.1:10318-12282 GCA_964582025.1 uncultured Pirellulaceae bacterium | reverse complement strand
GGCGGTATGGGCATGGGGCCAGGTGGAATGGGCAATGGTCCCGGTGGAATGGGACGTTCCGGAGACGACGATGATGAAGACGGCATGGGAATGGGCCCCGGCGGAATGGGACCAGGCATGGGTATGGGCGGAACCAGAAAGAAGAAACGGAAGAAGAAAAAGAAGGACGAATTTCCTGTCGCAGAAGGAACCGGAACTTACCTCTCCAATGCAGCTCGCTACAAAAAACCAGGCGTTCGCGATGCCTATTCGACTTCCAGCGTGATGGCCTACAACATGAATGGTGTTGCTGTGACGGGTGTTGTTGAGCACGAGAAGATGTGGAAAAACTTCAAATCGATGTACAAGTCGAGCTTTGGATATCATCCTGATCGTGACACGCCTCGATATGATTTCGTTCAAGTACAACGTCGTTCAATTGGCGAAGATGGCACACCAGGGAAGTGGGAAGACATTTCGAACTTGCTCGCAAAACAGACTGAGTATTTTCCGCAAGGTGTTGAGACGGCTCCAGAGATTGTTTCGGCAGAAGAATATGACGGCATCCTGACCATGCCGATCCCTCCCTTTGCAGACATCGACTACAAGGAAATTGCAATACACGAGGAAGCCTCCTTGCGTGAATTCAAAGTTCCAGAAGTTGAGGAAGAGAAGGAAGCCGGCACCGAATTCGATGTCAGTTCCGATGACGATGACACCGGAGTAGACTTTGGTTCCGGGCGTCGAAAGAGCGCGATCGGTGGCCGGTCTGGTGGCATGGGCATGGGTCCCGGTGGCATGGGCATGGGCATGGGTCCGGGCGGCATGGGTCCTGGTGGAATGGGGCCGGGCGGCATGGGTCCTGGTGGAATGGGCCCTGGTGGAATGGGCCCTGGTGGAATGGGTGGCATGATGGGCACTAAAGGTGGACGCTCAGCTGCTGATTACACCGACTATGCGGAAATCGATATTCGTAAACCTCCAACCAAGCCCAGCAAAGTCCTTCGCTTCTTTGACATTTACGGAGTCAAGTCAACCACGACCTATCAATACCGCGTTCGTGTTTGGATTCGCGACCCCAACAATGAAGACCCTGAACTCAAAAACGAAATCGCTGGCGGTGAAGGAAGCGGCATGGGCATGGGTGGCATGGGCATGGGCGGCGGCATGGGCATGGGCGGCATGGGCATGGGTGGCACTGGCGGCAAGAAAAATCAAACTGAAGAAGAAAAGGAAGCTGAGGAAAAGGCACTCGAAGACGCTAAATGGGCCAAGAAGACAGCGATTGCTTCTAACATGATTCACCCAGATGCTCGGGAGCGACTGAGCAGAGCTCGTGAAGAAGAGGGCAAAGATGGCGAGACAATTTACTATGTCAGCGAGCGTCGCGGCGAAGAGTTTGTCGAAATCCAAGTACCGAAGGACCATGAGTATCTTCGTTACGCTCGTCCGACCGAATGGTCAGAGACCGTTGAAGTAACCGTTAACGCGTCTCCGTTTTTCTTCTACGCTGGTGAACCGGTTGAGGTGCGGCGAGTCAACGTTGGTGATGGCACCGTGTTGGACGGAGAGCCATCAATGACCGTTGCGACTGGAAAGTACATTCAGCGTGGTTCGCTCTCTGGCGTGAAAATCCCTTTCAAGAGAGAAGTCAAAGCGGGTGAGTTGCTTGATTTCGATCAGTCGGCTCACGTACTTCACCCGGTCACGTGGCAAGTCCACAAAATCACTAGCGCGAAAGTTCGAACCGGCTCGGTTGTTCTTGACGTTTCGGATGGAGAAGAATTGAAAACGAAGAAGAGCTCTCCGATTCCTTATTTCTATCCTGGCGAAGCTTTGGTGATGGATTCCAAAGGGAACATTCAGCTTAGCAATGACCTCGATGATCGCGGTCGCTACCTTGAGTCAATTCTTAAGGCAGACGACAAGGCTTCCTACGGAGGACGTCGTCGTAAAAAGAAGAACGACGATCCTTTCGGTATGGG
>CAZORS010000171.1:0-10218 GCA_964582025.1 uncultured Pirellulaceae bacterium | reverse complement strand
AGAACGACGATCCTTTCGGTATGGGTGGCGGCATGGGTATGGGCGGCGGCATGGGCATGGGCGGTCGACAATAGCCCAAAGATTTTCACAAAGCCGGCTGCAATTCGTAGCCGGCTATTTTTTGCCCCGCGCTAATCGCGGAGCCGGGCTAGGCCCGTCACATTCAACTTTAGTTGGCAGTCGTTTGAATCGTCGACTTGCTTTGGAACTTTCCGCCGGCTCCGGTAACGACCATTTGCTCAATCGAACATCCAGTCTTCACCATCGCCTTGTAGCGAATGGACTCGGTTTCACCCGATCCCAAGTTTGCGATTTCCCATGACACTTTTCTAGATTCACTGTCGTACCACGCAGCACGATCCAGAATCGTGACCTTCATTTTCTCTGGAACCGATAGTTGCACGATTACACTTTCGCAGACATCTGGAGATCGATTTTCCACTTCAATTGAAAATTCAATCTCTTCACCGACTGCCGCAGAACTCGGGCCATCAAGAGAAACTTCAATCGTTGGCTTCCAGTTCTCTGGCTCCGGTGGGGGCGTTTCTGTAACTGATCTTCCCTCAACGCCGACAGCAGCCGGGACCTTAAGTTCCAATGGTTGAGCATCAATTGGAAGATATGGGACGAGCATTTTTGATACGTCGATTGGTCGATCGTTAGCAATGCGACTCGTTGCCGCCGAAACGGTCATCGCAGGTACTTTCGGTTTCAATATGCCCATTGCGCGTGGTGCGAGCATTCCTTCCCTGTTTGATGCCACTTCTGAGGGCTCGTTCGAGGGAGAAGAATCGACCCAGTCACGAGAAACGATTTTCGTCTCGAAGTGGGCCAGCTCGTCGCGAGGATATTTGATCGCGACTTCCACAATTTCGTGCTCCCCGGGCGCGAGCTCTCCAATCGCAAGCTCAATGTTGAGTCCACTGATTGAATCTGGCTTTGGAATTACTTGTTGGATCATGCTACCGACGGGAGCCGTCAGCGACACCTTTCCGCCTTTGAGAACTTTCTTTCCGTCGTTACGAATCATGAATTGATGCTGATCGTAAATGCCCTGCTGAAAAGAATGAGGCAACACGACGACATCATTCGATGTCTCACCACCAGCCGATGAGCCATCGGCAATCGGCTCTAACATTCCGCCGAGACTTCGGCGAACCACGTTGTTCTGAACCGCAGACTGCTTGGCGATTGGTTGAAGCAAGGCGTAGTTGCTCCGCGAGTTGGTTTGCTTCGCGACAGCCACAGAGCCTTTATTCAGCGGCTGCAGTATCGAATTTTCTTGGGCATGGCATTGCCCAATCATGAAAGCAAGAACGAATGCGGTAGCAAATTTTGCAGCAGTCATAGTATGAGCTCAACCAAACAAATGGAACGTCTCATTCAGCATCGGACAGCTGGTATTGTTGACGCTAACCCAAAAACCCTCACAGACAGAAAAGTCACCCACCACGAATTGGCTAACCCAAAGAATCCTAAAGGTTTGCCAAGATTCGCCATTTTGACGCTGGTGAGGGAATGGTCGCAACTGAAGTGATAGCAATTGATCCAGTGAGCAATGGCGTCTCGCAGCAAATCCGCCCCTTCACGCCGCCGCTGAGTCCTGCATCTGCTTCTTCTTTTTTGTCATACGAACTGGCTTTTCTTTCCAACGCCGATGCACCCACCAGAATTGCTCGGGCTGATCGTAGATGGCGTCGCCCATTCGATCGTTGTACCACTGCGTCAACGCTTTGACGTCTCGCAGCGAGCGATCAAGCTTCAATGGATCGGCCACGCCAGTGCATCCAATTTCGAAGTGCAGCGGTTTGTCCGTGTGCTTGCAGTAGCTGACCATCATTGGCGCATTCCCTGAAAGCGTAAACAAAGCGATCGCTTTGTGACATGCAGCAGGCCGCCCCAAAAAATCGATCCAGCAACCTTTCGTTCCCGCGTGTTGGTCGCCAAGGATCGTCAAGATGCCGCCAGATTCTAGAACTTTCTGAACCGCAGGAGCGCTGCCGTCTTTGGGCAAGATGAATTGGCCGTTCCGCTCACGGAAACCGTTCAGAAAACGGTCTAGATAATCGTTGTCCAATTTTCGAGCAACGGTGTAGCTCGGCATTCCCAGCAGGCCCGTCACGTATCCTGCCATTTCAAAGTTCCCGAAATGTCCGGACACAGCGATCAACGGACGATAGTCGATCAAGTACTCCGTCATGCGAACTTTGTCGCGAATGAAAACGTGTTGCCGCCAATTCGAGTCATGAATCTTTCGAGGCGCATGTGCGATCTCACAAGCCATCAGAAATAGGTGGTACCACATTTCGCCGGTCAAGTATTCAATGCGTTCATCGGAAGCATCCGGGTAGACGCCGAGAATGTTCTCGCGAATGACTTTCCGGCGAAAGCCAATTTTGTCCGCGACCAGCCAAGACAAAAACCGGCAGAGCTTTGCACACATTTCGATTGGCATGATTAGGATGATGCTAATCACGATCTGCACCAACAGATATTGAGCTACTTTCTTCACGGCATTCCTTCGCTTTCACCTTGCGTCTTTCGGCAAGATAACTCATTTGAAGAATTTAGGGTACGTCGATGTCGTACCGGGAATATGGCAGCGCGAACTTGACAGCAATAGACTATGATTTCGATCCAGTTTCCCGGACCACAACCCTGTTCTTGAATTGATGAACCTGATCCTCTGGATAATTGCATTCATCGGACATTTGGGTTCGTGGTGCGTTGTCTACAACCGGACGCACGCCACGAACTGGCGTCGCAAAATTCGAAAACGATGTGAAAAACTGGTCATCGCAGCGGTGTTGCTGCCGCTTTTCTGGTTCGTTGGAAGGTGCATTGGACTTCAAACCTGCTCTCTGTGGGACATCGCCTCAACCACTACGTTTGAATGGATCTATCTTTTCCTGATGCTCGGGCTGGGAGTCTTTTTTGTCGCCAGATGGAGTTGGCGAAAGTTTCAGGCTCCGCCGATCGCAATCGTTTCGAATCGACGCACGCTGATCAATGTTCAGCAAGAATTGGGACGAAATGTTTACCAAACTTCTTTGGGAATGGCGCTTAAGAGGATCCCGTTTAACCAGTCGCATCTGATTGCGATCGAATCATTGGAACTGGGAGTCAAAGATTTGCCGTCGGAGCTCAACGGTCTCAAAATTTGTCAGCTTTCTGATTTTCATCTCACTGGTCAACTTGAGCAGGCCTACTTTGAACGAGTTGTCGAAGAAGCAAACCGCTTCAAGCCAGATTTGATTTGCATAACCGGTGACCTGTTAGATGAAGTTGATTGCCTCGACTGGATCGATCCTGTTTTTGGACAACTTGAATCCAAGTACGGTACGTTCTTCATTCGTGGAAACCACGACTTGAGAATCGCTGACCAGCAACTTCTACTGCAAAGGCTTGAGTCGGCTGGAATGAAATGGATTGGAGGCAAGTCCGTTTTGATCGACATCAATGGGATGAACGTTTGTCTGACAGGAAACGAATTGCCTTGGTACACAGACGCAAACATCCTAACGCCTGACTCACTGCCTGAGAGTGGACTCCAGATTCTGTTGACGCACACACCTGATCAAATTAACTGGGCAAGTCCGTTTGCATTCGATTTGATTTTCGCTGGCCACAATCACGGCGGTCAGATCGCTCTGCCCGTCGTTGGCCCAATCGTCGCACCAAGCAAGTACGGCGTTTTGTATGCCTCTGGAACTTTCGAGATTGAGCAATCGATCATGCACGTCAGCCGCGGACTTTCGGGAGACGAGTGCATTCGCATTAACTGCCCGCCAGAAGTTGGTTGCTTTACGCTTCGCAAGGCATAGGAAAGTGCGAGCACCGAGGCAACACGAAACGGATCACTTCTGGCGGACGTATACCTTAAGCGATTTCGCTGAGTACTTCTGTCCGCTTGCCGAAAACGTCCAATCAGGATGCTCTCCTTCGTGATTGCCGATTCCGATGTCGGCATTGAGACCATTTTTCCAATGATTGATCGCGAAAACAGTTTGCTTGCCTCTGAAATTGTGCACTTGCATGCTTCCATAACCAGCGTACTCCTTGGTAGCGTACTGGTCCCCAAAGTCGTATTTCGCATTAGCGCCCGGGATGTTCGCCGCGTTAGTTCCGCCATAGTCGTGGGACCAGAATTCAATATTTCCTTCGCCGATTTTTCCTCCGGAGATTCGATCGGTGTTGGTGAAGACTTCCAGTCCGCCGATCTTTTGCTGGAACAGTGCTTTGGATTCCAGAGTGGGAATGCCGATCTTACCTACGTCTTCGGTGAACGCATCCATGGTTACGAAAACTTTCTGATCCCCAAAATCATTCGAATTCAACTCCAATAAATATCCGATTCGATCAAAGGATCCGATCGAATCACTTTCGTCTCGGTCGTAGTTGATCCTGCCAGTGAGCTTCGCAAGATTTAGTTCGTAAACCAAATCGTATTCCCCAACCGGAATCAAATCGAGGAAGTCTGGAACTTCGCCGCCACGACAAGCCCCAACCGGCAACCCAGTCCCACCAGTCAGGTTTGGTTCCGCAACTTTATCCCACGCAAATCTGAATGCAGTTGGTTTGGTGACTTTTTCTGATTTCAAAACAATCGTCGATGTGCCTTCGATAGTGGCTGTTGCATTTTGAAATCCATTTGATCCTTTGCCAACGATTTCGAAATGGCTTGGCGCGGCTCCATCTCGGGTCGTCAAACTACCTCCCGGGTTCTTGAAGTTGACCTTTAGAACCGATTCCCCTGCCTCCAAGGATTCAAATTCAGGGCTGCGAGCAACGACGTTTTTCCCGTAGTCAAACTTCAACGCCAGATTTGCCAATCGCAATCCGACGTCCTGCTTGTTTGGCGGGTGAATGTCATTGAGCGTGGCGATGTCATTGATCACCACCATTTCGACGTTCGGCAACGTCGTGACTTTCGCCTGAGCTTCCCAGAATTTTGCTAAGATGGTTGGATCTTCAGTGCCATATTTGAACGGAGCAATCTGCACAAAGTAAAATGGAAAATCGCCTTGGCCCCAAAGCTCGCGCCAACCATTGATCAAAGCTTTCTTCTTTTCGTAGTACAGCATTCCCTCGTTGTGATTCGATTCGCCCTGATACCAGATCGCTCCTCGGATTGGAAAGCCGACCATTCCGTGAATCATGCCGTTGTACAGCATGGTTGGTTCCTGATGCTTGGTGAACGGCTTTAATGACTCAGGGTACAATGGCGGGTTGGGGATCGGCTTTGAGGAACCAATGGCAAGTTTCGCCATCACCAACCACTGTTCGTTGCCGGCGATGTATTTCTTAAGCTCCGCATCGTAAGTTGCACTGCCGGGAGTACGACCGACGACAGATTCGTGAATTTCTTTTAAGGCTTCCACCTTTTGAAAACCAACTGGCGGCGTCCAAGGTTCGACACGTGTTCCTCCCCAAGACGAATTAACCAAGCCAACGGGAACGTCCAGTTCTGCTGCCAATTTGCGCGCCATGAAATACCCGCAAGCCGTGAATTTCCCCGCTGTCTCAGGAGAACAGACCTCCCATTTTGATTCCAGATCATCAATTGGATTGGGCGATGGTCGCCGCGGCATCTTCACGTGTCGAATCAAAGGATAGTTCGCCGCCGCAATTTCTTCTTTCGCATTCGACGAATTCGCTACCGTCCACTCCATGTTCGACTGTCCGGAGCAAAGCCAAACTTCGCCGATCAAAATATCGTTGAGCTTGAGTTCGTTATGGCCTCCTTTGACGGTCAGGCTCACAGGTTTTTTACTCGCCTCCATCGCAGGCAATTCGACTCGCCATTTTCCAGATGGCTCAGTCGTTGCCTTAGCAGTATTGTCTCCAATCGAAACGGTGACCTCATCGCCGGGATCTGACCAGCCCCAGATTTTGATTTCCGACTGTTGCTGCAGCACCATGTGGTCGCTGTAGAAACCCGGCAATCGAACGTCGGCGTGCAAACTGCTTCCGATAGTGAAAGCAGCGGCAGCGAAAAATACGATCGAAAGAATTTGGGATACGGTTTTCATGGCAGTATGGCTCAATGGGTTTGCGATTGAACCTCGATGATAACGCCCCGACTCCTCCCCCACAAACCAATGTTTGAAACAGTCGACAGTCCATTGGTCTAGTCGCCCAACTCCAGAATCACCGGGCAATGGTCCGAATGATACGCATTGTGATCATGAGAGACCGTCTTAATGCGATGCACCAACGAGTCGCTTACGCATTGATAATCCAAACGCCAGCCCTTGTTCGATTTACGAGCATACTGCGTGGTTCGCCACCACGTGTAGCTGACTTCGTCGGGATGCATGTGACGAAACGAATCGACAAAACCGCAGTTCAACCAGCGCGAAAACCAATCGCGTTCTTCCGGCATGAATCCCGAGTTTCCATTGTTGCGATCGGCATTGAAGATGTCGATTTTCTGATGAGCAATGTTGTAGTCGCCGACCACGATGATATTGGGACGATCTTCCAGCAATCGTTCGACGCACTGCTGAAAATCTTCTAGGAACCGCATCTTGTAGGCTTGCCGTTCGGCCCCGGAACCACCGTTGGGAAAGTAACAATTGAAGATCGTCAGGTCATCGAAATCAGTTCGAATCACGCGACCTTCGACATCGTAGTCTTCCAACCCCAAGCCACAGTAAACTTTCGTAGGTTCCACTTTTGAAAACGTCGCTACGCCGCTGTAACCTTTTCGCTGCGCAGGATGCCAATGGTGTTTGTAGCCAATGCTATCGAGTAACAAAACCGGTAACGAATTGGGTTGCGTTTTCGTTTCCTGAACACACACGATGTCCAAATCGTTGTCCACGATCCAGTCCAGCACTCCGTCCTTGATCGCGGATCGCATACCGTTGACGTTGTAAGTTGCGATTTTCATGTTCGCATTGTAACGGCACCGAAACGCTACGCTTGCTCACCGAGAAACAGCGGCTTCAAATGTCGCTCATAGAGATTCAGCGTCACGTTGCGCGAAACTTCCTCTTCATACTTGCTGAGCATATTCAGATACTCATCACCGGCCAACGCCGCGATCTTGTAGCCGACGTGCAGCAGCTGGCGAACCGACGAATTGAAATTCTGATCGCTTGGAATGTGCCGAACGGTTGCCACGAACCTTTTAGAAGACCAACCGCTGACTTCTTCCGGAGAAGGCAACTTCGATTCATCGATATCAATCACGGTCGCATACGGCTCACAAAGAGCATCCCGTTTTTCGTAGGCTTTCGCATAAACGTCTTTCGCCAGTTCAAGTCCATCGCCACCAGCTTCAGCGAGACCGATGATTTCTTCGAGCCAAGTCGTGCCGGCGGTTTTGATGTGCAATCCGGCTCCCGTTTTTTCGAGGCAACGTCGAATCGGAGCGTAAATCGAGAATTTGTCGCTGCCCGAGTGCACGCTGAGCTTCAAATTCGCTGGCAAGCCAAACTCTTTGACGGCAAACGCAATCACTGCGAGATCATCAGAAAATTCTCGTTCAAACGTTTCAACGTCGCCAACGTAATCCACGCCTTTGTTGAAGCGACCAGTGAACTTTGGAGCCACCGTTTGCAATGGAACTTCGTGCTGAGCCAACGCTGCCAGAATGATCAGCAGCTCAACGGGCGTCTGCGGCGAATCCGTTTCGTCCATCGATACTTCGGTGATAAATTCTTCGTCACCTTTCTTCGATTTGATGTATTGATAAATCTCGGCAGCCGAAAGAACCGCTTTCAAAAACTGCTTCGCCGCGGCTTCCATGCTCTCACGTGTAATCACGACTGGATCTTGAATGCCTTCGATTTGACGCGTACCAATCAGCTTTTCATTTGCGTCAATGAATGAGGTGATTTCTTCTGCAGTGCAAGCCGAACCAATGGCGTCCGCGACGTCGAGCGTGAAGAAATCGCTACACGGCAAGAATCGGTCGACTGTTGAAAGGTTGATGTGGTCTGCGTCGACGTAGTGCGACCCTGAGTAGCCTAACGTTTCGCAAGCAGCGTCCGCAGCATCGCGAATGCTTTGCGGTTCCGTTCCAATGGTAAGGTGCTCGCGGTTGGACTTGTTCCAAACAGGCACAACTTCGAATCCGTGTTCGTTGATCTTCATCAAGGCCGCAAGTTGCGCGGCGGCCTGACGTGTGAAACGGTCGCCAACACCAAACGAAAACTTCTCAATCAAACGCATCGAATTCTTTCCTGTCACAGATCGCACATACTTAGCAAGGCATCATGATCGAATGATCGGCGAAAAAATCCAGCGGTGATGTCGATCAACTGCAACGAATCGACACAATTAGTCTTCCACAACGCAGCAAGCTGACTTTGCATATCAAGGAAGCCATTGCCAAAACCGGGAAGCGAACGACAATGGCCGTTTTCCTGATCGTGACGTGATAAAAAACAGAGGCAATCCGTTGAAAGCTATCTCATTTGATGCAGAAAAATCCATCAGCGTAATTGAATGCGATCCGCCATCGTCTCCGGGCGAAGGAGAGGTTCAAGTAGCGATTCATCGGGTTGGCATTTGCGGTACCGATACGTCAGCGTGGCTCGGTAAGTTCCCGTTCTTCCAATTCCCACGCATCCCCGGCCATGAACTCGGCGGCGAAATCGTGGAACTCGGCAGCGGCGTGACCAACGTTGCAGTGGGAGATCGTGTCAGCATTGAGCCGTACATCTATAACCCTGAAAGCTACTCCAGCCGCAAAGGAAAACCGAACTGCTGCAACGACATGTCGGTGATCGGCATTCACTCTAATGGCGGCATGTGCGAACGAATCAATATGCCCGCACACAAGATGCACGTCAACAATTCACTTGCCTACGAACAACTGGCTTTAGTGGAAACGTTGGCCATCGGATGCCACGCGATCAATCGCGCCAACCCAAAACCTGACGATACCGTTTTGATCATCGGCGCCGGACCCATTGGATTGACCTGTGTTGAATTCGTTCGAGCTCGCGGTTGCAAGATCGTCATGATGGACATCAACGAAGATCGATTGAAGTTCTGTCGCGACAAGATGGGCATCGAACAAACGGTCGCTGTAAAACCAGACGGCAGTCACGCAGAAGAAATCGAATCCTTATCTAGCGGAGACTTTTTCGATGTCGTCTTTGACGCGACAGGTCATCCCGGAAGCATGGCTTCCGCAGTGAATTTCGTGGCCTTCGGTGGAACGCTCTGCTTTGTTGGCGTTTCATCAGGCGAGATTGTCATTCACCACCCGACGATGCATCGACGAGAAATGACTTTGATGAGCAGTCGCAACGCGATGCCGGCTGACTTTGGAGAAGTGATGCGATTGATGGAGAGCGGTCAGATTGTGACCGACCCGTGGATCACACATCGCTCGACCATGGAAAGTCTTTCAGATGATTTCCCGTCATTCCTTGATCCGGCAGCTCAAGTACTCAAGGCGATGGTGCACATCACTGAGTAGCCACTGCGGCGTTCGCTTGCCGTTAAGGGGCAGTGGAACAAAACCACGTTTTGACACGCCACTCTTAGGTAGCCGGAGTCGCAAGACTTCGGGCTTGCTATATCGTTGGTTCCCTGAACTGTTGCCAGCCCAGCTACGGAAATCGGTTCAATTAATTGAGCGTCCCCAAACGAGGAATGACCATCGGTTAGTGTGCCTTGGGGTCTTGCTTGGTGCCGCGTTTTTTTAATGCTCCTGACGCGATTGGCTAAGAAATCCATGTAAAATATAAGCGTTCCGCAAACTTCAGTTTTTGTGATCTCCCCACTTCCAACCGGCGTAAAACATCATGGAACGAAACGCTTTCAAGAGACGCTCGCTTCGCAATTCCGAACTGACTTATGATCGATGCGAGCCTCGCAACTTGCTCGCAACGCTCACTGGCACCAGCGGGGATGATATCGTTTCAGTCACTGTGGCCGGAGCCTCTCTCGAAGTTGACGTAAATGGCGACTTGCAATCGTTTGATTTCGCAGTTGATCCTGAACTCGAGTTCGATAGCTTGGGTGGTTCAGATTTGGTGACGCTTGAAGATGCAGACGGTTCACCGATTGAGTTTGTTGGCGGTGACCTAAAGGTAGGCTTGTTCACTGTTGAATTCGCCAATACTGAAACTATCGATGTGGCAAACGATGGAAGAATATTTGTCAGAGGAACTGCGGGTGATGATCAGTTTGTACTGACCCATTCGCCAACCGGATCCTCCGTTTCGGTTAATGGAAATGCGTTTGATTTGCCGC
>CAZORS010000170.1:7906-12424 GCA_964582025.1 uncultured Pirellulaceae bacterium | reverse complement strand
TTCATTGTTTCCTCACCGGTGGTTGCGCGAGTAAAAATGACCATTTGTTTTCGTTGTCGCCAGCAGCCGGTGTCCAAGCCCAAGCTTCGGCCGAACCTGGTAACAACCAGGTATCTCCCGCTCCGACCGGATTGCCATTGAGCTCACCGGAGCCCTCAAGCATGATCAAGACTATTGGTTCGCCGCCGCTAAAGTCAGCCGAGCCGCTTCCCGAGAGTCGCCGCAGACGGAAAAACTCTTGGTGCTTTGAATCGATGATGCGTTCCTCCATGAACGTATCAGTCTCGTTCAATACTTGTGGTGTCTGAAGAAATGATTCGCTGAGCGTTTCGATCGGATGTGCGGAGTAGTCGAAGATCGAAAGGATGTCCTCAAGCTCCAATCCCATGAACCGGGCGCTGTGTTCAAGCACGTGACCGCCGGCGCTGAACTCGCAGCGGACAACCCAATCGGTTGGCTCTTGCAATTCGATCATGAAAATGCCATCGCCAATCGCGTGCGGAGTTCCAGAAGGAACCATCAGGCAGTCGCCGGCTTTGACGGGAATCTTCTCGAAACAGGCACGCATGCCTTCGAGATCCTGCTCGCCAACCATCGTCGCCCATTGCTCTTGAGTTGGCGGATTTTGAAAGCCAAGGTAGACATGAGGATCTTCACCGCGAGTCGAAAGAATGTACCAGCACTCGGTTTTTCCCGCGTTGCCGCCAAAACGCTCCTTCACCCAGGCAGCATTTGGATGTGCTTGAAGGTGTAAGCGAACTCCAGCGTCGAGCAGCTTAATTAGCACGCCGGTCTGTCCGGGTTCATCCACAGGCGGAGTCTGCTTGCCCCAAAACCAATCGGGATTCGCGGTAATCAGATCGGTCAATGCGATGTCTTTGCCGTCGACCGTCAAATATGAAACACCTTCGTCGTCGCGTTGCTGGTTGTCGCCATTGCGAGCGGTCGCCGTTGAGGCCAACCAGTCTTCCGGGAAATGATCATCATCGCCGACTGCATCGTTGCGGAACGCGCGCAGATGGGAACCGCCAAGGTAGCTGCGCCAAGCGTAGTTTGGTTTTAGTTGCAGTGGTGAACTATTCAAAAGACACCTTCCATTCCGTGCCGTCGTTTGACTTCAATACTATTCCTGACTCATCAAGCGACTCTGTCTTCCATTCGCCAGGATCACCCTTGCCGCAATACGCGAGACAAATCAGCGTCGCCTCACCATCAACATTGCAAGTCATAATCGGATACTCACTAGACGGTGCCGTAAGATGCGTTCGATCAGACGCGTCGTGTCGAACCATGTCGGACGATTCCCACCCGCTGACGTTTTGCAGCTTCACAGAATAAGTATCATCTCCAGCTGGCAAACTGTGTCCGCCAACAGTCAACTTCGCAGGCTGAAGCGCGTTGATATTGTGTAACTGCAGCTGCCAGCCACCGTTCCACCAGACATGCGTTTCAGCTTGCACGGAGAAATGAGCGACCTTGTGCCCCAGCACATAAACCATCGCACTTTCGTCTTCAGTGCATTTGATCATATGAGTGCTGTGACGACCGTAGACAGTGCCGTCTTCCGATTCAGCGGTGATCGCAGCATCACGAGGAAACTCGCCAGACGCCGAAGCGACTTCCAGCCCAACACCGGTTCGATAGCTGGTTTTCCCCCATTTATACGTGCCAAAACGCGCGTTGCCGGGATTGATGCCGGACTCTGAATTGTGAAGTTCGATGTCGCCGTCGATGCAGCGGACCACCATTCCAGCTGCGGGAATTGCGCGAACAAAATCACCTTCCTCAGAAGGCAATGGCTTTGCGGGCGCTGTCCAAAACGGATCGCTCGGATCAATCAACAGTGGCGAAAATGCCTTGGCCGCCCAGTACGGCGATCCAGCACAGGAGTAAACTTCGGCCACCGCTGGAAACTCATCCGTCCAACCAAGACTCAATGGTTTGTCTTCCGGCAAGCGGCTCATAAAGAACTCAACGTTCTTCATGAAAATGTTGCGAGACAGTCCAGGATCAATCGATTCGACGCCACAGTAATGCGACAGCCCGAACGGCGCCGACGCGTTGAAGCGATACGTCATCGAGCGTCCGAACGGAATGTTTTCGCCAGAAGCCGCAAAGAAGTGAACGTAGTCTTTCAGGAATGGAACCGCGTAGTCTTTCCAACGCTGAGCCCGGGCTGGATCCATGTCGCCATAGAGCTTGCCCCACCACAGGCCGTAAAAATGCCAGGCGTAAGCGTTGTAAATGTCGACCGTTTCGTTCATGCCATCGATGAACCAACCGTCTTTGAGATACATGCTCTCGAGTGTATCCAACCAACGGAGAAGCAACTCCTGATCGCCAGTCGAACCGGCCCCTTCACTGACCATGAAGCTCAGCGGCAAGACTCCGAAGAACATATGGTTGTTGCGATGAAAGCCACAACCACGAGCCGTTTTCATCCACCGCAAAACTTGCTGCTTATCTTCATCGACAAGCGGCGTCCAAAGATGATCGCGTCCAATCTCCAGAGCAATAACCATCGCGCCCATTTCGACGCAATGCTGGTGATAGTTGGTAACCGGTCCCCAGTAGACGTCGGAATTCGGATCCGTTCCAGCAACCAAACCTTCGCGGAACCACTTGGCGACGTCTTCACGCGTGAAGCCAAGCGTTTCGCCGCCTCCACCCTTGGCCGCCAGCCAATGAGAAGCCAGCAAACAAGGACGAGCAAACGTTTCGAGGATATCGGCAGCTTTTCCGTGGTCGCTGGCCATGCCCTCCAATGGCAAGGAAGCCGCGCCGGGTTTCATAAGCTTCACCAACGGAGCCAGCAGCTTTTCAGCTACCAATAACGATTGCGAGTATGCGGTCTGATCAGTCGTCACTGCCATTTTGGTGGCCTTCCGGGAACTCCTCGAACTCAGGCCCACATTGACAATTAATCAGCGAAGGCTGGACATCTAATATTTATTAGATCATCATGTCAGACCCAAGAGTTTGCAAGTGGATTTTGTTGACATTCCTTGAAACGAGCGGGGCGACAACAATACAGGCCCGATCAAGTTCCAATCAAAGATAACACGTTTATGATACCCAATTCTTCCCTTAAGCCGACTGACCTGTTGCCCGCCCTCGAGCGGTTTTGGAAGGTCTCTGGCCAAAAAATCGAGCTGATGAATAGCGAGTACGACGACTCGCAGGGTTCACCTGTTTTCACCGTCGCCGGCAAGTACTCGACACGCGGCTGGACCGAATGGACTCAGGGCTTTCAGTATGGGTCCGAGATCCTACAGTTCGATGCCACTGATGACGAGTCGTTCCTGAACATGGGCCGGCAGAACACGGTTCAGAAAATGGCTCCGCACATCACTCATTTTGGCGTGCATGATCATGGCTTCAACAACGTCAGCACTTACGGCAACTTGCTGCGGCTGATGAACGAGGGACGAATTCCCGAAAGCGAATGGGAGCGAAATTTCTACGTGATGGCTCTGCAGGCTTCGAGTGCCGTACAAGCCAAACGTTGGACTGACTTGCCGACTGGCGGATACATCTATTCGTTCAACGGACCGCACTCGTTGTTCGCGGACACGATTCGTTCGCTGCGAGTTCTGGCTGTCGGGCATCAGCTGGGCCATTCGATCATGGGCGAGAACGACAAGAAGACCAGCCTGATTGAGCGACTGGTGCAGCACGCCCAGACCACAGCTGACTACGCGGTCTATTACGGAGAAGGTCGAGACTTCTACGACGTCAATGGCCGCACGGCTCACGAAAGTATCTTCAACTTGAACGATGGAGCCTACCGTTGTCCAAACTCACAGCAAGGTTTCTCGCCGTTTACGACTTGGACTCGCGGGCTCGCATGGATCATGGCGGGTGCTCCAGAGCAGCTTGAGTTTTTGAAAACGGTCGACGATGCGGAGCTTGAACCGCTGGGCGGACGCGATGCGATCGAAGCGATGCTGCTGAAGATGGCCAAAGCAACTTGCGATTTCTACATTGAAAATACAGCAACCGATGGGATTCCTTACTGGGACACCGGAGCACTCAATTCGCACAAGCTTGGCGAAGACGTTTACGATCGCGAGTCTGATCCGTTCAACGATGCGGAACCAGTGGACTCATCTGCTGCGGCAATCGGAGCACAGGGTTTGGTTCGACTGGGACAGTATCTGAACGAGCCAAAATATACTCAGGCCGGACTGACAGTCATGGAAACGTTGCTCAGCGACAAGTATTTGAGCCTCGACGAATCGCATCAAGGATTGATTTTGCATTCGGTTTACCACCGACCCAATGGCTGGGACCACATCCCGGAAGGCCAGACGGTTCCATGCGGCGAATCGTGCATGTGGGGAGACTATCACGCGAGAGAAGCGGCTCTCTACATTCAGAGGCTGGCAAACGACGATCCGTATTACAAGTTTTACCTTTAGTTAAAGTGACAAATACAAGCCCGAAGCGCAAGCGAGTGGGTCTTTCCCCCCCCAAAACCCAACCGCCCCCCGGCCGGGGGTGATAATTTTTATTAAA
>CAZORS010000170.1:0-7896 GCA_964582025.1 uncultured Pirellulaceae bacterium | reverse complement strand
CGCCCGCCCCCCCCCCCCCCCCCCCCCCCCCCCCCCCCGGCGCGCCCCCCCCCCCCCCCCCCCCCCCCCCCCCCCGCTTCGGGGATGTGAATTTTTGAAGGACTACGTTCATTAGGCATTTGCATGTTGTTCGTAGTTGAGGCTTTAGCCGGTGTTGCATGTCTTCAAGAAGTGCGGAGCCGCCCTGAGGGCCCTGAGGCGGTACTACAAACTTCAGGTGAAAAATTCACAATCTCTTCGAGCTTGTAATGGGACAAAACAGAAAACGAGTGGCAGTATGAGCAAAAAAGTAGCACTGATCACCGGCGGCGGTCGCGGCATCGGCTTTGGAATCTGCGAAAAGCTTGCAGCCGAAGGCTTTCATCTCGTCTTAAGCGGACGTTCGAATGCGTCGAGAGTCGCAGACGCTGTCGCAAAACTTAAAGGCATGGGCGCAGAGGTTCTTTACTGCTCCGGCGACGTGTCGTCAGCAGAAGACCGTGCGGCGATGCTGGAACAGATCAAAGAACGCTTCGGCCGTTTGGATGTGCTGGTCAATAACGCCGGCGTTGCACCGAAAGAGCGTGCTGACATTCTCGAAGCAACCGAAGACAGCTTTGAGTGGATCATGAAGATCAACTTGCAAGGCCCGTACTTCCTGACGCAAGCTTGTGCCAACTGGATGATCGAACAGAAGAAAGCCGATGATTCCTTCGATGGATGCGTGATCAACATTGGCTCCATTTCCGCGACAGTCGTTTCACCGAACCGTGGTGATTACTGTATTTCGAAAGCTGGAATGGGCATGATGAATTCATTGTTTGCGGCGAGACTAGGTGAGTTCTCCATTCCCGTCTACGAAATTCGTCCCGGCATTATCAAAACAGACATGACTTCAGGCGTCACTGAAAAATATGACAACCTGATCAACAACACAGAACTGCTAGTCGAGAAACGCTGGGGCTTGCCAGAAGATATCGCCAAGCTTGCTGCCGCGATGGCTCGCGGTGACATGCCTTACGCGTCCGGCCAAGTAATTTACGTGGACGGCGGACTCACGATGAACCGGTTGTAGTAACACCAATCAGTAATTCGTTTAACGATTAGCCGGCAGGCGTCAGCGTTTCGGACTCTGTCGCCTTCCGGCTAATCGTTAAACAACAGACAACTCAAGACTCATTTTCAAAACGAAGATTAAACGATGTCGAAATACCCAAAGATCGTCAAACTAAAAACCGTTGATGCTTTTCGTGCTCACCTCGAAGAGTTGGGCGTCGAGATGCCCGTCGACGATGCGATCCTCACATCCGAGCAGAATTCGCCATTGGCCGAGTCCTTCAAGATTGGCGACTTCACCGTTGGCAACCGTTACTGTATCCATCCGATGGAAGGCTGGGATGCGAATACCGATGGTACGGCTTCTGAACTGACCGAGCGTCGATGGCGCAAGTTCGGAGAGAGTGGCGCGAAACTAATTTGGGGCGGCGAAGCGATGGCTGTCCAACCTGACGGTCGCGCAAACGCCAACCAGTTGATGGCGCTCGAACCCAACCGCGATTCGATTCGAAGTTTGCGTGAGACCTTGGAGTCCACCCATCGTGAGCATTTCGGCACGACCGATGATTTGCTAGTCGGCGCTCAGCTGACTCACTCCGGTCGCTTCTGTCGTCCACATACGCATGACCTTGAGCCTCGCATTGCGTATCACCACCCTTTGCTGGCCGAAAAATACGGACTTGATCCCAATGATGATTCACTCATCTGGACCGATGACGATTTGGAAAAATTGATCGACGCCTATGTCGCATCCGCGAAATTGATGAGCGAAATTGGATTTAAGTTTGTCGATGTCAAAGCCTGTCACGGTTACTTGCTGCACGAGTTCCTCAGCGCAAGAACTCGACCAGGAAAATTCGGTGGCGACCTCGAAGGTCGATCAAA
The DNA here is from genome assembly GCA_964582025.1 of uncultured Pirellulaceae bacterium. GTDB lineage: Bacteria > Planctomycetota > Planctomycetia > Pirellulales > Pirellulaceae > Mariniblastus. Next base: position 5,976 of record CAZORS010000170.1, on the reverse strand, counting down.
AATTTTGACCACCGTCATCGACAGGATCCACAACGAGGTCCCGGGCTTGATGGTTTTCGTTCGCGTGAGCATCTTCGACATCCTGCCTTACAAAACGAGCCAAGAAGTTGGACAGCCGATGAAATCGGAGACTCCGTATCAATACGGATTCGGAACATCAGCTGAAGATCCGTTGGCTTACGATTTGACCGAACCATTGGAGTTAATCGGAATGCTCAAAGAGAAAGGCGTTGCGGCGCTTAACTTGAGCTGCGGAAGCCCGTACTACAATCCGCACATTCAACGTCCGGCGATCTTCCCGCCGTCCGATGGATACTTGCCACCGGAAGATCCGCTCGTCGGCGTGGCTCGACAAATGAAAGTCGTTCAAGAATGCAAAGCGGCTTACCCGGATATGCCTTTCGTCGGGTCAGGCTACAGCTACTTGCAAGACTACCTTCCTCACGTCGCCCAGGCGGCCGTTCGCGATGGTTGGGTCGATTCAATCGGCCTGGGTCGCATGGTGTTGTCGTTCCCTGACTTGCCAGCCAGCACTCTAGCCAACGGCGAAATGAAGCGCAAGCTGATCTGTCGCACGTTTAGTGATTGCACAACCGCGCCGCGAAACGGAATCGTTTCCGGTTGCTATCCACTGGACAAGTTTTACAAAGACATGCCAGAAGGCAAGCAACTGGTTGAGCTGAAGAAAGCTGCCAAGAAGGGATAGGATCCAAGGTGTGTTCAGCGAACAGCAGGAAGCAGACCTTGGCGAGTAAAAAACGATTCCATATTCTCTCGCACACTCGATTTCCATTTTGGATATTCGCTTGAAAACCCATGGCCTCCTGCGGGCACAGTGATCAGTTCACAGACGTTTCCGGTCGACTCCAATTTATCGTGCAGCGCGACGGCAGTGCTGTAGTGAACGAGTTCGTCAAAAGCCGAATGGAACATCAACACTGGCGGCATTTTCGCATCAAGTTGATGAATGGGGGAAAGTGCAGTCGCATCATCGCCGAACCTTTTCGCAGTGTATCCGGTCTCCGGAGACGTGTCGGTCACGGCCGAGGTAAGGAAAACGGCAGCGGGTTTGGTCTTCGGTGACATTGCAGGATCAGAACCCGGAGGCGCCTTTTCAATCGCGGTCCACAATGCAACATGGCCACCAGCAGAGCTCCCGCCGACAGCTACGCGTGCCGGGTCGACGCCGAGCTCATCTGCATGTTCGACAACCCAAGCAAATGCCGCGCGGGCATCATCCACAGAAGCTAGAGGACTGGTGCCGAATCGATTTTTTGTACGATAGTCCGGAGCTATGCCGACCATACCATTCTTCGCTGCCCAAGCTGCCGTTGATGCTGACTTAAGCGGAGTTCCCTTCGTCCAGCCGCCACCGAAAAAAAAAACGAACGCCGAACGCTTGTCGCTGGCCTTCCAACCTTCAGGCTTGAAGACGAACAAGTCCATCGCGTTTTCGCCTTCGCGATAGCTCATCGTTTCTCCACCGGGCAATTTCTTGGGAGTCACCTCTTCGGTTGAAGAAGGCGCCGAATCCGATGTCGACTCTGCGACTGGTTTCGATTCGCCTGCCGGATCTTCAATGTGCAGGTTGTCGATCAGAAAGTCAGACACCTTCGTCGAAGATGAACTGAATCCGGCACGACCAATCACTGCATTGCCTGATGTGATTTCATTGTTCATTGGGCAGCCAGTGGCTTCAAGCTTCGGGAGCAAAGCATCGTTCACCCAAACAACAACGGAATCTGGATTAAGCGCCGCAGTTTCACCGGTATCGGGACGCTTATACGAAAGCGCGTTGTCATCGTTGTCGTTTGCCCAGATTTTGACATTGAACGGAGCAGCCGTGTCGTACTTGAAAGTTGCGACAGCATCATTGCCAACACGCAGCTTGAGATACTTCTGTTGATACATTTCAAATCCAAACGCTCGCTTGGCTTTCGCGTTGAGCACCAAACCTTTGCCTGCACCCCAAGGACCAACGCCGAAAATGACGGTCGAGGATTTGTCGCCTTTGGCTGGGTCATTGTTGAGAGCGTCAAACTCAATGTACATACTGCCCAACTCAGAAGCTCCCAGGTTGTACTCCATCGCGCCACCCATGCTGGTGTCGGAGTCATCAAAACGAGCAACCTTGCCGGATCCGATCTTTCCGCCCCCATCGACAACCGTCACCTTATCCACTCGCTGAAGTTGCGAAACTTGAGGCACGCCATCGTTCTCGAAGCTTTCGAAATCTTCGTGCAAGTAGACGGTACCGCCCTGCCCTTGGGCGCCGGTCGATTGCTGAGCCTCCGACTGACCTAGCAACAGAAAAGCAACCAACGCAACACCCAACATGACACTCGATCTCGTGATCATTTAGACCCCTTTTTTTGAATTCGGCACGAATTACATTTCGCGACCACAAATAGATCATCCATTCATCGTTATGAACTTGTCAACCGAAAAGATCATAAAACGAGCCGCTAACTTGCGGCTGGACCGCTGGTTTCGCCTTCAGAAAACTCAGAAGGGATCACCAAGTCAACCAAAATTCGGCTTTCTCCCGGCTCTTCATTTTTGCAAAGTAGCTTGGCTGCTTCCTCTCCAACGACTTGAGGGTTGGCGCTGGCACTGGTCAGATCGGGATGAATTTCAGTGCAGACTCGAGTGCGATCCACAGCCGCCAAACTGATGTCCTGCGGAATGCGGATTCCGCGAAGCAATGCAAACTGGTGCGCCCCACGAGCCATCAGTCCGTTGTAACAAATCCAGGCAGTCGGGGCTTTGGTACGGTCATCGCCAACACGCTTCATCAATGTGTCGGCACAGTCGAAACCCTCCTGACGATCACCCTGTTCAACACTAACAATAAACCGCTCGTCCAGTTCTATTCCGCGAGCCGAGAGACACTCCTTCAAAGCACCGAGTCGCATTTGATGACGTCCAAGCTGACAATTTCCACCGAGCCACGCAAACCGTTCGTGCCCCAACTCCAAGAGATGTTCAACCAACTGTTCAAGTGACTGCTTTTCGTTCGGAGCCACAGAATGGCACTGTCCTGGAGCACTTGCGTAGACGCTCAGCAGCACAACACGCAGTTGGCCAAGAGCTCTAAGGAATGGCTCGCTGACTTCGCCAAGCACGACGATCCCTTGTAGAGGGTCGCGTTGCCCAAGCAGTTCGAACAGTTTTTTCTCATCGAGATCCCGTTCTCCACCAAGAAACGTTGTGCTGATATGAGACCGCTGCAAGACCTGGAATATGCCCTGCTGAACATGGCTGAATGTGTTACTTGGCTGATCGATCTTCAGGCCGCCACGCTGGACAATTCCTACATAATTTCGGCGGGCTTCGGGAGCGTAAACTGGCTGCATGCCACGCGGCACGTACCCGTTCGCAACGGCCACCTGCCAGATCTCCTTGTACGACTTATCCGAAATTCCGTCGCGACGCCCGTTGAGCACAAGCGAAACCAGCGACTGGGAAACCCCGAGTTCCTTTGCTATCTGACTCTGAGAAATTCGTTTTGCCATTCGTTGCCCCTCCACCGCTTGCCGCGAAACGTCAATGTTTCATAATCACCATATTAAGTTCATAATATAGACTACAATCTCTTCTGAACGACTATACCACGCGACACCGCTCATACTTATGAATTCGACATCCGCACCCAAACCTTCTGTTCTGGTCATCATGACGGAGCAGGAAAAAATTGAATTCCTACCTCCGGACCTCGAAGCGCGGCTACGCGAGATGTTTCCTGATCTTCATTGGGTCGAAGCTCCGCTTCAGGAAGACGAGTGGCATGCCTTGCTGCGAGACCAACAGCCAGAGATCGTTATCTGTGCGTGGGAAACTCCACCACTTCCTCCAGAAGCAACCGAGTACTTGAAGTATCTTTGCTTCCTGTGCGGATCTGTCCGCAAGCTTGTGCCGCGCGAACTGGTTGAACAAGGACTGATCGTCACCAACTGGGGATCGATCGTCAGTAACACGGTTGCCGAATGTTCACTACTGTTAATCCTTTCCGCTTTGCGGCGCGTCGGTAACTGGAGTGTCGGCATGCGCACTGAAGGCAAATGGAAACAAGGGCGACACCCAGACACCCTGAGCCTGTTTGGTCGCCGCGTTGGTCTGCATGGCCTCGGCGCGATCAGTCGTGAGTTGGTCAGGCTACTGGAGCCGTTTAACGTCCAGCTATCGGCATACTCACCAAGCGTGCCAGACGAGACTTACGAAAAGCTTAACGTCCGCCGCTGCGAATCGCTGGAAGATCTTTTTTCGACGGCCGACGTTCTGGTCGAACTCGCACCCGGCAAACCCGCCAACCATCACCTCGTCGGCGACGATTTGCTCAAGCTTCTTCCACCGCACGCTGTCTTCGTCAATCTCGGTCGCGGAATGGTCGTGGACGAGGCAGCTCTGGTTCGTGCCAGCCAAGAACGAGGCCTGCACATTGCTCTTGATGTTTACGAAACCGAACCGCTGCCGGTTGATTCGCCGCTTCGCAGCTTAGACAATATTACGTTGCTGCCACACCTCGGCGGCCCGACGCCAGATCGCCGGCGTGACTGTGGCGAGCTGGCTTTGGATAACCTTGAAAACTATTTGAACGATAAACCGCTAACCAACCTTATCGACCTAGGTATTTATGACCGCGCAACCTGATATCAAGTGGGGCATCTCGACACTGGGTTGCCACGAACTTGACCTGCCGTCCATCTGCAAATTGGCCAAACAGCACGGAATCCATCACTTGGAGATCCGCAGCTTGGCCGACAGTCTGAACTTGCCCGAATATCTCGATGAGACTTATCCGGACGATCCTGCGGCAGTCAAGCAGATTCTGGATCAGCATAGTCAATCGATCATCGCACTTAACAGCGGATTTAGCCTGATCGAAGGCGACGAAAATGCTCGCGAAGAAATGCTCGCATTTGCCCGCTGGGCAGAACCACTTAATGTTCCTTTCATCCGTGCTTTTGGGGGCGGCAGCATGGAAAGGCCACTTACGGAAAACGATCTGGCATCTGCTGCTGAAAACTTGAAGTGGTGGAAAGCTCAACGCGAAGAGAACGGTTGGACGACGCAAATTGCTCTCGAAACACATGGCGGATTCAGCAGCGGCGAACGCTGCCTGCGACTCCAAGAAGCCTTCGGCCATCCCTTGGATATCATCTGGGACACGCACCACACTTGGAAACTCGGAAACGAGAGTGCGACTCAAACATGGAATCAAATTGCTTCCATGATCCAACACATACACATTAAGGACAGCGTCTCGGTCCCATCCGCGCGGCATCCGTATTCCTATTGTTTGCTCGGCGAAGGCGAATTCCCGGCTAACGATGTATTCAACATTTTGCGCGACAACAACTACGACGGTGTCGTGAGCCTCGAATGGGAACGCAAGTGGCACCCTTATCTCGCCGATCTCGACACGGCTTTGGTGTCACTTAAAACTTCCGGCTGGCAGTCCTTCTCAAGCACACCTTCTCGGGTGTGAGACATTTCGGACAAATCGAATGCTGAAATCGAAATTAATTCATCCGGAAATTCTTCAGGCGTTGGCTGGGTCCGGTCATTTTTCTCAAGCACTCATTGCTGACGGCAACTACCCGCTTCTTTCAGGAACCAATCCAGCAACTCGGCGCGTGTTCCTGAATTTAGCGCCCGGAACCGTCAGTGCGATCGAAGTACTCGAAGCCGTTCTTTCAGCAATCCCGGTTCAGGAAGCAACCACGATGCTACCGCCGGATGATTTCCATCCGGACATTCATGACGAATATAAAGCGATGCTCGGCGACGAAGTTCAGTGGAGTGAGATGGAACGCTGGTCGTATTATGACAAAATCAAATCGACGGATACCACGTTAGCGATTGCCACTGGCGAACAGCGTCGATTCGCCAACCTTTTGTTGACCGTCGGCGTTGTGAAACTACCTGAGGAAAGTTTCTGACTTTCGCTTGGCAAATCGCGCGAAATACAAGCCC
>CAZORS010000169.1:0-12441 GCA_964582025.1 uncultured Pirellulaceae bacterium | reverse complement strand
AGCCGGTTTAGCAGATGAACTGCGTTCAGAATTCTCCGCGACTTCATCCTTTGCAGGAGTCGCATCGGCAGCTTCAACTTTCGGTTCCGATGTCTCAACCTCACTCGTATCAGCAGCGTCACCCGAAGCTTCTGGTTTTTCAACGGACTGTTTAGCCGTATCTTCCTTCGCCGCTTTTTTGGCATCGCACCCGGCAAAGCAGCTTACTGAAACAAGTGAAATCAAAACTAGCAGAGAAATTTTGGTCTGAGAAAACATCGCCTTGCTCGCAAAAAATTACCAACCTAAATGAGTTATCCAGTAGACCAAAAGGATCACGATAAGAAAAGCTGCGGCATTAAAACACATCCAGAATCGTTTTTGTGCCCGCCGTTTGCGGCTTACTTCCGAATGCGGATTTAGCTCGTCAGGAATTTGGTAAGTCGAATCCGACGGCTTAGTCGCCAACTCAGGAAAGACTTTCTCTACAGGAACCCAATCGTTCCAATCCTCTCGCCAAACAATATAGCCAGTTCGAAGTTGTCCCGACTCTAGCATCGCTTCAACTTGAGCCGCCTTGAGCGGACCTTTTTCACCGAGCCGCTTATGCCGTAGGTACCACACGAGATTCGGATCCGATCTCAATGGATCGTCTTCGATCTTTACGGTAGGCTTTTTCAACAGAAAGGAATCAGCCTCGCTAAAATTCCGTGATGACGAATCAGACTCACCTGACAGAAAATCATCCGGAACAGAAGCCGAGTCCGTCACATTGGCAGCAGCATCCGACAAACTTGAATCCGCGACGGCAGAAGACGAGTCCGGTAGATCGCTATCTTGTTGAGCGGCCGGTTCGCCACTTGGTTTCGGCGCAACAAACAGCGCGGAATCCTCAATCGTTTTCTTTTCGACGTAAGGCGACGCAACACTAAGGCTTGGTTGCAATTCGACCGAAAGTTGATCGGGACTCAGGGGAGCAATCTCCACTTCGACGTGAGATCTCTTTTCCCCTCGTCGTTTGCCTTTTCGTTTCCGCTTCTTTTTGATTGGTTCAATGGTCGATTGAAGCGGAATCTGAATTTCATTTTCACAATCTGGACAAATACAAAACTGGCCCGCCTGCTTTGTCTTCACATTCAGCCGATACTGGCAACTGCTACAAAGAAATCGAATTCCCATGGCCGATGTTTAGGATCACTTGATAATATCTTTCCAACTCCGATCCCCATTGTAACATCGATCTCAATCCAGCTTCATCTGTTTTGCAATTATCTCGTTGTCAAAATAATTGATCGACATGCCGGCATCGATCACGATTCGCTGAGCATTGATGCCGGAGGATCGTGGACTGAGCAGAAAACAGGCTGCATCGGCTGCTTCTTGCGTTTGAATCGCCTTGCCTCGAGGGATGACTTGTTCTGCGAAAAGGTAAGCGTCAACGTAACCGGGAATCCCAGCCGACGCGGAAGTCTTCAATAACCCGGGAGCCACCGCATTGAAGCGAACTTCGGAAAACTTTGAAAAGCTCTTTGCCAGAAACGCCAACGAGCTATCCAACGCTGCCTTAACCGGCGCCATGAATCCATAGTTCTCGCTAGCCATCGTCGTGGTCGAGATCGAGATCGTGACGACCGAAGCGTCGGGAGCAAGCATTTCTTTAAACGCATTGCAAACTGCAATCAATGAGAAGCACGATATATCAAACGTCCGCAACAGTTGTTGTTTGCCCGTTTCGTGGAAGGGTTTGATTCCACTTTCGTCGTAAGCCGCAAACGCGATCGAGTGCACCAATCCGACGATCGGTTCAGGATGGTCTTTCGCGATTTGGTCTCGCACGGCATTGACCTGATCCTCGAATTCAACATCGCAAACATAAACCGGTCGATCACCAAGCAACTTCGCCGTTGATTCTTTGCGAGCTTCACTACGAACGACGTAGATCACTTTAGCGCCGTGCTCTTCCAACGTCCTACCGATATGCCAAGCGACTGATTTTTTATTGGCGACGCCGAAGACGACGACTGGTTTTCCGCTAAGCTTCAAAAAGTCCATGACCTATCCTGTTTCCGCGACGGTGCATGTGAAAGAAAGTCGAGCCGCGACTTTGCCATTAACCTTGGCAACGCCGGTCAGGTAATAGGCCGTTGATACGATTTCATCGATCTTAACCGACATCTCAATCGAATCGCCGGGCTTGACCATGTTCTTAAACTTTACATCCGACATCCGCGTCAAAACGGGAACACCAGTCTGTTCTTTCATCTTGGACGAAAGCAAAATCGCGCCCGACTGAACGGTGGCTTCGCAAAGTATCACGCCAGGAACGATCGGCTGGTCCGGGTAGTGACCTTGGAAAAAATATTCCTCTGACCGAAACGATTTTCGGCAAACGATAGAATCTTCTTCTTGGCTAACGATTTCATCAACCAGCAGCATGGGAGCACGGTGTGGAATCGCAGCATGAATTGCGTCGAGAGACATAGTTGAATGCGGAATTTGGAATGGGGAGTGCGGAATTCTGACGCGCTGGCTATGCCGGCATCGAGGCGCTGGAAATTTGGTTGATCACGTCATTGGCGACGATGACGCCGTAGTTGATCGTGCCGAGCCAACCCGACATGATGATGCCGCAGCTGCCGGCGTGATAGAGGCCAGTGATCTGTTGAGGCAACTGTCGGCTGACGGCTAGGCCTTCGAACTTCGTGCCGAAGGATGCGCCGCTGATGTGTTTCGTGTAGTGCTCAAACGTGATCGGCGTCGCGGCTTCAACATGAGAGATCCGCTCGCGACAATTCGGAACGTATTTCTCCAACGCGTCGAATGTCGTTTCGATCAAATCTTTCTTGCTCGCTTCGTAATCTTCCTTGCTCATGTCGTTCCAATCCGAAAAGTTAGCGTTGGTACTGGAGACGATTAAGGTGCGTTCTTTTTTGTCCGGCCGCGTATCGGGATAGTAAAACGAAAACGTTCGGCTGGTGATATCACGGCTCAACAAAAGATCAGTCTGAAACCGTTCCGCGGTGCTGGAAAACAACAAATCACCGGTCTCACGCGGAACCGTGTCGTCCGGATTCATCGCCATGTAGACTTGCGTACTCGAATTATTCAGCCGAACTTCTTTCGCATCGTCGACGAAAGAACCGTCAAAATGCTCCTCGCCGACCATATTGAAGATCGTCGAGCGAAGATTCGCATTCGACACAACGGCTTTGCACTTGATCGTTCGACCATTGACGACAACCGATTGAACAGCGTCGCCGCTCACGTTGATCTTTTCTACATCGCAATTGATTCGAACATCGCAGCCATTGGATTTGAGTTCCTTCTCCATCGACTTGACCAGCTTGTCCGTTCCGCCTTGAAACACGAACACACCTTTGGACATGAAGTTCGAGAACACGATCCCGTAAGTTAATGCTGGATCTTCCAGCGTCGAACCGTTTGCGTAAACGATTGGCTCCATCAACAAGCGAACCACATCCTCACGGCCGGGAAAGAATTCCTCGAACAGGTCTCGTGTCGTTCGATCTTGATCGTCGTAGAAGTTCATCCCGCGAGCAGTATCAAAGAAGCGGTCGACGGCCTCTTGTTGAATGTCAAACTGCGACGTCAACAGATTGGTAAAGTCTTTTCGATCGAAGGTCGTCGTCAGAGAGAACATTGGATTGTCGAAGCGAACGCCTTCGAGTTGCACGATCGAGTCCGCGATCTCCTTGGACCAATATCGTCGGCAGCTCTTCACCATCCCGTAAGGAAATCCATGAAGAGATATATCGAAAATGTGGCCGCCGGGTCGCTTGAACCAAGTCGCCAAACCGCCAAGTTTATAATGCTGCTCCAGCAATAGGACTTTCATGCCATCACGAGCAAGAATGTTGGCGGCGGTAAGTCCGCCGAGACCACTTCCGATCACGACTACATCGTATTCGTCAGCAGCTCCCTTGAGAAAGTCTTTAGGCATATCAATGTGGGTTGAATGAGGGGAGATTCTTGCGTGAACAGAATATGCCAGATCGCAAGAAAACTCAACGACTACGACTAACGTGAGACAGGTTTTCAACCTGCCAGGTTGCGACAGCGATGGCAGGTTGAAAACCTGCCCCACGATCAGGGGTCTCTACAGAATCGCTTTGCGAATCATTTTCATCGCACCCATCATTCCGCTAATCGGAATCGTATGCGGACCCTCAAACTCGGTGAAGTCAATATCGACTTTCGCATCCGCAAACAGGTTGCAAAGCGCGACCGCATTATCAAACGGCAAAATTGGATCCAGTGTTCCATGAGATTGGTAAACAGGGAAATCCACGTTTCCCATTAGCGAATCCCATTTATCTTCGCAGAGAAGCGTGCCCGACCAAACGACCAAACCGCCGAGATTTTTGCCGCAAGACAACGCGACATCGGTTGTTAGCATTGCTCCTTGTGAAAATCCACCAATGACCACTTGCGAATGCGGAATTTCAAACTCCGAACACGCATACTCAATCACATCAACGATCAACTTGTTGCAGCCAGGAAGTTCCTTTGGCGATTCTTTTCTAAGATCGCGAAACTTTCCTTTCTCGGCTAACTGCTGGATCTTATCGACGTCGATCATCCACCAGGCTCGAGATTCAAATCCGAATTCAGTCCCCATGCTGATCGGCGCAACGGGAAACAGAAATGTGACTTCTTTAAAGTTTGCATCAACCTTCACCATTTCCTCAGCGATCGAAACCAGATCATCACCGCCAGCACCAAACCCGTGACAGAGGATTACGGCAGCTTTCGGTCTGTCGGTTCCTTTGACGAGAGTGACATCAAGTTCTCCAACTTTGACTTTTGACGCGTTCATATTTAGTTCTTCAGTTCAATCTTCTTTGTAATATCGAAATCCACCGTTGACTGGAAACACTTGTCCAGACACGAAACTGGCGGAATCACTAGCGAGGAAAACGGCGGCTGACGCAATGTCTTCAGGTTGTCCCCAACGCGCCATCAACGCGTCATTCGTTGCACGAGCTTGCCAAGACTCGCTGGCGGTTTCACCCCATTGTGTTTGAATCCAACCCGGAGCGATGCAATTGACTCGAACTTTTGGAGCAAACGATTGAGCAAGACTCTTCGTCATCGCCATGATGGCCCCTTTGGTTGTCGCGAACAGTTCACCGCTCTCTCCTGCCATTCCTTGAGCGGCCTGATCCCAACCGATGTTGATGATCGACGACTCTCCGTTGCCGTCTGAATCACGTGCAACCATTTTGGAACCGATGGCCCTCGACAGCATCAACGTTGCTTTAACATCTACCTGAAACAGATAGTCCAGTTTTTGCTCAAGGCCTTCATCCTTCCACTTACCAGTCAACACATCGCCGCCAGCATTATTGATCCAGATGTCAACTCCATCGTTCCAATCCCAAGCCTCGGATACGAAACCTTCCCATGAATCAGTCGCCGCAAAGTCAGAGAACAGATTCGTTGTCTTTACCCCGATCGCGGAGACCTCAGCGGAAACGTTTGCGATTCGATCCGATGGAGCACGTCCGTGCAAGACAACGTTGGCTCCCTGTCTAGCCAGTGCAACGGCGATCGATCGCCCGATCCCTGAAGAGGAACCGGTGACGACAGCTGTTTTGTTTTGAAGGACTTCGGACACTTGTTGAAAACTTGGAGGGAATAAAGAGGCAACCGTATTTCAGACAGGCAAGCTCAAAACCGTATTCGATCACGCACCCGTGAACAAGCCATAGTGACGGAAGCAAAAATCAAACGCATGTGCTTATATTGCAACACCCCACCGTTGCCTTTGCGCATCATCAAAAACGAGCGTTTCAGAAACCTCGGTTTTTACCGAACGGCATTCTTTGGCACGCCCATTGCTTTAAGCGTCCAACAACAGCCTTCCGACGGCAACACACAAACTCCGACCGAGCAAATACAATGTCTAAAATTTACCATACGCTGGATTCCGAGAAGTACTTCACTGCCACCTTGCTTGCCGACAAGAAACTGGCTCGCATGCAAGCCAACAAGACGATCAAAACTATGTTCGTCAACTGCATGATCGTGATCGCTACTTCGGTAGCCGCATTTTACGCGATCAAGACCATGCCGATGTGGCTTCCGACGTTTGAGTCAGCGTTCCACCAGTTCACAAACTACAAGTACGCCTAACGACATCCAAACAAAACCGCTTCCAAAAACCGCTTCCATTGTAGCCATCCTTCCGGTGCACCTCCGACGTGCCTGAAGGATGGCTTATTTGATTTGAGGGCAGAATATCTGGGAACTCGAGCGACTCATGTTGCGTCACAATGCGATATCCATTCCGATAGGGCTGGACAAAATTCTCGTCGCTTAAGGTCGCCAACATGCTCCGCTTGATCAGTTTGCTTGTTCTGTCTCTCTTCCTGCTGACCGGTTTTCTCTTCGCGAGCGAAAACGGTTTCATTGGCAACTCAACAATTGATGAAGCGGAACGTGCAGCACTTTGGAAAGAAGTCAAAACCGCTCAAGAAAACCGTCTGCCAAAATCGGCCGTTGCGAAACTAAAAACAATTCATACAAGCGCCATCGCAGACGAAGCTTGGCCAGAAGCGACGCTGGCTCTCTGTTATCGCTTTCTGCTCGAAGGTCAAATTGACCAGCCTGTTTATCCACACGTCATCAAGCAACTTCAAACTGCAATTCCAGATGCTCCTGAGCAAATGAAGCCAGTGTTGAAGACGATGTTGGCGGAGTACTTTTTCAGCTACTACCAGCAAAATCGTTGGCGATTTCAACAGCGATCACAAACAGCATCCGCACCGAGCGACGATTTTGAGACTTGGGACTTGTCGCGTTTATTGGGCGAAGTCGACACGCTGTTCACTGAAGCTCTGGCGTCGCAGGATGAATTGCGAAAAGTTCCCATCGCCACCTACGACTTGCTGCTGAAGAAAGGAAACGTTTCTGACGCACATCGCCCAACGCTCTATGACTTCCTTGCCTTCCGAGCATTACAGTTCTATTCGCTCGATGAACAATTCATTCGCCAACAGGACGCGTTTCAAATTGGATCCGATACGCCGATTTTCGCCACAACAAAAGAGTTCCTCAATTGGAAACCTGACACCACCGACGAAGATTCGCATCAACTCAAAGCCGTCGGCTTGCTGCAGGAACTTTTACGGTTCCACGCCACAGACAACGACCCAACAGCGTTGCTTGATGCGGAATTGATTCGTTTTCGTTTCGGGCGTTCTATCGCCAAAGGCGACGAAGCCAACCTTCGCTATCGCACGGCGTTGAACCGATTCGCAGACCAAAACGTCGCCCATCCACTCAGCTCGGTTGCGTTAGCGTCGTTGGCTTTGGCGATTAAGGCTGACGAATCAGATTTCGTTGAAGCCAAAAAAATCGCAGAACAAGGCATCGCTCGTTTCCCAAATTCCATTGGAGCCACCCAATGCCGAAATGTCGTCAATGAAATAGAAACCAAATCGCTGAACATTTTCACGGAACGAGTATGGAATGGCGACGAAGTTCGGGTCGATGTTCGCTATCGAAATGTGAACAAGGTCTATTTTCGCTTGGTTAAGTTCGACTACCAGAACTGGAAAAACTGGGGGCGAAGCCGATCTCCGCAGCGCGTGCACGGCGACGAACTAAACGCTTTACTGAAGGCAAAGGCGGTGAAAGAGTGGTCTATCGACTTACAAAAGACGGAAGATTTTAAAGAACGTACCGAATCAATCTTGGTCGACCAAGACAATCGTGCGATCCAATCGGGTTGCTACGTATTACTTTCCAGCAGCGACGGCACTTTTGATCAGGCACAACGCAATTCCAAATTCAAAACTGTTTCGTTAGCGGAAGTCTGGGTCAGCAACCTCTCCATCGTTGCGCGTCGGTCAACCAGCGAAGGCCAATTTCAAATTCAAGTCATCGATGCGGTCAATGGCAAACCCATTGAAGCAGCTTCCGTACAAAGCACGAATTGGAAAAACAATGGGCGTAATAGTGCAGAGTCTCCAAAGACGACCGCAACAACCAACGCGAACGGTCTGGCAACGATCGAAAGTGATAACGCTTTGATGAAAGTTTACGTCAACCACGGCGACCAATGTCTTGGTTTAATTGAGAACAACTACCGCGGTAGGTCAAACATATTACGAACATCGGAGTCGACAATTTTTTTCACCGACCGTTCCATCTACCGACCGGGGCAAACGATTCAGTTCAAGGGCATCTGTTACCAATCCAACCCGACAACCAACGACTACGCGACGATTGCTGGCAGGAAAGTCATCGTCACTCTTTTTGACGCCAACAATCAGGAAATTGAAAAGAAGCAGTTCCAAACAAACGAATTTGGATCAATCTCAGGCAGTTTCGCCGCTCCTCGAAATCGCGCCACCGGCATGATGCGGCTCCAGTCCTCTGTAAGTGGCAATGCAAGGTTTCGCGTTGAAGAATATAAACGCCCAAAATTCTTCACTGAGATCGACAAACCGTCTGAAGCATTTCAGCTTGGCCAGAAAGTAAAGATCACTGGCAATGCAACGGCTTACACCGGCGCTGCGATCGACGGCTCCAAAGTCGTCTGGCGAGTCGTTCGTACGGTACGATATCCTTCATGGTGGGGCTATCGATATTGGTACGTTCCTCAAAAAAGCAACCGTAAGGAAATCGCCAACGGCGAAATGAAGACGGACGTCAACGGAAAATTCGAAATCGAATTCACGGCACAACCTGACGCATCCGTCGCCCGTGAAAGCGAACCCATTTTCACCTATCAAGTCTTCGCGGATGTTACCGACAGTGCGGGAGAGACTCGTTCCGATTCGCAAACGACCAGTGTTGGATACACCTCGTTGCAAGCAAAACTAAGTGCCAGCGATTGGTTAACGACGGACGAGGAAATTGAGCTCTCGATCGGCGTTACGACGCTCGACGGTGAAGGCCAAGCATCCAAAGGCACACTGAAGATCTACGAGTTAACGCCGCCAGAAAAAGTCCAACGTGTCTCGCTTGGAAACCGATATCGTTGGGGCTACAACCCGAAAACCGACAAACCCGACCTCTCCAAAATCAATGCGTGGCCAACCGGAGCAGTGGCTCTCGAGAAAGAAATCTCCACCGACGAATCTGGCGAAAACAAAACGAAAGTCGGTCTCAAATCCGGCGCCTTCAAAGCCGTTTTCGAAACCACCGATCCAGCGGGAAACAAAGTCCGCTCGGAAATCCCTCTGTTGGTCAACAATGTTTCAGACGATAAGTTCGCAACCAAGATCCCTCACTTCTTTCAAACGAAACAGAAGTCCGTCGAACCCGGCGAAGACTTTGTTGCTGTCTGGGGGACCGGCTACGATTCCGGTAGAGCGTTCGTTGAACTTGAACATCGCGGTAACGTTGTCAAATCGTATTGGACTGACCCGAGCGCGACGCAGCACATCATTCGATTTCCGATCGAAGAAAAGCATCGCGGCGGAGTCCAGTTACGAATCACTTACGTGCGCGAAAACCGATTCTACTCGGTCAATCAACGAATCGATGTTCCGTGGTCCAACAAAAAGCTAGCCGTCAAATGGGAGCATTTTGTTTCCACGCTTCAACCAGGCGGACGAGAAACTTGGACTGCCGTCGTATCTGGACCGGATGCAGAGAAAACGATCGCGGAAATGGTTGCCGGAATGTACGACGCCTCCCTCGATGCGTTCTCCCCTCACCGATGGACCAGTGCCTTCAATGCGTTTTATCGCAATGTCTCTTCGACGAGGCTACAGTTTTACAACTTTCAGCAAAACGGCCGCCAAGCGTTCGTCTACAGCGATCGGAAGTATCTAAATGCCCGCCGGTTCTATCGACAATTCTCCGATCAGACCGGACTTGGCTGGCAGAGCGACTATTGGTCGGGTCGGAACGGCGTGAGTCATCTTCGATACTCACGAGGACGCGGGTACTCACAGCGTGGCTTCGGTGGCGGCGGCATGGGCGGGATGATGGCCGAATCAGCCGTAGCCGATGCAGCTGCTCCCGCAATGGCTCCCGGGATGGGCGTGGGCTCGAACATTTCAGCAAAACGCGTCGCCGGCAAGCGTCAAACAGGAACCTTAGTCGGACGCCCCAACACACCCGGATCGACCAACGCGGGAGTGGATCTAAAGTCAATTTCGCCTCGCAAGAACCTCCAAGAGACTGCTTTCTTTTTTCCAAACTTGAAGGTCGATGACGATGGTTCGGTTCGCATCGAATTCGAAATCCCAGAAGCGTTAACCAAGTGGAAGTTTATGGGGTTCGCACATGACAACGAACTCCGGTCCGCATTGCTGACCGATGAAATGACGACCAGCAAACATTTGATGGTCCAACCGAATCCACCGCGTTTCCTTCGCGAAGGAGATCTGCTTGAGTTTTCCGTAAAAGTCTCCAATCAGTCTGACGATTCGCAGACTGGTTCGGTCCGGTTAACGTTCGCTGACGCCCGCACTGCAGACAGCGTCGATGCGGCATTTGGGAACCAACAGCTCGACCAGACTTTCGAAATTCCAGCCAAACAATCGAAGAGCCTCTATTGGAAAATCAAAGTTCCCGACTTTATTGGAGCATTGACCTACAAAGCCGTCGGCGGGACGGAGAAAGTTTCCGACGGCGAAGAAGGCTTCCTTCCCGTACTCTCAAAGCGAATCTTGGTAACGGAATCGCTTCCGCTGCCAATTCGTGGCAACCAAACCAAAACCTTTGATTTCGAACGACTTAAGCTTTCTGCAAAAAGTGACACGCTGCAAAACCAAACGTTGACCGTTCAGATGACTTCAAACCCTTCATGGTACGCGGTTCTGTCGTTGCCTTACTTGATGGAATATCCACACCAATGCAGCGAGCAAACGTTCAATCGGATTTACGCGAATACGCTTGGGCACCACATCGTATCGAGTGATCCAAAAATCGAACGCATTTTCGAACAATGGCGCGGCACCGATGCCCTAGACAGTCCGCTGGAGAAGAACGAAGACTTAAAAAACGTTTTGATCGCCGAATCACCGTGGTTGAAGGCCGGCAAGAAAGAAAGTCAGGCTCGTCGTGATGTCGGAATTCTGTTCGACAAAAACCGAATGACGGCTGAAACGAAACGAGCTCTCAACAAACTCAATCAAATGCAATTGAGCGACGGTGCGTGGCCATGGTTCCCCGGCGGTCGAGCCAACGATTACATCACGCTTTACGTGACGACTGGATTCGGTCGTCTTCGACATCTCGGGACTGAAATCGATGTTTCCCCGGCGATTCGGGCACTTGATCGGCTCGATTGGCGGATCAACGAACGATACGACAACATCAAACGCCGTGGCGATTTAAATAAAAACAATCTTTCGCCAACCATCTGTTTGTACATGTACGGTCGCAGCTTCTTCCTCAAAGACAAACCGGTCGACGACAAATACAAAACGGCGTTCGATTATTTCGTGGGCCAAGCGAAACAGTACTGGGTTAAGCTCAACAGTCGTCAGTCCCAGGGCCATCTGGCAATCGCACTCAAGCGACTTGGAGATCGTGCGACGCCGGCCGCGATCATGAAAAGCCTGACGGAACGTAGTCTCCAGGAAGATGAAATGGGCATGTTTTGGCGTGAAGGCGATCGTTCTTGGTGGTGGTACAAAGCTCCGATCGAAACGCAAGCATTGATGATCGAGGCATACGATGAAGTCGCTGGGGACAAGGCGAAAGTCGAAGAGCTTAAGATCTGGCTGCTTAAACAAAAGCAAACTCAAAACTGGAAGACCACCAAAGCGACCGCGGATGCATGTTATGGTTTGCTGCTTCGCGGCACCGACTTACTGGCTTCCGACAAATTGGTCAGCGTGAAACTTGGCGGGACTGAGATCAAGCCAGAGAAAATCGAAGCAGGAACTGGATTTTACGAACAAAAATTCGTTCGCGGCGAGATCAAACCAGAGATGGGTCAGATCGAAATGGTCAAGTCCGACGAAGGGATCGCTTGGGGCAGTATCCACTGGCAGTACCTAGAAGACGTAGGCAAGATCAAACCCTACGAGGGCACGCCACTGACGCTAAGGAAGAGCCTCTACACAAAGAAGAACACGGCCAATGGACCCGTGATTTCTAAAGTCGACGGACCAGTCGAAGTCGGCGACGAACTGTTGATGCGAGTTGAACTTCGTGTTGATCGAGCGATGGAGTACGTGCACTTGAAGGACTATCGTGGCAGCGGCACCGAGCCAGTCAACGTGCTTTCGCGGTACAAGTTCCAAGACGGTCTAGCGTACTACGAGTCGACAAAGGACACGGCCAGCCATTTCTTCATCGACTACTTGCCACGCGGCACCTATGTCTTTGAGTATTCGGTTCGAGTCCAACACCGCGGCGTTTACGAAACGGGAATTGCCGAACTGCAATGCATGTACGCCCCTGAGTTCAACAGCCATTCGGGAAGTGTTGAGATCACGGTCAAATAAATAAGTAGCACGGGCAACTTGC
>CAZORS010000168.1:0-12445 GCA_964582025.1 uncultured Pirellulaceae bacterium | reverse complement strand
GCAAACGACACACGCATCCCGAAGGGATGCGTGCAGAGCTCGATCTATTTTCGGCATTGTAGCGGTCGAGCAACGATCGGTGTAAAACTGTGACATGCCAAAGACGACGCCATTTCATGAACGACTCGAGCCGCTGAACCAAACACGAATTTGGAAAAACTGGTCTGGCTATCTTGTAGCACCTAGTTACCAGTACTCGATCTCAACCGAGTACTACGCGATTCGGAATTCAGTGTCGCTGTTCGACACTTCTCCGCTGTTCAAATACCGATTCATTGGCGATCACGCTGTCAAGCTTCTTGAACACGCGATGGCTCGTGACATCAACGGATGCAAAGTCGGACAAGCTCAATACACAGTTTGGTGCGATGCGAAAGGCTTCGTCGTTCAAGACGGAGTCATCCTCCGCGTTCGCGACAATGAATACTGGCTAACTTCCGCTGAACCGTCGTTGCGATACTTTCGACAGATTGCAAGAAAGATGAGTCTGCCAAATATTGAAATTGATGACATCTCACAACAATATGGAATTCTTGCTCTCCAAGGACCGCATTCTCACAACGTCATTGCTAAACTTACCGATGCCGCGACGCCGCTAAAGTATTTCCGAGTCGCCCATACAGAGATCGCAGGCAAGCCAGCAACCATCTCGCGAACGGGCTACACGGGCGATCTCGGATACGAGATTTGGATTCGAACCGAAGACGCCATCGTTGTCTGGGATGCGTTAATGAATGCAGGAGCGGATTACAACATCACGCCGATCGGAACGACAGCATTAAAAATGTCTCGAGTCGAAGCTGGCCTCCTGCTAATGGATGTCGACTTTCACTCTTCGCGATACGCGTGGGTCGATGCTCAACGGGAAACACCGATTGAGCTAGGGTTCGAGTGGATGTTTCGGAAGCTTGATTCCGACAAACGCGAATTCATTGGTCGAACTGCGATCGAAAAGGAAATCACAGATCGATCAAGTCGATGGACGACTGTCGGGCTTGCGATCGACTGGCACGATTTTGAACGCGTTCACCTCGAAGCCGGAATTGCGACTCCGAAGTACGAACACTATCGCGAAGATACGATGAGCCTGTATCGGCGCGGTGGCAAAGAATGGGACTACGCCGGATACGCATCCAGCTTTCTGTTCTCGTCTTTGCTGAAGAAGCCAATCGCGATTGCGAAACTGCCGCTTGAGCTCGCAACGCTAGGCACCGAAGTCGACATCGAAGTTCCTGTCATCAGAAAACCGGCCAACGTTTTGGCACGAGTCACCGAAATGCCTTTCTTTAACCCTGATCGCAAAACGGCAACGATGAACGGAGAAGCATAGTGTCAAACAAATACGATGCAATCGTGATCGGCGGCGGACACAACGGATTGGTCAACGCCTGCTATTTGGCCAAGTCCGGATTGAAGACGGTGTTACTGGAACGCAGACATTTGGTTGGCGGTGCCACGATTACCGAAGAGCTATTGGAGGGGTTTCAATTCACGACGTTTTCGTATGCGGTGAGCTTACTGCGTCCCGACATTGTTGAAGATTTGGATCTGACTTCGCATGGGTTGATGATCCTACCCATGCCAAACACATTTCAACCCGGCTATAACGGAGAGTATCTTCTGTTGGGTGCCGACAAGGATGCCAACTATCACGAAATCGCGAGACATTCGATCGAAGACGCCGAAGGGTACAAGGAGCTTGGACATCTGATCGATCGAGTCTGTTTCGCGCTTAAGCCGTGGATGGATCGCATCCCGCCAAATCCACTCAGTGATGATCCGACAGAAAAAGCAATCGTTGCCGAATTGAATTCCTACATGGAAACGCTCGACGAAAACGTTCGAACGATGTTGGACTCATTCCTAAACTGCAGCGCGGTAGAGATCCTTGACCAGTTCGTCGAAAGCAATACCGTCAAAGCCATGATCGCATCGAGCGGGATCATCGGCAGTCAAATCAGTCCACGGGACCCGAAATCAGGGCTCGTATGGTTATTCCACAAGCTTGGTGAATACGACGGCGTCTCTGGTGACTGGGGCTTTCACAAAAACGGTAACGGCGGACTCACACAAGTCATGGCCCGGGCGTTGGAATCCTTTGGTGGTGAGATTCGGTTGAATGCAGGCGTTGAAAAAGTACTTTACGAAGACCGAAACGTATCCGGCGTGGAACTATCTGACGGCTCCAAGCTATCCGCAGATACAGTTGTAAGCGCTCTCGATCCAAAGCGAACGTTTACGCAGCTGGTCGATCCGTCTGACATGCCCGATGACTTGTTAGCTTCGATCTCGAACTACAAATTCCAAGGCTCGGCATCGAAAGTAAATTTCGCACTCAGTGACGTTCCAACATTTCCGGGTCTTGAAGGGCGAAAAGACGTCTTCCAAGGATTCACCAACGTCGGTCCATCGCTGGAATACCTCGACGCGGCTTGGGAAGACTGCGAAGCCGGTCGATTCAGCCGACGTCCGTTCATTGATTGCTGTTTGCAATCCACCGTCGATCCCGACATGAGCCCGCCCGGAAAACATGTGCTCTCCTGTTTCACGATGTACACGCCTTACAAGTTGGCCGATAGCGACTGGGATGCACAGCGCGCTAACCTTGGCGACGCGGTTGAGGAAACGCTTGAAGAATTCTTTCCTGGCTTTCGAAAGTTGGTGATCCATCGCGAGGTTGTCACGCCGCTGGATATCGAACGACTCGTTGGCTTAACCGAAGGAAACATTTTCGCCGGAGAGCTTTTCGGTTCGCAAATGTTCACCAGCCGCCCTGCCCCGGGTTGGAATCAATATCGGACTCCAATCAAAGGGTACTATCAATGTGGTTCGGGAACTCATCCGGGAGGTTGTGTCACTGGCGGACCTGGCAAACTCGCTGCACAACAGATTACTCAAGACCTCCGGTCGCGGCATGAACCAATAATTGTCACCAATATTTGACGCACTGCCGCGAATAGGTTCTGATTGCGTTTCCAATTAAAAAATTCGCTCAACCACGGAGCAGTAAATAATGCTTTTTGAAATGCCCCTAGCCGTCAATTTGATGGCGATCCTGATACCCGTCGGTATTTTGCTGTTAATCTTGTTCATGTTTGCCATGTGGATCATGGGCGTCTACAACAAACTTGTTACGCTTCGAAACCGTTATGAAAATGCGTTCTCGCAAATTGATGTGCAGCTGAAGCGGCGCCATGATTTGATTCCAAACTTGGTGAACGTCGCCAAAGGATACATGGAACACGAAAAAGAAACGCTCGAAGCCGTCATTCAAGCTCGAAACCAAGCGATCAGTGCGACCTCGAACGCTTCTGCAAATCCTGGCGATGCGGGATCCATGAAAGAACTGGCTGCGGCGGAAGGAAACCTCAACGGAGCTTTGGGGCGACTGCTGATGATCGCAGAATCCTACCCGGATTTGAAAGCCAACGAAAACATGTTGGCGTTGCAAGAAGAACTCACGTCGACAGAGAATAAAGTTTCTTTCTCCCGGCAAAGCTACAATGATGCGGTCACAGTGTACAACACTACACGTGAGATGTTCCCGGCCAATGTCGTCGCTGGTTCGTTTGGATTTGGCGAAGCACAATTGTTTGTCGTCGAAGAAGAATCTGAGCGCGAAGCTCCAAACGTTGAATTCTAGAATCACTCTCGGACGAACTCGAAAGCCAAACACACGTGGACTTTTTCGCCGCTCAAGAATTGAGACGCAAGAAGACCAAATGGTTGGTCTTGCTGTATGCAGCCGCCATTATTGGGATTATCGTCGGCATTTACGCCGTCGTGATGTGCCTGTTCGTATTTCAAGCCAGAGGCGGATCAGGACCGATTGAGTTTAGTTCGTTTTTCAACGCTCCTGTGTTTGCTGCGGTGGCCGTGGCCAATCTCGTTCTAATCGGCGGCGCGAGCCTGCTGAAAATCATGGAACTGCGTGCGGGAGGAGGGCACATCGCTTCTCAGCTTGGTGGCACGCTGGTCCAACCGACGACGACGGATAATAGCGAACGGCGATTGCTGAATGTCGTGGAAGAAATGGCGTTGGCGTCTGGGATTTCAATGCCACCGGTTTACATCATGAACGATGAACCCGGGATCAACGCATTCGCTGCGGGCTATTCGCCTGCTGATGCTGTCATCGGCGTTAACCGAGGAACGATTGAACAGTTGAACCGCGATGAACTGCAGGGCGTTATTGCTCATGAGTTCAGCCATATCCTTAACGGCGACATGCGACTTAACATCAAGCTGATCGGTTGGCTTTGCGGCATCCAGCTGTTGGCGACAATCGGCTATTTCGTACTACGGGCGTTTGGAAGTGGTGGCCGAAGACGTAGTAGCAGCAACGACAACAACAAAGGCGCCGGAGCGATCATGCTTTTCGGTGTTGCGTTGCTGATCTTCGGCTGGATTGGGCAGTTCTTTGCCAGCCTTATAAAAGCATCCATTTCGAGACAGCGAGAGTATTTGGCCGATGCGTCGGCGGTACAGTTCACTCGCTATCCCGATGGGCTTGGTGGCGCCTTAAAGC
The DNA here is from genome assembly GCA_964582025.1 of uncultured Pirellulaceae bacterium. Lineage (GTDB taxonomy): Bacteria > Planctomycetota > Planctomycetia > Pirellulales > Pirellulaceae > Mariniblastus. The sequence goes on along the minus strand of CAZORS010000168.1, from coordinate 7,917 downwards.
TTATTGGTGGAACCGCTGCGGGCTCTGAAGTCAAATCGAAAGAGGCGGCAGAGCTGAGCCACATGTTCTTTGCGAGTCACTTTGCCGGGACGATTGGCTTGTTCTCGACGCATCCGCCTTTGGTGCCGCGGATTCAGAAATTGGATACTGAATTTGACGGCGACTTCAAAGGATATTTTGTCATTCGAAACAGGATGGCAGAGCTTAGAAACAAAGCTCGCCAGCGGGAGCAGAAACAGCATGAAAAACTCAACAAGCTAAATCCCGTTAACACTTTCTTTCCTCCTGAGATCGCGTCTCGCTTTCCTATCGATCCAGCAATTTTATTGGCAACCATCGGAGCACCTCAACAGAAAGATGTGGAACGATCAGCGACCGTGATTCGAGAAATTGCGGAACCGATCGTCACCGCAGCGCATGATGCTTATTCAGCGCGTTGCGTTGCGTTTGCAATGCTGGCCAGTGACACGCCTGAACTGCGACAGAAGCAACGGGATTTATTGTCCAATCGCGAGGGAGCTGCAACATTGGAGACGACGGCCAAACTGTTGCCACACGTCGAGTCGCTGAAAATGGTGTTTCGACTTCCAGTCATGGAAATGATTCAGGGCTCGCTTGCGAATCTTTCTCAAAAACAGTATTCGCAATTTCGCGGAACCGTTGAAGGATTGGTAAAGCTGGACAATAAAACTAGCCTGTTCGAATTCGTCGTTCGCCACCACTTGCTCATGCATCTTGACCGTCGATTCAAAGTTCGACGACCACCGCGGGTCCAATTCACAGTGTCTACTCAGCTGCCGCGTGAATTCGAATTGATGCTATCGGCGTTTGCCTCCGCGAGCGTAACAGGAAGCGTCCTTGAGGACGGCGAGCCGGATCGAGATCAAGTTTTATTGGCTTATCGATTGGCGATGCAAGTTGCTGGATTTGGAGAGGCTGCCGACAGCAGAGCTGAATTGCGGAGTTGGGAAGTGGAGCAGCTGGAGCAATGCATGTTGCGGCTCCATAGGGCCTCATCTGAGGTGAAGAAGCAGTTTTTACATGCCGCGGCGACGCTGATCATGTTTGATCACGAGATCACAATCGTCGAGGCAGAGTTCTTTCGGGCGGTCGCTGAATCGTTGGATTGCCCAGTGCCGCTGCTTGCTGTGGGACGCATGAAATCTTAGCGTTATAGGGATTCAGCGATGCCGGTTGGCTAACCTTTCCCGCTTAATTTGACTTACATCGGATGGACACTTCGATTCTTGCGAATATCAGAATTTAGTTGTTCGCAGAAATCGAAGTACCGCTAAAATCGCGTGTCCATTTTGCCCGGAAGCCCCACACTTAAATTGTCGATTTCTCGACACCTGCTCCAAGGATGCATTCATGAGCACTCAACTAACGCCCAAAAAATCAGATGCCTTCGACGGTTTCGCTGAACCCAACGTCAAATCCGAAGGCGAGAAGACGGGCAAGAAAAAAAACTCTGGTCCCGGCGGACGCGATGCGACATCGATCCCAATGCCGGCCGAAGTGAACCAAAAACGGATCTACTACAGCTACCTGATTAGCTTTATCGTTTTTCACTCGCTTTGCTTGTTGTGTTTCATTCCATGGTTCTTTAGCTGGACTGGATTCGCATCGTTGGTGATTGGTTCGTACTTTTTCGGTGCGGTCGGAATACCCATTACGTACCATCGCTTGCTTACACATCGCAGTTTCAAGACGCCGAAGTGGTTTGAGCGATGCCTTGTTGTAATCTCACTGTGCAACGGACAGGAAACTCCAGCTCGTTGGGTCGCGTGGCATCGTCTGCATCACCATGAGTCTGACCATCAGGAAGATCCGCACAGTCCATTGGTCAATTTTCTGTGGTCGCATTTCCAATGGCTGATCTATGAAAACGGAAACACGAGCAAGTTCAGCATCTACAAAAAATATGCGAAGGATATCCTCAACGATCCGTTTTACATGTGGCTTGAGAAGCGAACGTATGCTGGCGTCGCCATTTTCGCCGGTCATGGCATTGCGATTTTCGCATTGGCATGGCTGATTGCCGGAGTCTGCATGGGATTCGGCATGCCAGCGTTCCAGCTTGCTTGCAGCGTTTTTGTATGGGGCGTGATTGCTCGCGTCGTCGTCATGTGGCACGTCACATGGTCTGTCAATTCACTTAGCCACATGTTCGGATATCGGAATTACGACACTGACGACCATAGTCGCAATAACTGGTTCGTGGCGATCATCTCTTCCGGTGAAGGCTGGCACAACAATCACCACGCTGATCAATCGGCGTGCACTGTGCAACACAAATGGTGGGAGTTTGACTTGAACTACTACATCATCAAGTCTTGGTCGCTTGTTGGTTTAGCCAGCGACATCGTACCGCCAATTCACAAACGGCGCGCTCGGCAAAATCGATCGGTCGAGTAGTCTGCCTTTTTGTTCGTCCTTAAAGGCATTAATTACGAACAGAATGCAATCACGATTGCGACGTTGGTGGCCATGGAAAGAAAGCGTTGGTTGTTCGCTGGTACTCGCGATAGGCATCACCCTTTGATTTCAAGGCTTGCTTTTCTGTTTGCGGAATCCCAGTCTTCTGCGTCAGGAAATAGTACATTCCGATCGGACCAACGATCGACAGCCAGCCCCATGGCGTGGTCACGGCGAGAAAAACGTAGCTGAACCAATGAGTCCATTCGAAGAAGTAATTCGGATGCCGTGAGTAACTCCACAGGCCAGTCTTGCAGACTTTTCCGATGTTGGCTTGATCGTGTTTGAAAACGTCGAGCTGACGATCTGCAGTCCATTCGCCGATCAACGAAATCAGGAAGATCAAGACTCCGACTAAATCCAACCCGTTTAGCTCGCTGTGATTGTTGGCCGCGTAGTAGATTGGGATCGAGAACAGCACGCACCCCAACGCTTGCAGCTGATAAAAGCGAAACAGCCGAACCTGGGCTGTCTTGCCCCATTCTGCCTTGAGGGCCGTATAGCGTTCGTCCTCTGGCGTTCTGAGCCAACGCGAAAGCAGATAGTGGCTGAGCCTCAATGCCCAAGCCGAAATTAGAATTCCAACGATAAATCTGCGTGGCAGGTTTCCGAACCCGGCGATGCAATAGAACAGGCCTAATGAAGCGACCGTCAGGCTCCAGAACACGTCAACAATTCCAGCGTCATTGAGCCGTCGTTGCAGGAACCAGATGACGACAAAAGCAAGTTGAGCAATCGCCAAACCGATGAGCGGCATGGCAGTGTAGGCGTTAATGATGGCTATTCTCCGATTGGAAACTTTCAGCCATGATTGTAACAAACTTTAAGTTTGCTTTCGTAGCTAACCACTCACGAGCATCGACGTACTCACATCATTAATGCTCTTTGGTTTCCCAAACATCATCTGCACGCAGTGTACGCGACGTTCTTCGAAGCCCGCTTCGCAATACGACAAATAGAAATTCCACAGCCGAATCAAACGCTCATCGAATCCAAGAGCACGTACTTCATCAAGTCGGCTGAGAAAACGTCGCTTCCAGTAATTCAGCGTCGTGGCGTAGTGGGGAGTCATATCTTCGGTGTGAAGCATCCGCATATCGGTCGCGTCGGTAGCCGCGGCATGCAATGAGCCAACGGTTGGCAAGCAACCGCCAGGGAAAACGTAAGCACGAATGAAATCGACACTGCGAAGATACGATTTCCAATTTTGCGGACTCATCGTGATCGCTTGAAGACACATTTCACCATCGTCTCGCAATAGTGAACCACACTTTTCGAAAAAGACGTTCATGAATTTATGGCCGACTGCTTCGACCATCTCGATCGAAACGAGTTTGTCATACTGTCCGGTCAACGTTCGGTAGTCTTGCTTCAGGACCTTGATCTGATGCTCCATCCCGGCAGCTTCGACACGCTCACATGCAAGTCGATATTGCTCTTCCGAGATCGTTGTCGTTGTAACGTTGCAGCCGTAATGCGAGGCCATGTGAACCGCCATCGCTCCCCAACCCGTTCCGATTTCCAGAACTTCTTGGCCGGGCTGCAAGTTAAGCTTTTGGCAAATGCGATCCATCTTTGTTAGGGACGCCGCGTGCAGTTCGTTCTCCGCGGATGAGAACTTCTCAGCGGCAACTTTTGTGTCGAAAATGCCGCTCGAATAATTCATCGTCGGATCGAGAAACAGTTTGTAAAACTCGTTCCCAAGATCGTAGTGTTCGACGATGTTTCGTTTGCTGCCGTTGACCGAATTTTTTCGCGCTGAATGTTTGAATCGCCACGCCATCGTCCGAATTCGCGAGACCGCTTTGTTGAGCGTCGAAACCTGATCGATGTTGCGAATCATGATCCGAATCAAGGCTGTAAGATCCGAGCATGACCATTGCCCGTCTATGTACGTTTCGGCACTGCCCATCGTTCCGCCCATCAAGATTCGACGGAAAAAGGCAGCATCGCTCACGAGAATGTCGGCGGACAATGAGCTTTCGGCTTCCGTATCGCCAAGCTGGAAACGTTGGTCGCCTTGATAAAGGTTGACCAATCCGTGCTTCAAATTCGCAAATCGTCCAAGGAGCTTTTCTTGAAACTTGCTCGTTGGAATATCGGCCTCGATTTCCGAAGTCGGTCCCACTTCCCACTTCGACGGCGGAAAGTTCGTTTTGATTTTTTTACTTGGTTGTGAACGAGCATCAGAGCGGGAAGACGGGTCGGAAACGTGGCTCATAAATCTGGCAGTGCGGGACAGGGATTAGCAAAACGTCGACAAATTTGATGTCATTCGTTTCGTTTAGGTTAACGAATCGGATTGTCTTTTCCCGCAATTAACGCGTCAACTTCACTGTTTCCTTCGATTTTTGAATGTGGAACAAATGGGCAACCTTTGATGTACAGCTTCAGGGCTTGCCAGTAGATCCCTGCAAAGATCTGGGCGGTCATCAACGGAAACCGCAATAGAATCCAGTTCAGCGACCAACCCGTGATCGGAATACGCTCCAGTAGCATCGATACGTCGAATTTCCGTTCTCCGTCTTGAAAATTCTGCATTTTCACGCCCAATTGCCCGCTGGGGATCGTGAACAGCATCCGATAATTCATATCCATTGGCATGAACGGTGAAACATGGAACTGTTTTTTTAAACCGTCGATGACGATCCGTTTTTGAGAACCGTCAGCGGAAACACTCGCTGGGATCACGTAAATATGTTGCTCGCCCCAAGGCGTATTGTTTACTTCCGCAATCACGGCCTCGATCCGAGAACCGTCGGCGTTGTAGCAATAGAAGAAACTGACCGGATTCATCTCGAACCCAAAATGCCGAAACTGAGTCAGCAACCGGATCGGTCCAATTTCAGCCTCGACTTCATGCTTGCGAAGAATCGAAAGGACCGCTTCCCGAAACGAGAGATCCACAGGCAGTTCCTTTAGGTGGTCGCTACGTCGAAACCGCGCCGGTGCCATTCGACGCGTTGACCAAAGCAGGCGGTTTGCGAATAAGGTATCCAACTCTGCCAGATCAACGTACATCATGTACGCGGGAAACTTGAACGCGTTTTTGACTGGCGACTGCCGACGATGCCGAATCATCCCGCGATAGATGCAACTGTGCCAGCCCGTCATGTCGCCACCGGCGCCGATTCGTTTTCAATCGCGTCCACGACTCGCAACGCACTGGCAACGCCGTCTTCGTGAAACCCGTTGCCCCAATAGGCGCCGCAGAATGAAGTGGCGTTTAAGTTGCAAAGTTCCAAGTGCCTCGCTTGCATGACTCTTCGACCGGCACTGAAAGTCGGATGAGCGTACTCAATTGAGGCGACCACATTTTCATCGCGGACTAGATCTTCACCGTTGAGCGTGACGCACCAAGTCGTTTCGGAATCCAGCGATTGCAAAATGTTCATGTTGTAAGTAACCGTTGCGGCAGTCGTCTCTTCTTTCGGGTTGAAGTAATTCCAACTTGCCCACGCACGCCGCTGTTTTGGCAGCACATCGGATTGAGAATGCAGTAACGCGACATTCTTCTGATACGGGAACGCTGACAGGATCTCTTGTTCGGTTTCGGTGACGTCGGAGCCAAGAATCCGTAACGCTTGATCACTGTGACAGGCGAAGATGACTTGATCAAAATCCAGCGAATTTTCGGTTGTGAACAGTGAGACGGACTGCACTTCTCCAGTACTGGGTTCACGATTGCGGACGACTTTACGAACCGTCTGGTTTGGCAAGATCTGGTCCGTCCAACCTTTCGTCAAAACTTTCACGTACTCCCGCGACCCACCTTTGATGACTCGCCATTGAGGACGATCTTTAACGCCCAGAAGGCCGTGATTTTTGTAAAATTCAGCTATGAATCGAATCGGGAAATCGCGAAACGAATCGTAAGACGAAGACCAAATTGCGGCTCCCATCGGGAGGAAATACTGTTCAATGAACTGAGGTGAAAACTTGTTCCGCTTCAGGAACGAGCTAACGGACTCGGACTCGTCGGCATCCGAATCGGCGGCCAGCATTTCTTCGCCCAACCGAAAGAACTTTAACAGGTCGTATAGCAGCCGATAGAATTTCGGATTCAGCAAATTGCGACGCTGAGCAAACAATCCGTTTGGATCCGCACCGCGATACTCGAGCCCCGTCTTCTCGCATTTGACGCTGAAACTCATGATCGTGTCTTGGGATTCAACTCCCAGTCGATCTAGCAGTTCGATGAAGTTCGGATAAGTGCGATCGTTGAAAACGATGAATCCGGTGTCAATCGCGAGCGGGCCAGTTTCCGTGTCGACATCGATCGTGTTGGTGTGACCACCGATGTAGTTGCCGGCTTCAAAGACCGTGACATCGTGAGATTTTCGCAAGCGATCGGCTGCGACGAGTCCTGAAATCCCTGCTCCTACGATTGCTATTTTCATCCGTCACTCGGCTTCAAGTTTCGCGTTACCAATTCCAAAACCGAACAGGCAATATCTTTGTCACAGACTTTCTGAATCGCTTCCCAACCCGGCGAAGCATTGACCTCGAGCACGAACGGCTCGCTCGCACCCACGGGATACGTCAGATCAACCCCCGCTATCTTACAGCAATTAACTTCTGCAGCTTCTCTGGCCAATTGAATTTCGTCATTCGTCAATTTAAGAGGACCTGCAACTCCTCCTTGGGCAACATTCGTTAGCCAGCCGCTGTTTGGGTTTGTTCGACGCATCGAGAAAACTTCGTCGCCGACTACGAGGACTCGCAAGTCGGTTCCGCCGTGATCAATGAACTTTTGCAGATAGAGCACTTCTCCCTCGTCAATAAATCGTTGCATCTGTTGAACAAGTTCATCCTTGCAATTGAAGCGAGCGACCTTTTTCCCCATTGATCCAAAAATTGGTTTGAGGATAGCGTCTCCGCCAAGCCGTTCAAAAGAAGTGATGCCTTGGGCAACGGTTTGGCAAACGGCAAATGGCGGTACCGGAAGTCCAGCCTTCGCCATCAACGAAAGCGACAGATATTTGTCGATCGCGATTTCGACGCTTCGAGGAGAGTTTATAACTCGCACGCCCGAATCAGCCAGCCGATGTAACGTATCCATCCGAAAGACAATCTGCTGCAGTGAGCCTTTTGGCATCGTCCGGACAATCAACGCGTTGAGTGAGTTCAATGAACCTGATTGATCAGCAAACTGTTCTTGATGGCCATTCTCAACTGACGCGGAAAGACTCGCGAAATCGACTGATTGCAATTCGAGTTCATCACCAAAAGAATGACTGGCTCGTTTCAAGTCTTGGAAATGCCAACTGATTTCTGGGGCAAGCACTCCAACTCTCATTCGTTCAGGCCCCAAGAGTTTTGCAAAATGTCCGTGCGAGTTTCGCCGAACTGAAACCGCTTGCCGGTTCGCACATTGTTGAAGATAACTTTTGCCGGACTGAATAGCATTTTGTCAATCTTGTAAAAATCGCGATCGAA
>CAZORS010000167.1:0-12471 GCA_964582025.1 uncultured Pirellulaceae bacterium | reverse complement strand
CTTGCGCTTCGGGCTTGTATTCGGTTTTTCAATCAGTAGCCGCAATTCAATAAGATTCGTCTAGCCAAGTTCAGCGATGAATTCCTTCGATGTCATCGGTTTTGAAAACATCGGGAAGTCGTACTTGATCGCGTTGTGATGTTCCTCGGTGGAGGTCGCCGCGACGCAGTCAGTCAGCGTTACGACTTCGAAGCCATTCTCATACGCAGTTCGCATTGTTGATTCGACGCAGCAATTGGTCAGGAATCCACCGAGCACAACCGTCTTGATGCCTTTGCTGTGCAGAATAAATCCGAGGTTGGTGCTGGCGAATGTGTCGAGCCCTCGTTTACCCTCGATCACGATGTCGGTCTCTTGCGGCGCGAGCGAGTCAATGATCGCCGCTCCCCAACTTCCTTTTACGAACGCTTTTCCGTCGACGACTCCTTTCAGGATTCCGTAAGGATGACGTGTGAGCTCGGCATATCCCGGTGAGAACATGATCGGAGCGTGCATAATGGACGCGCCCTTGTCCCTCGCATTGGTCACAACTTTGACCGTATTGTCCAGCATGTTGGTTTCAGCGATGACGGCTTCAACCGCGCCATGAAGCACACCGCCCGCGGACGCGAATTCGTTTTGATATTCGATCAGTACAACCGCTGTTTCTTCGGGAGCAAAAGGCATTTAGGACCTGCATCGTTGAATAATGTTTCCGCATCGTCTACGCGAAAACTTGACCGTATTAGGGACATAAAGTCAACCAGCATCAGATCAGCTTAGAAAGGGCGCAAAAAAGCCTAGGCTAAATCGACTCGGGCGCCTTCGGGAACAACGGAGATCGTGCTCGCCGGAAGTTCATTGGTTTTCGCATGCAGTACGTGCTCTTTCATCGTCACACAATCAAAATGCTTTTGCAGCATGGCAATGCAATCAGTCATCAGCTGGATTTTCTTCTCGGCCGGTTCGCCCATCGTTGGAAAGAAGTGCATGTCGTCATCGTCTTCCCGTCCCATAAAGTCGAGAGGATGCAGCAACAAGTGTGGCTCGACCGACATCAGTTTGCAAAGCTTCAATGCGATCCAGAAATATAACTTGGCGAGCGTCGTTGAAATTTGAGCCAGAAACAAAAGATAACTGCCATGAATTGGCAGGCGGAAGATCGGCATCGTCGTCACCGGCATTTCGACGATGCTGCGACCGCGCCAACTAAAGCTGTAGGGCTTGAGCGTTTTAAAGCCGTCCTTGAATCGCCCAAACAGTTCTTTACGATCATCTTTCTGATTCTTCGAAAGTCCGGAAGTCCAAAAATAGTAAGCTCTCGCAACCGGTCCCAGAAACGTTGGAAAAGAAGTGCCGTCGTACAGGTAGCCTCGTCGCATCAGTGTTCGTAGGACTTCATCTGAAAGACTGAATCCGGGGCCGCGAAATCCGACAGGCATTTGGCCTGTGAGCTTAACGATGTTGTCTTCGGTTTTTTGGAACTCTTCCGCAAGTTGATTCGGACCGTAAAGGTGGAGCCACGGTTCGTGGTTGAACGAGTGGTTGGCAACTTCGTGACCGGCATCAGCAATCATTTTCAACGGAGCATGATTAACTTCATGTTCGAGGTCTTGTCCAATGATAAAGAACGTGATCTTCAGGCCGCGTTGTTTAAGGATGTCAAGAATGCGAGGCACGACCATCGGAAAGTAGGTCGGGTACGACTCCCATTTGGGATCTCCGTGCGCCTTCATGTAGGCCCACTTGTTGTCGAGGTCGAGAGAGATGCTGGCGATTGGTTTCATGGTGTTCATCTTGGTGAGTTGTCGCTGCGTATTGTATCAGGAGCGGTTGAAGGTGAAAACAATTCGTTTTCGCTCAAATTGCTTGTCCTTTTAGTGAACCAATACTTCCTGCAGTTGCACGATTTCTTGAAGCGATTATCTTTTCCACGGCTTCATGTAAATGCGTCGCTGAATTTTCCGGCGAGATATGAGCAACCGCTTTTTTTGCAGCGATTCCCATCTCTCGAATTCTTGATTCGGTGGTAGAGAGAGCTCGATCAATTGCATCCATGATGTCTTCATGATCGGTCGGGTCGAAAATCCATGAGTTCTCTGAATCGACGCAGCAGGCCTCTACAGACTGCGCGAAAATGCTTCCTAGGACCGGGACTCCAGATGCCATCGCTTCGATCGGTACCAAGCCCCACTCGTCGGCAAGCGTTGGGAAAACGCAAATGTCGGCGACTCCGTAGGCTTCACGCAATTGGTCGACATCGCAATTGCCAAGGAACTTGACGTGCAGATTGTGACTTGCTCGCTCGGCAACGTCGGCTTTTAAATCACCTGATCCGGCGATCATCAGTTCGACTTTTTGGTGCGTGTTGTTTTCGCACCATTGAGCCAACGCGTCAGAAAACTGTACGATCCCTTTGCGTTGACTGATCGAGCCACAGTAGAGCAACTTCGCTATTTCAGGTGGTTGGTCCAAGTTGCCTTTTTTCGTTTCATCCTTGAAAACAGTTGCTTCATTGATGCAGTACGGGAAATGGAACAGGCGATCTTCTTGAACGCCCAGAGACCGCAGATATCGTTTGCAACTTGGGCCGTTGTAAGTGAAGTAGTTGACTCCACGACTGAGTAGCTTGCGTACCATTCGGCGCAGGATTCCGCGCTCCGACTCGATGTGTTCGGACATGTTTCCGATCATCACGACGGGAACTTTACGTTTGAACGTTTTGTAGATCATGGACAGCATTGTTCGCGCGCCCATTTCATACGACAAAATCAGATCGGGCTTAAGTTCTCTGAGTCGCCACGGAGTATCAATCGGAAAGTGAATAAAGTTTGATTCAGAGAAGCCGGTTGAGTGCCGCCAGTTTGCAGTCCACATAAAGTTGCGTTGAACGCGAACATCAAGGCCTTCCCATTGAGCCTCCCAATCGCGATCTGGCTCCATCGGAACCGACAAAAGGATCGTCAGCTTGCGGACTTTGCGTGAGAATTCGCGCAACGCCAAAACGTGATGGACTCTGAGGTAGTTGATCAGAATCACCACATGCAAATCGAGAACTTCTTCGGCCGATTCATTGAGGTTGTCTGCGTTTACATCGAAGGAGTTCAAGATCCCTCCAATCGAATGCAACGGCTAGGCTTGTTCGGTTTGAGTTCTGATCGGCGAAGCAATCTTACAGTTGGGTCGTCCGCCAGTAAGGGCCAAGCGAGCGCCAAGACCAGAAGCATTGTCGGCAAGCCTGAGAGTGTTGAGAAAATTACATTCTCAAAGAGTCCGTTGATGACAATAAACACGACGATTGAATCTGAGAGCGGATTGCGGTGATACAACATGTCACGCAGTCTCCCGAGGATCATCAGGATCGCTGCGATGCCTGCAAAGATTCCCGCACTGAATGTAATGTTCAGGAACAGGTTGTGTGTGTAAAGCGAGTACTCTTGGAAGTAAGAGGCTTGAGTGGCTGCTCCATAGCCTGTAACGGGTCGCTCCCCGATCAAGCGGATGGCGTGTGCCCAAATATCCAACCTTCCAGTCGCCGTCGTCAGTTCTTCGGTGTCATCTGACTTGGATAACAATTGCAGTTTCGAAGCCAGTTTTTCTCCGAGGTCCATCTGCGTGCTCAAAACTAATAGTCCCAGCAGACCAATGACCCCGATTAACAGGTACATCGGTATGAGTTTTTTCCTGATGTAGATGTGGCGATAACCTATCAACAGAGACAGCCCACAGGCCATCAAAGAGGTCCGCGAGAAAGAGCCGAACAAGGCACCGAGGGCCAGGGCGCCGACGGCAAAAATGAAGATGTTTCGTTTCTTGCAACTGAAGCCAAGAATCACGGCCAGAACAAAGGTAAGACCCGAATATTGTCCCAATGTGTTCGCGTGAGCCAAACCGCTCATCCGGTGTGCAAATTCTCCGTTGGCGATTGGTTCTTTGAGGATACCGACTTCAGGGAACAGCAAAAATGCAATCCACGATCCGAACACGAAAAAACCCATTCCGCAGAACATGGCCTTAACGACTTTGATGACACCCAGATGATCCAGCGCCGTGACCATCATCAAGAGAATCGCGATGATCGAGCAACTCGAGACCAAGGCGTTTCGAGCAGACGGCGAAAACGGAACCGCGATAAAGTAAAACAAGACAAGAATCAGAATCCACGCTACCGGAAACGACATAAGAATTTTGCGAACGCGTGGGCGTGTCAAGACTCCGTGAAACCCATAGAGGCCACTTATTCCTAGGATGCCAAGTTTCGCCAAAACCTGTGGATCGAGTCCAACTTCTTCCTTGTCCATCACGTTGACAAGGTTCAGAAACGCACACCCAAAGACTGATACCCAAGCAATCAGGTCATGCAATGGTGTGCCGGTGACATCCTCTAACTTTCGGGAAAGCGAAACCGATTCAGTCTTTTTGGATTTTGAAGCAACAGTCACCATTTTTGTATGCTCTCGATGGAGCGGCTGATCAGTTATTACAAATGTCAACCAACAAGAACAAAAAATGCTACGTGTGACTGACGATAACGAACAAAAAATGGGAGCTGTTTTTTGCCGGATGTAACTAGACGGAACCCTTGTGTAAGACAACAACCAGTGCAGTTTCGCCAATCAAACGCATGTCGTACCAGAAGCCTCGCTGCTGAATGTAATCAAGATCCATTCGCATCCATTCAGCGAACTTGACATCGCGTCCCCCGCGGGCCTGCCATGTGCAGGTTAGGCCGGGAAGTACGGTCAATCGTTGACGTTGCCAAGGAAGGCATTGTTGAGATTCGCCAATTGGCAGCGGCCGGGGGCCGACGAGCGACATGTCACCCGTCAACACGTTGAGAAGTTGCGGCAATTCGTCGATGCAGGATTTGCGAAGGTACTTACCGAAGCCGGTAACGCGAGGGTCGTTTGTCAGTTTAAATGCAGGGCCGTCCTGTTCACTATGCTTTCGAAGACTGTCCTTCTTTTGCTCTGCGTCGACACACATGGTGCGGAACTTCAAGATGTGAAAGACTTTTCCGTCTTTCCCTTCTCGTTCCTGACGAAAGAAAACGGGTCCGCTTGAAGTCAACTTGATCGTTGCAGCGGCAGCGAGCAAAAACGGTGAAAGAACTACCAGTCCAGTACCGGCTCCCAAAACATCGACAACACGTTTCCATATTGGAGTCTTTTCAGTTTCACAAAAAAGCACGTGGACGCCTGTCCCGCCAGTCAACGAAGTTTTTGGTTCGTTGCGTTTCATTGGCGGCGCTAGGGTCGCGACGCCGCCTTGGCTGGCGGATGGGCTGTACGAACTAAATGATGGTCCGCCCATTTCTCGTTTGGCGGAACTTCCAAAATCGTCCTCAGACGAGCTCTTCCATTCATCGGGTGAGCCGTTGAATCCTTTGTCGAATGAGTTCGGCGTTGTGTAAGTGCCAAGTAGTCGGTCGTCCCATGGGTAAATCGAGACATCTGCCTTCAACTCAATGCCGTTTTCTTCTGCAATCTTGATCAACGACTTACAAACCAAAACCGCGCCCTCGCGGTCGGTTTCAGGCAACAGGATCGCAAGCTTCATGTCATGCCAGCCGATCGTGTCGGAAACACGAATGCGTTCCTGAAAAGAGTGGATCAGAGTATCGAGAAGCTCGTCGGGAACTTTGTGGTCACAGAAATCTAGCGAAACGATCGCGAACTCGGGCTTGTCGACGCGACGATTTGCTCGTTCGATCTCTTTGTCGATTTCCAGTTGAAATCGAGCCGATGTCGCAATGTTGCCGTAGCCGGCTGGAGGTTTGATTCGAGAAAACGGCCGAGTCAACCTGCCAAGCAGGCCTTCCCGTTTCCGGCGGTTTCTAATAATCATTTTCAATCCGTTTTGGGTTCGAAGGGGTAGATCAAAGGTGGGTGTTATTGCTTATTGATGACCATTCCAACGATTGGAACGCCAAGAGACCGCATCGAATTGCGGAAACGAGTGATCATTTTTTGATCAATGTGATTCGCTTCTACAGTGAGGATGATGCCGTCAAGAGACGGAGCAATCGAGTGACAGGCAGTCAAGTGACTGGCCATCGGTAAATCAAATACGGTGTATCCATAGTCAATGAAGCTGCGGTTCATCATCGACGGCAACTCATCGAATGGAAGTTCAAGTGCGACCTGATCATCAACTTGGCCGCAACCAATGACATCAAGATCACGAATCGGAGTTTCGGTGACGACTTTCTCCATCTCAGTCATGCCTGTCAGCAATTCGCTGAGTCCATGTTGGCGAGCGTGTCCAAGGCGTCGAGTGATAAAGTGTCGTCCGAAGTTGCTTTCTACTAGTAGCACTCTGGATCGGGCAACTGATGTCATTGCGACGGCCAAGTTGTAGGCAACGGTACTGTTACCGGCACCACGAGTCATGGACGTAACACCAATCGAGCATGGTCGAGAGATTGAGCCGGTGGACTTGGCCCATTGCGTCGTTTGCCGAGCCAACGAAAGGAAGTGCCGTCGTAGACTTGAGCTAGGAGCGACGCCCATTCGTTTTGCACGTTGACGATCGCGAACATCTGATTCGGTTGCGTTATGGGTCGACATTAGTTCACCATGTTTCTGCTGGAGTAAACTCGAGGGAGTGTGACAAGAACCGGCATCTCAAGGATCTCTTCGACATCAACTTCGTTCAACGAAGGACTCAAGTGATTTCGCTCGCAGAACATGGCAGTTGCCAAGCCCGCCAGCAGCCCAAGAATTAAACCGATGGGGAGAAACAAACTTCCGCGGGGGCTCGCGTGCTTAAGGATGAACGTAGGGTGTTGGGCAACAACCAGCGTCGACAAATTACTCTCGTCGAGGCTAAGGCTGGCCAATGATTCACGGCCTTTGGTGACATACATGTCACGATCTTTTCGCACATCGGAAATGTGCCGCTGTAGGCGATCCGCATCGACTTCTGCTCGGTTCATGGCAATCGCCTCTTTGCGAGCTTCTGCCAGACGGCTTTCCAGCTTCGCCAATTTCGCTTTGGATCCAATGAGCTGTGTTTCCGAGCGGACCAAGTCGGATTTGGCTTCCGAGTAGACTTCATTGATCGCAGTTTGTGATTCGGTGCGATCGTCTTTCATTTTCCCAAGACTGGCTTGCATTTTTGCCAAGCGTGCATCAATCTTTCGTACTTCGGGGTGGCTGGTGTTGTACTGTGAAAGCAATCGATCCCGTTCATTCTCGAGTCGGAACGCCTCAACCGTTGCGTCATCGCCTGATTTTCTTTCGACGCCTTTTGTTTGCAAAGTGATGGTAGATGGAGTGCTGCTGATTACTTTTCTTAAAGCTTTAATGCGCTGTTCCGATTGAGCGACTTCGACTCCCGTAGAGACAATGTCCTTTTCAAGAGAACCAATGATCTCCTGAAGCGTGTTCCGAGCTGCTCCAATCGACAAAACTGCGTGTCCCCTACGAAACTCTTCAAGGTTCGACATCGCGTCCTCGAGATCCTCGTCGGATTCCTTAATTTTCTCTGCAAAGAACGCAGTCGAGCCGGTCACTCCATGCATCCTTTGGTGGACTTCACGCGCTTCATTGATGATTTCGTTGATGATCTCTTGGGCCAGCCGCGGTGAGTTCGCCTTTACATATAACGAAATTACTGATGTCTTTTTTGTGTTATGGACGGTGAGAGATTCAGAAAGCTCGTTCGTTGCCAGTTCGATCCTTTTCAGCTTTTTGTATTCTTCATCGGTCATCTCACCATCTTTGGCTCCACTTCCCTTCAGGAATGACGGAACCGAGAGACTTGGGAGCAGACCATCGAACGGGCTCTTGAGGATTCTTTCTGCACCGATGTTTCTAACGACTGACTCGAGAACTTCACGACTCTTCAGAACTTCTTGCACGGACTTGATTTCCGTTTCGCGAGTATCTTGAATCGAAACGCCAACGCGTTCACCATTCGCTGGAGAAAGATTGGTTTCCGTTCGAGCCATCTGGACATGTAGTTTTCCTTCCGAGCCGTAACTTCTAGGCCAGATAAGAAAAAGTGCCATGACAAGGCAAAACACAGTTAGGAAGACTAGGAACCCCCTCGTTTTGTGGCGCATCACGGCGCCGAAAATCTGTGTCAGTGTTAGCTGAGCGTCGTTCATTTGGTACTTGTCCGCAAAGAGGTGATCGCGATTTAATGGCGAATCAGCCACGGGTGCTAATGCTAAAACCCTAAGCCTTACGGTCCATGAAAATTAAAGTTACAGAAGGGTCAAATTGAAAACTCAGTCTATCGAGGAAAGTATCGACTTCAAGAGAAAAATGACGGCTTTAACGACTTTAACGCTCGTGAAACGGCAGTTTAGGGGATCAGAAGCACCAAAGTGAGAATTCAGAAGTGGGTGGAATTCACGGTGGCTTTGCGTGTTTTGGGTCGCTTGGGAGAATGCCTGCCGTTGTTGCGCGACTTGGGTGATTAATATTGCTAAGACAAAGATTTGATCCAATAGCTCATGTTGGACAGGTCGTTGGATTGAAGATCCGGATTTTTTTTGTTGAGAAGTTCAGGGGAATCTCCTCCGGTCTCGACAGCCAATACTTTGGCGCCGATAGATCGGCCGCAGCGAATGTCATTGACCGTGTCTCCGATCACCCAGACCTTTGAACTGTTAAATCTTTCACCTAAAAAGTCTTCCGCAGCACGAGCTGCTTGTCCGGCAACGTCATTGCGGTCGCGATGATCGTCTCCGTATCCGCCAAATAAGAAATACTCACTCAGTTCAAAGTGCTCTAATTTGATCTGAGCGGCTTGCTTGCCATTACCAGTAAGGATCCCCAGAGCAACATTCGGAAGCTCGTTCAACTGATCTAATAATCCGAACACTCCAGGAAGAACTTCGCCATCATTCTTCTTCAAAGACGTTTTGAGTAAGTCGCAGTAAGTCTGAACAAACCCAGAATGATCAGCTTCGTTATCAATGTTTAGCTTGTCAAATAGTTCGGAAATGATCCCTCGGTCAGTGCAGCCGTGAACCGTAACTTCCGGAATCTCCGTGTGACCGTAGTGTTCGACGATCGCCTGGCCCATGGCTCCCATTCCCGCTCCGTTGGTTCGAATCAACGTGCCATCAATGTCAAAAAGAAGAGTCCACATTTTGCTTGCGCCGATCGTATATGTGTTTGGAGAAAAGGTTCAAAGCCTAATATAAACAATTGGCAAATAGAAGAACGCCAACCTGTTCTTCAACTGTTCGCGGTGATGATCTGTTAACATGGTTAGATGATCCACAACGTTTCAACTCGCTCTTGCATTTTCGCAAGTTTGGTTTTTGCGACCGTCTGTCTTTTGGCGTTGCCGCTCTTTGCCTTCCAAGTGAGCGATACACATGGAGATCGATCAATCGATCAATTGATCTCGCAATTGTCTGATCCGCTTCCCGCGAATCGGGAAAAGGCAGAGGCAGCGATTCTAGCCTTTGGAGATGCCGCATTGCCGGCGATCAAAAGAGGGTTGCAGGAGGGCAGCTTGGAGATACACGATCGTTGTCAAATTTTAAGACAGAGAATCGTTCGACGGAAAAGAGAGCGCGTTTCAAAGCAATTTCTTGATCCCGATACAACCGCTAAGAATCTTGCGCAGTTCGAGGCTTGGCCGCACTTCAGTGCGTTTGCGGGCAACGACGATGTTTCTCACCGTGAACTGTTCCTTGAGATGTGTGACAGCATCCCATCGATATTTGAAGACTATGGATTCAAGTCAGAATTGTCAGCAACGGCGTTGAAAAATTCCGCCAGAATGACGCTCGTTCCTGACCGGCACTACACGGCATCGGCAAGCGTTCTCACCGTCGCGTATCTGTTTCTAGCCGACCTTGCAGCGAAAAAACACTCTGAGAGTTCGTCTTTGGAGCCGCTGTTTAAGGATGTGGAAATATTGGAAGCAGTAAATTTTATCTCCAATCCGGACAACAGCCATATTGTCCGCACCGGTTCCTATCGATCGATCATTGAAGTGGCGGCGGCAAACTGGATCGAAAAGGAATCAGTGCGCGAACGGCTTCCCTCTGATCTTAAATGGAATTTGATCTTCCAAACTCAAAACCCGGTTTTAATCGAACGGTTGGCGGCTAGCTACGATTCATTTTCAGTTTCTGAAAAGCTAAAATTTCTCGACGTCCTTTCCGTCTTGGCGAGCGAAGATTCGGATAATGCTTCGGCGACTTGCATAAAGTTGCTTGCGAAGCCAATGAAAGATGAAACCAAAGTGTTGGATTCGAGGTATCGAAAGCGACCAGCACAAATGCTGGAGGTGCGAGCTCGAATGCTTGCAGAAGCAATCGCGACCAAGGCACTAAGTCGTGGATCTACGGAAACAAAAAAGATTAAGTTGGAAAAGATCTTTGGCGACTTCCCGCTTTCTGGAGCCGGGTATTCGGTGCTTAATGGTGGTGAGAGCCGTGAAATGCTGTCGCAACAACTTCTTTCTCGCAAGCAGTCACAATAAGAAGTAGACTAAAGCTGTGTTTAGGCAACACGCTACGGAACATTGGAAATGGAGACGGGGTTTAACTTGATACGGAATTGAAGATGTAAGCAACCGATGGGGTGAGCGATGCAGTCTACGAACCACAATCAGTCTGGCACTGCCAGAACAACCAGGAAGCCAAGGCTCTCTAAACGGGCAAAACGCGTTCCTGCGAAAGAGCAGCCAATTGCTCAGGAACCTGTGAAGGCGCACTTCAAGGCCCGATTTTCTGAAATGGTTTTGATTAATTTCGAAGCCGATGCCAAGCTGCTGAAAAGGATCACTCCCAAAGGTCTTGAGCCAGATCTCTATCAAGGCAAAGGGCACATAAGTCTTGTGTCCAAAACGGTCCGTAAGGTTAGATTCAAAGGTCTGCCACTGACTCGAGATTTTGCCTCCCTCGGACTGCAACTCTACGTCCGCGAACCACATGCTGACGGCTATCGATTTGGCACTTTCTTTTTGAAGCAATACGTGCAACGTTCGATGGCGGCTTGGCTGATGAATAAATTGACGAAGTGCGAGATAACGCACATGCCGATGGAGATGAAGAAAGCCAAGGTTCCAGTGAACCGTCCGCCAGACTTGCAGTACCTTTGGAAAGTTCGGGAACGTTTGAACGATATTAGAATCCGTGGCCGCAGTCGCGTAAAAGAGATTCGTCCAGACACAAAACTTGAGTATGTTTTGCGGCACGCAGACCGCTACGTGGTCAATGAAAAAGGCATTTGGCGATCGCGATTGTCGACGCCAGAATGGATCATCTGGGATGTCGCTCAAGCGAAGTTTGACTGCGATGTGGAGCGTTTGTTTGGCTCGCAATTTGTCAAGGCAATGGCGAAAAGGCCGGCTTCCGTTTTCCTGTCACGCGGGAATGAAGTTGCGATTTCCAAGCCAGAATTGGTTCAGCCTGCCTGATTGTGAAACAAATGGTATAGTTTCGGGTATCTAAACTAGACTGCTCGATTCAATTTCTCAATTTCTGGTTCCATTATGTCAAAGCCGGTTTCTTCTCGCATTGGTTTCTGCGTTTCTCTCATCGCAGCTTTTTTCGTTCAACACTTGGTTGTTAATGCTCAGCAAGCAACCAAAAAACAGGTTGGCGAAAAGGAGAAGGTTGAAGCAAAGACGAAAGTGGCTTCGCCAAACGCTCGCTTCTTGCGAATTCGGCGCGATCAAAAAGGGCGGCCCGTGGCGATGGAAACCAGCGTCGTTCGCTATCAAATGAAGAACAAGGACGGCGAGACCGTGATCGTGGATTTGATTGGAGCGGTTCACGTTGGCGAAAAAGAGTACTACAAATCGCTCAACAAGCAGTTCGAAAAGTATGAGTCGTTGCTGTATGAGTTGGTTGCCCCGGAAGGGACCGTGATTCCAAAGGGTGGTCGCGTTGACGACGGAAGCATTTCTTTGAATCCAGTGGGCGGAATTCAGAAGGGATTGAAGAATCTTTTGGATCTGGAATTTCAGCTCGAGAAGATTGACTACACAAAAGACAACTTTGTTCACGCAGACATGACGCCAACTGAATTCGGCGAAAGCATGTCAGAGAATGAAGAGAGCATCGGCGGTTACGCATTGAAAGCGATGGGGCAAAGCATGGCGATGCAAGCTTCCGGAAAAGACACCGGGACTGCTGGAATGATCATGGCACTGTTCTCCAGCGACAAATCTTTGCGGATGCGTCGTGTGATGGCTCAGCAGATGATTGACATGGAAGCCGGCTTGGCAATGTTCGAAGGCAAGAACGGATCAACCATCATTAATCACCGCAACGCCAAATGCATGGAAGTCCTCAAGCGAGAATTGGCTGCGGGCAAGAAGAAGATTGCGATCTTTTACGGCGCCGGTCATCTGCTTGATATGGAAAAGCGGCTCATCAGCGACTTCCAAATGAACGCTGGCGGCCAAAAGTGGCTCCCTGCTTGGACGTTGACGAAGCGCAAGTACGAACGGTAGCCAATGTCGCTCGGTTCTCCGAACCGGTAGCGATCCGATGTACTTCAGGGCAAGATA